>JBBSFT010000031.1:0-22729 GCA_038254845.1 Gemmatimonadales bacterium | reverse complement strand
TCGTCCGCACTCGAGTCTCGCCGATCGAACCCCCGATGAATCGTACTTTTCACAGCTGCCAGTTGAAAAGGCAGCATGACCCCGCTCGCCTATCCAGTTATCCGACACTGTTTCGCTGTACAGAAAAGCGGAGCCACTTCTCCGGTAGGAACTTCGGGGAGAAATCCGGGCTCTTCTCCGGCGAAAAACGGATAGTAAAACCGCGTGTCGTCATTTGTTAGGTGTTAGGGCCGGAGACACCGGAGGGGCCGGAAGGAGCGGACGGGTAATAAATGGAGACACCTTCTTCGTAACTGTTAACGATTCCGTCTAAGAACGAAATATCTGCCTCCGGTCCCTCCGCTGCTCCGGGCATGTCGTGATTACTCTCGGCGCGACCTGCTGCTTGTAAACCGCGACAACACCCCGATGATGCGGACGGAGCGCTCGACAGTGCTACCGAGTGTGGCATTCAAACCGGCCAGAGAGGAGATCGACTTCTTCGAAAAGAAGGGATGGCATGGTAGACCAACGCAAATGCGGTGTTGCGTTGCTTCGGCTGCGGCGTACGTTTTCGGCGTTCCCCTCGAGGTGCATCCATGTCGACGGACGTTCGCGAACAACTGACAAACGCGCTGATCTCTCGCTACGCTGTCGAACGCCTGATAGGTAGCGGCGGTATGGCGACCGTTTACCTCGCCCGCGATCTGAAGCATGATCGTCTCGTCGCCTTGAAGGTACTGAACCCCGAGCTCGGGGCCGTTCTTGGCAGCGACCGTTTCCTCTCCGAGATAAAAGTTACCGCTAATCTTCAGCATCCGAACCTGCTGCCGCTGTTCGACTCTGGTGATGCTGATGGGCTCCTCTTCTACGTAATGCCCTACGTGGAGGGAGAATCGTTGAGAGCGCGGCTCGAGCGCGAGAAGCAGCTGCCGGTTGAGGAAGCTCTGCGCCTGTCGATCGCGGTGGCGAGCGCGCTCGATTACGCGCATAGGCGGGGAGTGATCCACCGCGATCTCAAACCCGAAAACATTCTCCTGCATGAAGGCCAGCCACTTGTGGCGGATTTCGGAATCGCGCTGGCGGTATCCAAGGCCGGAGGGAATCGCGTTACGCAGACCGGCCTGTCGCTTGGAACTCCGCAGTACATGTCGCCCGAGCAGGCAACGGGCGACCGAGTGATCGATGCTCGTTCCGATATCTATTCGCTGGGAGCGGTGCTCTATGAGATGCTCGCCGGCGATCCGCCTCACTTAGGGAGCACCGCTCAGGCGATCATCGCAAAGGTGCTTACCGAAAAACCACCGCACGTGCGGTTCGCAAGAGATACGGTTCCAGAAACTGTGGATTGGGCGATCGAGAAAGCACTCGCCAAGCTCCCCGCGGATCGCTTCGCTACTGCACACGAATTCGCTGAGGCTTTACAAGGCAAGGGCGACGCAGGGTCTGCACGCTTTCGTGAAGTCGCGCAGGTTAATTCGAAGCTTGCGGGGACGGCGTTACTCCGCAATGCGTGGCCCTGGATGATCGCCCTGGCGATTGCAATCGCACTTGGAACATGGGGTACTTTCCGCAAAAAAGAGATGCATAGGACCCCGGTGCGATTCGCTTTCGATCAGCCTGCACAGCAGAACCCCGGGGTGCGGGGGATCACGCTCTCTCCCGACGCTTCGGTTCTGGTGTATGCCGGCTCTCTTGGATTGATGGTGCGGTCGATGTCGGACATGGACATCCGCGTGCTTCCCGGCACCCTCGGCGCCAGTGGTCCTTTCTTCTCACCGGATGGCAAATGGATTGGTTTTGTGCAGGATGCCGGAATCAAGAAAATTCCGATCGGCGGTGGAACACCCATCATGATCGTCGATTCGCTGAAGAGCGTCAGCGGCCCTGCCTGGGGCCCGGACGGTACCATTGTCTTCACCGGAAATGACGGAGGCTTGGCAATCGTGCCTTCGGAGGGAGGAAAACCTCGGAGGCTGACGACACCACCAGCAGGCGATCGGCACATGTGGCCGCAGTTCATGCCAGACGGCAAGGGCATTGTATTCACTCTCTGGCATGGTGCCATTCAGACAGCGGAAATCGCATCGACGAGACTCGATGGAAAGTTTACTCCACTTGGGCTTCGCGGAGTTGGACCAAGATATGTCGACGGCAGGCTCGTCTTTGCGAATGCTGAAGGAGCCCTTTACTCCGTCTCATTCGATCCGGCCAGCCTCCGCGCTGGCACGGAACAGCGTCCGCTGAACGAAGTAATCGAAGTTGTAAATCCGGGTGCATCCAATTACGCGGTGTCGGCAAACGGCGGCCTTGCATACGTGAGGGGCGCGCTGCCGAATCAACCGGTGATCGTCGATGAATCCGGTGTGCTTCACCCGCTGCCGATGGAGGAGAAAACATACGCCCGCCCACGCTATTCACCGGATGGCAAGCGGCTTCTTTTCGATACCCGTGGTGGTGCGTTTGGCGAGATCTGGCTGTATGACATCGGCTCGGGAACGCCGCAGCGACTGTATGCAGGAGAAGACGTGCATCAGCCCGAATGGAGAGCGGACGGACGGGAGCTCGCATTCACGGCGCGCAACGATACGACCGCAGAAGACCTGTTCGTCATGCCGCTGGATGGCAGCGCGCGGCCAGAGGCAGTGCTCAGGAAGAACGGCGATCAATACGACGCCTCGTGGACACCGGATGGAAAGACGCTCATCTACCTGGACGATGAGCCGTTTCCGGTGATCGCCACGCTCAATTTCGCTGATCGTAAACCCGTTAACTGGCTCGAAGCAGGTGCAAATGGAGGAACACTTCAGGGGCCCCGCGTCTCGCCGGATGGCCATTGGATCGCCTACTGGTCGAATCGTTCGGGCCGGACAGAAGTCTACGTGCGGAGGTTTCCTGCTGATGGCGGAATGGTTCAGGTGTCATCGGCCGGAGGCCAGGAGCCGGTGTGGTCGCGAAAGGGTGACAAATTGTTCTATCGCGATGGCGAGAAGCTGATGGCTGCAGCAATCGTCACCGGCCCCGAGTTTTCTGTTGTCGGCCGTCGGCTGCTGTTTTCCCAGACTTTTGTATCGGACGGCGGGCACACCTTCTACGATGTCAGCCCCGACGGCAAGTCATTCATCTTCCTGAAGAACTCGGCCCGGCAAGCGCAGGTCGTCGTCGTACTCAACTGGAGCGACGAACTGCGGGAAAAAATCCCGAGCCGATAGCAACGAAATCACCTCGCGCCAGCGCAATTTGGATGTCACGAATCCCAAGCCTAGCGCACAAACTGTGGCAATGAGACGACCACGAGTTAGAGGCCGGAGACACCGGAGGCGCCGGAGGGAGTGGGCCGTTAATAAATGGATACACCTTCTTATCCGCTTTTTAGTGATGCGTCTTAAAAAGAAAATATCTGCCTCCGGTCCCTCCGGTGCCTCCGCGCGTTGGCCAGCCGAACTCATCGTGAGAGGGACTCAGAAGGAAGTTCAGCAGCTTCTGATAGAACCTCGCCAGACATCGCGGACTAACAGGGCGATCATCACGTTTCATGATGCGCACGGCCAACGCACGGTGTTGGGTCTTGTGGGTCAACCCAAACTGCGTCGAGCTAGCGCCCCGATCACGATGGTTGCAAACTGCCTACGGATCTAAATACGAGACCGCAACGCAGGCACATCGGTCCATCGGAGATTGGCATGCGACGTTTCAAACTCTCTGCAGTTACGATCGCTCTGCTCCTTTTGGTCTCATGTCTCGTACGTCCGCAGACCGAGCAAGGAACCGCGGCAAACAGCTCGAGGGTCTCACTCGTTGGAAGCTGGGACCTAGTCTCGCGCATCGATCGGACCGCCGATGGAGGAACACTCGTCGAACCATCCCTTGGTTCCGACCCGATCGCTCTACTGATCTATGATTCTGCAGGACATGTGTCGGCGCAACTCATGCGCCGCTCCGGCCGCTCACTACAGATTAATGTCGCTCCGCCGCCACAAACTCCTCAGTCTGCCGAACACAACAACAGCGCTGCAATTGGGGGTTACGATGCCTACTTTGGCACCTATGTAGTGGACATCCAAGCTCATACTGTCACGCACCATTTCAACGCTGCACTAAATCCGGCTGACGTCGGTCGGGAAGTGACACGGCGGTTTCGTTTCGAAGGAGAACAGCTGGTCATCTACTTCGACACTCGCGCCGCAAATGGGGAGCCGGTGACACGAACGCTGCGGTTTCGACGCGTCGCGTAGCATCAGACGATTAAACTTGAGCAGGGAGTCCACTCTGGCAGATTTCACAAATTACGTCCGAGAGTTTACGCGAGTGGTCGTTTCGCAGCAGAGTAGGCAGCCAAGGGTAGAACGGTTACCCGTTAGCGATCAACACCCAGCTCGGGCTACCTTGAGTTCGCGAAGGTCTCTCCATCCATCCGATCCGATCGACGCCGCGAGATCGTCGTGCAGCACCTTGATTGCCACGTTGCGATGATACTTGATGTCGGTGGCGAGAGAGACCGTCGCCACGCCGCCCGCGCCAAGTTCCCGCTCGATCGTGTAACGGTCAGCGAGCGCAGCGGTAAGACGTGAGACGTCGGTCAACTGACGATCTGCAGTTTGGTCCACAGTCCACAGTCGCGCAGCAACCTTTGAGGGTGGGGGAAATGTCAGGAGATCGCACGCATCAATATGTACCTATCAGCTCGGACAGCAGATGATGCACCCGAGCTGACACATTTGCAGGGTCGTCGAGAGCGGCATACGTTCCGGCTCCCAGGAACTTGCCATCACACCATGGAGCAAGGTTTGAAAGTCAATCGGCTTGTCATGATGGCCGCACTCATTGTATCGAGCGCGGCTTCGGCACAGAAGAATACGTTACCGCAATCCTCAGCACCTCGAGCGACCATCGTTGCATCAGGAGAGATCGCTGCAGCGGTTGCACGACCCGATACGGCCGCGCTCTCGGACGCCGTTCTCCGCGTGGTACGCGTGGAATCCACGTACAACGTTGGGGTAGCGGTGGTTCGTCGCAACAAGATCGACGGCCGCACTCTGCACGATGCGCTGGTCCATGACGCTGTTGCCGAGGTGTATCGAATAATCGAAGGCAGTGGTGTCCTCATCACGGGCGGATCACTCGAGTCGCCGAAGGCTCTCACGGACGACGCACACATGAGTAAGCTCGGCCCAAGCTCACAAGGCAAGTACATCAGTGGGGGGACGCGCACACGAGTGGGCCCAGGTGACATCGTTATCATCCCTCCGCATACTCCGCATGGTTTCATTGAAATCACAACGGATCACATCGTCTACACGATTATTCGCATTGATCCACACGGGGTGCTCGAGCTACACAGCAAACCGCGGTGATGGCGCGGCATGATCATCGCGGCCGGGTCTCCAATTAATGGAGTGAGATCCAGGAGGGAAAATTTGTTCGAGTGTCGGGTCACTTCCGCGCCTTTGCCTTCAACTCCTCGAACCAATTGTCCACGACGATGAGTTTGTCGGATGAGTTCCCTCCAACCAGCCCGACCATAAGGAAGCGACTGTCATCTCTTGAGATGTCGTACTCCCGATGTTGCGGGTTCGCGAGGTACCGATTCGTTGGGAAAAGGACTCTCGCCCCGCCGATGGAAAATGTCGGCCTCGTGTTTACGTTGACGGAAACCATATTTCCGGAGGCATCACGATAAAAGAGATCATTCCCGTGGTGTGACCAAAGCGGCTCACTGCCTCCTTGGGTAGAAACCGGCCACTTGGCGGTTCCAGCATTCGGAAATGGTGCGACGTAGACCTCGTCTCTTCCCGTTTCGTTCGATGAATAAGCGAGCCAGCGATCGTCTGGCGAAAGGGTCGGCGAATACTCGCTGAACCTGGTCGCCTCAAGAGGAATGGGAACAGTATCTATGCCCGGTCTGATGGCGAGGAGATCACCGCCGCCATTGTCGCCGGCACTGGTCCTGATGACGAGCCACCTGCCGTCGTGGGACCAAAGCGCTTCTGCCAGTGCGCGGCCATAGTGCAGTTGCCGAATCGCCTGTGCGCTGCCGTCCGCGCGTTTCGTCCAGAGATCGCTATTTATCGCTCCCGCTTGGGCCGCGCTCGAGTAAAACGTCACCGACCGGCCGTCCGGCGTCCACGAAGGATACGAATTGTTGATTGCATCGAACGTGAGCTTGAGGCTTGGCCCACGATCCAGTTGTTTGATCCAGACATCCATCCTCGCTGACTCGGACAGGTTGACGGCCAAGCGAGTTCCATCGGGAGAAATTGATGGATATTGAAAGTATCCGTGCCAAGCGGAGTCAACCGGTTGCGCCTTGCCGTCGCGTGCTACCCAGGCAAGCTGGCCATTGCCTTGCCCGACGCCTGAGACATAGAGCAGCGTTCCCGTGCGGGAGATGGCGACATCTACGGAACCGAGAAAGCCAATGTGTAAACCTTCGGCTATTGCCGTGGGTTCGCCGGCTGTGCGCATCTTGTTCTGGTCGAACGGAACGGCCATCAAGGTTCCGTTCTCCGTCACGTATAGAAGGTGTCCGGATGGCGAGTAATGCGCCTGCGTGCCGTTCACGAGCACCGTATGCTTGTGCGTCGCGAGGTCGGCCACTGCGATCGAGTTGCCGGTCCGACCCTTTCCTCCGTAGGCAACCGTGAAGATCATTCCTTTCCCATTTGGCAACACGTCCGGAAAGCGGTGAGCGACCTCACCGTTTGCGCTGTCGAGAACGGTTACGGGAGTTGGTTTCGAGCCGGGCGACGACGCGAGGTGCACGATTGCGGTGTTAGCCCTAGACGGAATGTAAATCTGCCCGTCCGCTCCCCACGAACCGCCACTTCGCCCGACGACAGAGTCGGCCAAAATGGTGGGCGGCCCTCCTTTCAATGAGACCACTTTCAGGACATTGCTGAGCGTTGTGAAAGCAAGCTGTTGCCCGTCCGGTGAGAAAAACGGCCCTAGCGCTCCTTCAGTCCCCGGAAGGGGAACAGCGTTCAACTCGTCCCGACGACGCACGTAGAGCCGGCGCTCCAGGCCGCCGGTGAATGCGATGGTTGATCCGTCCGGTGATATCGCGATCCGTCCGTACACACCGCTGAGCGCCTGAGTAAAGTCGAACGAAATGACGTACCGCACCGCTAGCTTAGTTGGGACGGGCCTGAACCACATCCAGAGGAATGCCGCGAGCCACAAAGCCGCGACTCCGGTGACGCCGGCCGAGATGCGCTTCCACTTCCTGATAGACGCACTGCTGCCCGCCATCTGCGCCGCGATTCCGGAGCGCGTCGAAAGCTTGAATGACGGATTCGTGAGCGCCTGCGCGAACTCGCGTGCCGACGCAAACCTGTCGGCGGGCAGTTTTGCGAGGGCTTTTTCGACTGCCGCCGCAACGTGAACTGGAACCGTCGATCTTAGCGTATGTAGCGGCCGCGGCTCCGACGTCATCAATTTCGCGATGATCGCCTGCGCGCTGCTGCCGGAATGCGGCGGCTCGCCCGCGAGCATCTCGTATGTAACGGCGCCGAGCGAATAGATGTCGCTGCGCGCGTCTATCACGCGGTCCCCCGCGGCCTGCTCGGGACTCATGTACTGCGGAGTGCCGAGCGAGAGCCCGGTCTGCGTGACCCGCGCTCCCCCGGCCTTACTCACGGCCAACGCAATCCCGAAGTCCGCGATGATCGGCTGGCCAGCGTGGATGAGAATGTTTTCCGGCTTGAGGTCCCGGTGAATCACGCCGTGCTCGTGCGCGTAGCCGAGCGCGCTCGCCACGGAGGTCGCGATATGCACCGCCTCTTCGACCGGCAGTTGCTTCTCGGCATCGAGCCGGGCGCGGAGGGTCTCGCCCTCGACGAACGGCATCACGTAAAAAAGCAGTCCACCCGTGGCGCCGCTGTCGAACAGCGGCAGCAGATTCGGGTGCTGCAGGTTTGCGGTGACCTTGATCTCGGAAAGAAAGCGGTCTGCGCCGAGCACCGCGCCGAGTTCGGGGTTCAGAACCTTTACGGCGACCTGACGGTCGTGCCGGACATCGCGGGCGAGGTACACGGTCGCCATTCCGCCGGCTCCGATTTCACGTTCGAAGAGGTAGCGGTCAGCGAGCGCGGCCTGAAGCGTCTCGATCGTACTCATTGACTGGAACAGTACGGGAGATTCCGGATTCACGCCAATGAACGGTCAGCGAGCACCGGCTACCGCAACAATTAACAAAGCTGCGCGCCGACTCTTCCGGAACAGTGTCTGAAGTCGGGGGGAAAATCATGTATGCCCTTCGATCAATCCCCCTGAAAGCTCTCGCTGAGTCCCTTTGGGGCGGGTATCACCGATGATCACCTGTAAGTTTGGGGAGAAATTGAGGCTCCTCTCCGGCGAGAAACGGTTACCAAAGCCGCGTGTCGTAATTTGTTAATGTCGGGCAGGAGGCGGCAAAGTGCCCGGGGATCTGATTGAACTCGAATCGCAAAATGATCGAACGGATCGAAGGAGACCGGAAAATGGTCGAGCGGCTCGAAAGCTTTTGTGGTTCGCTGGAATGATCGAAAGTCGGCGGCCTTTGGCTTCTTGACCAGGGAGGTCACGGCGGGCATGTTGGCCTGCCACACACTCCTCACCGGAACGGCCAATTCCAGCTTCACTCCCGATTGAACGACTGAAAAACGCGCTCAGCGGCCTCTATACCGTCGACCGAGAGCTCGGTCGCGGCGGCATGGCCACCGTCTACCTGGCGCAGGACTCGAAGCACGATCGGACCGTCGCCCTTAAGGTTCTGCATCCCGAGCTCGCGAGCTCGCTTGGACCGGATCGCTTTCTCCGCGAAATAAAGGTCGCCGCACGGCTCAATCACCCGCACATCCTGCCATTGTTCGACTCGGGAGAGGCCGACGGCTTTCTCTACTACGTGATGCCTTACGTGGAGGGAGAATCCCTTCGCGAGCGGCTGGACAGGCAGAAGCAGCTCCCGGTGGACGAAGCAGTGCACCACACGAACGGGATCGCCTCCGCGCTCGACTATGCCCACCGGCAGGGGATCATCCATCGTGACATCAAGCCCGAGAACGTAATGCTCTACGAGGGCGAAGCGATGGTGATGGATTTCGGAATCGCCAAAGCGCTGAGCGAAGCCGGTAGCGATACGCTCACTCAGACGGGGATGATGATCGGCACTCCCGCATACGTGAGTCCCGAGCAGGCTGCCGGCGCGACTGACCTCGACGGCAGAAGTGACCAGTACTCGCTGGCTTGCATGCTGTACGAGATGCTAACAGGCGAGCGGCCATTTACCGGGCCGACGCCGCAGGCGGTGATGTCGAAGAGGTTTACGGAACCGCCGAAGCCAGTTCGGGGAATTCGCCCGAATATTCCCGAGAACCTCGAGCGGGCGCTTACCAAGGCGATGTCGACGGACTCGGCGGCAAGGTACAGGAGTGCCGCGATGTTCGGGCAGGCGCTCGTTTCCGGCAACGTCGCGACCCCGACAGATACGGCGACCGTTCCTCAGCAGGCGGTGTCGGCGGCGAAGTCCGTTGCGGTGCTTCCGTTCGTGAACATGAGCAACGATCCAGACAACGAATATTTCGCCGACGGGATGGCCGACGAAATCATCAGTGCGCTGTCGAAGATACAGTCGCTCCGCGTCGCATCACGGATGGTGTCGTTCGCGCTCAAGGGAAAGAATCAGGACATCGCGGAGGTTGGTCAAAAACTTCACGTATCGACGGTCCTTGACGGGACTGTACGCCGGCTCGGAAACCGGCTAAGGGTCACCGCTCAGCTCGTGAATGTCGCCGACGGCTATCAACTTTGGACGGAGCGATACGACCGGGAGATGGAGGACGTGTTCGCCATTCAGGACGACATTTCGCAGGCCATCGTCAAGGCGCTTCGAGTGATCCTGACAGAGGGCGAAAAGAAGGCGATCGGAAAGGGCCGGGTCGCCAACGTTCAGGCCTACGATTTCTACCTCCGTGGACGGCAGTACTTTCACCAGCTCAGCCGAAAAAATCTCGAGTTTGCAAAGCAGATGTTCAATCGCGCGATTCAAATCGACCCTGATTACGCGATCGCATATGCTGGCGTCGCCGATTGCTGCTCAATTCTTTACATGTATTTCGACGCTCGCGAGTTCAACCTCAAGCAGGCTGATACCGCGAGTCTCAAGGCACTCGAGCTGGATCCAGACCTGGCTGAATCCCACGCTGCGCGGGGACTCGCAGTCTCCCTCAGCAAGCGATGGGACGAAGCGGCGGAGGAATTCGAGACAGCGATGCGTTTCGATCCCAAACTCTACGAGGCCCCTTACTTCTACGGACGAGCACGGTTTGCCGAGGGCCGCGCGGAAGATGCGATCAAGCTCTTCGAGCGTGCCGCCGGTCTCCGTCCCGAAGACTACCAGGCGCCGGTACTTCTCGCGCAGGCGTACGACTCGCTCAAGGACACAGCAAATGCCGAGAGCTGGTATCGCCGCGGAGTGCAGATTCTCGACGAACGCATGGATTTGAACCCTGACGACACACGCGCCATGATTATCGGCGGAATCGCGCTCGCACGCCTCGGCGACCGTGAGCGCTCACTGGACATGGCGAACCGCGCGCTTGCGGTGGACCCTGACGATTCGGCGCTTCTCTACAACGTCGCCTGCGTCTATGCGTCCCTGAACGAGACGGAGCGCTCGATTGAAGTGCTGGAGCGTGCTGTGGATCGGGGGTTTGGACAACGAGAGTGGATCGAAGCCGACCCCGATCTCGCGCCACTTCGTGGAACGCCGAGGTACGAGGCGATACTGAAGGCGATGTGAAGAGAGTTTAGACCGCGCCACCGCAAGTTGCCGCCGAACACCAAAAGTTAAGCCGCGCTACTATTGCAGCGTAGGCTGAATCTGTGTTGAGACTGCGAGCCCAAGCGTGTTACATCTTCGCGCGCGATGCGAATGATAGCGAGAATATCAAGCGCACTCGAAAAGAAGACTCCAATGAGAAAATCAAAGTGCGCTTCGGCCGCACAGCACCGTGAACAAGTCGGAAAGAAGCCCAACGGTAAGAGCGAAACGGTGAGCAAAGTCTAGTCAATGCTCGAGCCGACGCCGGGTGAATGCCTCCAGCGCGTCCCAGTAGCCAGCTACCGATCGGCTCCGCGTCACATCCCCGATCGGTGTCGCGGGGTCGCCCGCGATGAAGCTGTGATCGGCGGGAAGCACGTGGACGGCCCATTCGGGGCTCGATGAGGCCGCGAGCGCCGCCGCGATGAGCGGCGCCGATTCCAGGGTCTCCACATTCTCGTCGGCCCTCCGAGCGCCCAGTTCACCGGGATCGTCAGTTGCCGCAGCGTCGGCATGACGTCGATCGCGGCATTCTTCCGGTACCAGGTCCACGACCGGTCGTCGCGGCTGCGGCCGCCGGGGTACACGCGCCCGAACCAGCCCGTGGTGGCAACCGTGCGGGCCACCGAGTCGCTCGCATCCCATGGTGCTCCCGCGGCCGCGAGCGCGTAGACGGTGCGAGCGAAGGCGACGGCCGAGTCGGTCTGCGCCGCCGTGAGTCCCTGGCGCCGGAATTGATTACGCCGTTCCCACAGCACCGTCTTCCCCACCGAGGTCCCGGACCCAACCCGCACCGACAGCCACGCCACCGCATCGGGCGCGAGGCTGACCGCTGCCTGTCTTGCCGCCAGCACGCCGACCCAGCCGCCCTGGCTCGAGCCGTCCAGCCCCACGTGATGCGCGTCGATGTCGGAGCGAGTGCGCAGCAACTTGACCGCCGCCACTACATCTCCCGCCAGCTCGTCGAGCCCCGTCACCTCCCAGTCTCCGCTGGACGTGCCCGCCCCGCGCTTGTCGAACGACAACACGGCAACACCCATGCGGTCGTACACGGTGTTGAAGTAACCCACGTCTCGCGTCGCGGGTCCGGAGCCGTGCACGAGCACGACCGCGGGATGAGCGCCCGGAGTATCGGGAATGCGAAGCGTGCCGCGGAGGGTGACGTCGCCGTTCCGGAACTCCACCTGCTCGGTGCGCGCGCGTCCCACGATGGGCGCGCTGTGAATACCATCGCCGGCACCGCGCCACGTCAGGGATGCCGGTCGTCCCTCGGTGTCGCGGTGAAAAACCACGGTGGCCATCAGCGGCGTCTCGGCCGCGAGCGTGGTACCCATTGAGAAGGTGGAGTCGTCACGCTCGTGCAGTATGCGGATGTCGAGCGTGCCGAGGTCGAGCATCACGAGCTGTCCGCCGAGCTCGTCAAAGGGACCGATGGCGAGATCGCGGCCGGGCGCGAGCCGGTAGACGCCGGCGAACGCACGTAGACGGGCCTGACGCGCCATCGAGGCGGGTGTGGCCACCGGTCTTGCATGTCCCGGGGCGGACGGCGGCTGCTGCGAGTGGAGTGGTGCCACGATCGCCAGTGTCGCGCCAAGCAGCAGCCCGCGAAGGAGGTGGGTCATTTGAGAGTCAAGAGGGGGAGAGCCGCACGCAAGGGTGCGCGGTCGTAGCGAGACGTACGTGGCGCGACAGGCGTGGTTTCGATGGTGGGCCGACCGCGGAAGCACGTCGGCAGCGACGCGACTGAGAAGCAACGCGGTGAGAACGCACTTGGCATCAAGGACGTCTAATAGCCTTTGGGCGGTCGCAGCAATTGGGTTTACCTCGGGCAAGCGAGTTTCGCAGGTCGTCCGGGAGAGGAGCAAGAAATTGAACGCTACGGTGTGTACACGCCGCCCGACGATCGAGGGATTGAGAAGATTCCCTGCGCCGATGATGCCGCCGACACCGACCATTATCGTATCGAACACGCCAAGACGAGGTACGTATCGACTTACAATGTGTGCGCCGTTAAGTGAACTTCTCCGCCTTCAACGTTCACTTCACAACAACCGCCTTGCCAAACCAGGAACGTCTCGCAGCTGCGCTCGCCGACCGTTACCGCATAGAACGAGAACTTGGCGAGGGCGGTATGGCCACTGTGTACCTCGCCGAGGACCTGAAGCACGATCGTAAGGTCGCACTCAAGGTGCTGAAGCCTGACCTCGCTGCCGTCATCGGAGCCGAGCGGTTCGTGGTGGAGATCAAGACAACTGCGGCGCTGCAGCATCCGCACATTCTGCCGCTGTTCGATTCAGGCACCGCCGCCGGTTTCCTCTACTATGTAATGCCCTACATCCAGGGCGAGACTCTTCGCAGCAAACTCGACCGTGAAACTCAGCTCGGCATCGATGAATCGGTGAAGATCACCACCGATGTGGCCGACGCGCTGGACTACGCGCACCGCCATGGCGTGATCCACCGGGACATCAAGCCGGAGAACATCCTGCTGCACGACGGACGTCCGGTGGTCGCGGATTTCGGAATTGCGCTGGCGCTGAGCGCGGCGGCAGGCGGCCGGATGACGGAAACGGGATTGTCGCTGGGGACGCCGCATTACATGAGTCCCGAGCAGGCGACAGGAGAGAAGGGGATTACCAACCGCTCCGACATCTACTCGCTCGGGAGCGTGCTTTACGAAATGCTGACCGGGAACCCGCCGCACACCGGCGCGTCGGCCCAGCAGATCATCATGAAAATCGTGACGGAGGATGCGGCGCCGGTTACACGGCTTCGGAAGTCTGTCCCAACCAATATCGCAGCGGCGATTGCGACCGCCGTCGAAAAACTTCCGGCAGACAGGTTCGAGAGTGCAAAGGCCTTCGCCGACGCGCTGAAAAATCCCGCTTACCGCCGAGACGAAGTGGGAGGAGCCGCAGCCAATGCAAGCGCTCCCACGCGTTGGATGTCACACCTGACCATTCCGCTCGGAGTCGGGTTGGTGCTGGCACTTATTGCTGCTGGCTGGGGATGGACCCGGGCAGGCCGTGCGGCCGATCGGCCGATCGAGCGACACTACATCTCGCTCAGCGACAGTGTCCCACTCCAGACGGCCAGGTTGGCCGGCCCACCAATGGCACTGTCGGCTGATGGCTCCCGGCTCGCCTTTCTCGGGGACTCGTTGTCGCGGATCTGGATCAAGCATCGCGACGATCTCAATCCGGTCGTGCTTCCTGGGACAGAGCACGCAACTTCGCCGGTGTTTTCACCTGATGGCCAGTGGATCGCGTATACCGTCGGCACCCAGCTCAAGAAGGTGCGCGTCGATGGAGGTGCCAGTATCACTATCGCCGATTCAGTCGGGGCTGGTTTCGGCGTCGCCTGGCTCGACGACGGCACGCTTGTCTACCCCAGCGTGTCGCTGCTCAGCTTGCGACGCGTAAACGAGTCAGGCGGCGCGGTCGCCGTGGCGTTGCCCGACACCGTGTTGAAAGGGTTCGCGCCGATGTTGCCGACGCCGTTGCCGCACTCTCGTGGCCTGATCTTTCAGGTCTGCGGATCCGGCTGTGCCACCATGAGCCTGCACGTTCTCGACTTCAAGACCGGTCAGCAGAAGCTGCTGCTCAATGACGTCGCCATGGGTTGGTATCTCCCCAGTGGTGACTTGTTGTATGTGCGGCGCGACGGCGTGGCGCTGGTGGCACCATTTGATCTGTCGAAACTCGAGGCCCGCGGCGCGGGCGTGCCGGTGCTTCAGGGTGTGTCCCTCAACCTGGCCGTGGCGCGCCTGGCCTGGTCCACGTCGGGGACTCTGGTGTACGGTGTCGGCACCTCAACCAGCACCATTGTCACCTTGCAGCACGAGGATCGCGCAGGTGTCACGGCTCCGTTCGATCCGGCGTGGACCGGCGAATTCAATTCCTTCGTCATCTCTCCCGATGGGCGGCGGGCCGCCGTGGGCGTGAACACGCCGGGCGCCGGACTTGACATCTGGATCAAGCAACTCGACCGGGGGCCAGTCACCCGGCTCACCTTCAGCGGCCATGACCGCCGCCCGACGTGGTCGCCTGACGGCCGCGAAGTTGCCTTTGTGCGGGACAGCGGCAGCGGTGGTGACGTCTACGCACGCAACGTGGACGGTGGCGGCCGCGATCGACGGCTCGTGCACCTCGATAAGGCAATTCAGGAAGTCTCATGGTCGCGCGATGGCCACTGGCTTCTCGTGCGCACCGAAACCGGCGCTGCAGGTAACGGCGACATCCTCGCCCTGAGCACCAACGGCGATTCTGCAGTTGTTCCCGTCGCAACCAGCGCGTTCACGGAGCTGCAGCCAGCCCTCTCCCCCGATGGGCGATGGGTAGCATACGTATCGAACGAAGGCGGGATTTCGGAGATCTTCGTCCGGCCCTTCCCCAACGCGGAGGCCGGTCGGTGGCAGGTATCCAACGGCGGCGGCGGGTCACCGGTCTGGTCCACCGACGGGAAGGAACTCTTCTTTCTCAACGGTGCCAACCGCCTCATTGCCGCACAACTTGCGTCGGCCCCGGCATTTCACGTAAGCGAGCTCAAGCCGCTGTTCGACGCGACGAGGTTCAACTATGCCGGCTACCATCAGGCCTTCGACGTGACCAGAGATGGACGGTTCATCTTTCTTGATCTGGTTGGCTCGGCGGCAGTGGAAACAATTCGACTGGTGCAGGTGGACAATTGGTTCGCCGACCTCAAGGCGAAGCTCAAGCCATGACGATCATCGCCCAAGAGGCGGGGAGGCAGTGGGCTAGAAGGACCGGCTGAGGCGGCGAAGTGACACTATTCGTGTCGCTTCGCCGTTGTTCTTTCATGCAACAGGCGCTTCAATGACGTGGCGGGCAAAAGTCTGGATAGGCGCACTAATCTTCACCGTTGCCAACGCAGCCGGGGCAGTGGCCGCCGCAGCGCAGGGAGAATTTCAGCACGCCGGTGGCCACCTCGTGCTGATGGCTTTCGGTGCCTACGTGGCTAGTCGTTTCCTGGTTCGGCGCTCCCCGGTGGCAGCTCCCATTCAGCCCAGTGAACTCACCGATCTCCTGACACACATCGAGCAATCTGTCGAAGCCGTTGCCATCGAGGTCGAACGTGTCGGCGAAGGGCAGCGCTTCATTACGCACATGTTCGAGCAACGGGAACGATCGCGGGAATTACCGCGTTGAACGAGCCAAGCTCCTCGGCGGATTGACGAAGACAATTGATATCGACGGTCGAAAAAAAGACTCCCTAAATTCTCCTCAAAACGTGGTGAAACTTCAGATCACAGCCGAAACTGACAACAGCAACAGCAATCAACGGAGGGTGTTAACGGCTTCGAATTTCAGGAGTTACAGGAAACAAGTCGAAGCCCAAATGATCTGTAGCAAATTCGGTGTCCGTCTCTGAAAATCCGCGTGTCGGCGGTTCGATTCCGCCCCTGGCCATTGTCGTAAACGACTGGGGTTTAAGAGGATACGCGAAATGAATAGCCACCATAATTGGTGGCTATTCTTACAAATGTCTCGAAAAACTCCCCAAAATTCGGTGCCAATCTGCGGTTCCGGCAGCTTTGGCTATTCACCTAAGCAGCGTTAACTGCGATTTTTTACCTGTAACTTCCGCTAACACAATCGCTTAAGCGCCTGATTCAAACTCTTATCTTGAGAGCTCCCTGGGCCACACCTAATTCCCGGACGGTCGTATGCGGCCTCTCGCCGCATTCCTGCTAATTGGTCTCGGCTTTGTTGGCGGCGGTGAGCGTCATCGCGGCCAAGCATCGGTGTTTCCGCTCGCGTTCATCCATGTGACTGTGGTCGATGTCGAGCGCGGCATACTGCTGCCGAATCGTACGGTCATCGTGGAGGGGAATCGCATCCTGGCGGTCGGAGCAAGTACGGCGACCCCTGTGCCATCGGGCGCCCGGGTGGTGGACGCGACGGGGAAGTATTTGATCCCCGGACTCTGGGACATGCACGTGCACGTCATGGCCGAGCCAGATGTACCATTAGATCTCTTTCCCGCGTTCGGCGTGACATCGATTCGTGATGTCGGCGGAAGCCTCACTCCTCTTCGCGTCCTACAACGGCAGCTCAGGAGTGCGGAGCGCGTCGGCCCGCGACTATTGATCTGTGGGCCTGTGCTGGACGGTTACCCGCCCACGCACCCCTAGATGGCGATCGCGGTCGAGACGCCTGACCTTGCACGGAGCGCAGTGCGCTTTCTGAGCGATCAGGGAGTGAGCTGCATCAAAATGTACGAGGGTATCGCAGCAGAGCCGTTCGCGGCTGTCATCGCGGAGGCCAACGCGCGTGGGTTGCCCGTCGCAGTCCATCCATCCCGCTTAGTAGCCATGCGACTGGCCATCGAGCTGGGGGCGCGCGGGATCGAGCACCTCCACCTTGGGCGCGGGGACATTGTCGGCGTGGCAGTAACGTCAGCCGTCGACTCAATCCCGTTGTTGGATCGGCAAGCTTTGCTATGGAGCCAAGTGGACATGCGGTCGGGCGCGGTTCGGGACCTTA
The DNA here is from genome assembly GCA_038254845.1 of Gemmatimonadales bacterium. Classification (GTDB taxonomy): domain Bacteria; phylum Gemmatimonadota; class Gemmatimonadetes; order Gemmatimonadales; family Gemmatimonadaceae; genus UBA4720. The sequence goes on along the minus strand of JBBSFT010000031.1, from coordinate 5,446 downwards.
TCCCGCGTTCGTCATTCATCGCACCTTCCTGACCCCTACCCTCATGGCCGACGAGGAAAGTAATGTCGTCTTCGATGCCGCTCAGCTGGGGAGTGCCGATAACAAGGTACTTCCGCCCGAAACTTTTCGCAGATGGAAGAGTGATACAACGACTTCCATCGTCAGCCCCACGCTCCGCGAAACGGCCGCCGAAGGAGTTCGAAAGCGCCGCCAGTTCATGAAAGCAGCGAGCGATGCAGGTGTGCCGATCCTCGCGCAGCGGAGGCCCGTGGCTCGGCAGCTACCTTCCGGGCCTGGCGACGCATCATGAGATGTCGCTCATGGTGAAGGCTGGCCTGACTCCCCTCGTTGCTTTGCAGAGCGCCACCCTCAACCCGGCGAAGTTCTTCGGCGCCGTCGATACGCTCGGCACCGTCGCGCCGGGAAAGATCGCGGATTTGGTTTTGCTCGACGCGAATCCTCTCAACGACATCTCCAACACTCGAAAAATAAGCGCCGTCGTTGCCAACGGGCGGTATCTATCGAAGGAGTCTCTACAAAAGATGTGGGCTGGAGTGGAAGCAAGGGTGAACAGACAATGAAGCGTATTGAATTCTAAGTCGGTGTCTTAAAAGTCATTGGATTGCGGCAGCTCGATCCTTAACCGACTCCGAAACGGAACGGCGCGACGAATTGTGTGACGGTGCCTCCGCCAAGAAAATGGATTTATCACAAAAACCCTTCTTATTAAAATTCTTTGCGATAGACGGCTAAGTAGCCCTGATCCCGCCTTTTTTAAGTGCGTTGGCGATGCAAATCAGCGTGACTCGAAGCGCCACCAGGTGAAGCCATTCCGAACCGTCCCCTGCATGGGTGTGACTACGCCGAACGACCCATCGCGCAGGAATACAGTCGGGAGGTACTCGCCCGCCGTTGCGCGGCGCACGCCGTCGTGTCGTAAGCCATCAGGTTCGAAAGCGTCTAGCTCCAACGGTGACGACACCATGACACGCGGCGGCGAGCCGCCGTGGCCCATTGTTATTTGCGCTGCCTGCCAGCGAAGCGCGTCGCCCTCCCCGCAGTGCCAGCTCGCGGCAAGTTCTCCGTCACCGTGGGCGACGACGTACGGGTAGTAGCAGCGCGCGCTGCTCTGAACAATTTGCCACTTGTCCCATGTCGTGCCGCGATCGGCGGACTGCGCGAGCCACATGCCGGTCGGCTCGGCCCACAACGCGTACAGGCGGCCCTCGCCATCCCACGCCAGCGGCTCGACCCAGCGCGGTATCCCCGTTCCGGAGGAGCGCCTCGTCGCCCTGTCGCCTGTAAACATTTCAGCGCCATCGTCGAGGCGTGAATGTGCGGCGCCCACGCGCCACGTTCCCCAGTTTCGCTGACCCGGTGCGGGAGACAATTTCCAGTGAACTCCCGCGTCGGTGCTGACGGCGATAGCATCCACTGCAGGATTACGGAAGTTGTGACTGGCCGCCCAGGGAATCAGACGTACTGCCACTTCGCCATTCGGTCCTACGGCGAGATGACTCGAGCCCGCGTGACGGTATACGAGCGCGGGCTGGCTCCATGTCGCCCCCGCATCGCGGCTGACGACGTGTTGAACGCCTTCGCCGTCATTCCAGACGACGTGCACCGTCCCGTCCCGCGCCACGTCAACCCAGGGCCGGTCGTCGTAACGATGCTTGGAGAGCACGTTCCACCTCCACGTCTCACCGATGTTGCGACTCACCCCGATGGCGATCTGCTGCCCCTCGCCGATGGTTTCGACCCAGGTCATCGAGACGTAGTACAGCGTGCCGTCGGGCGATACGGCGAGGTCCATGTCCGAATTTCCGATCGCCCCCTCTGCACTCGGACCCAGGTCGACGCGTGACCACGTCGCACCATTGTTGCGGCTTTTCCAGAGGCGATCGCGCCGGAACGAGTCCCAGTAGGTGGGTCTAGCGTAATACTCGCTGTCGCTGACAAACGGTTCTCCGGCGCCGGAGACGAAGAGATCTCCGCCCGGATGCTGGACCACCATCGGCTCGTATGCCTGCTGTATGTCGAGGTGCGCAACCTGCTGCGAGGGTATCAGGGACTGAGTCGCACTGAGTACTCCCGGCTGCAAGCGCGGAAGGGCTTGTCGCTTAGTGCACGCCGCAGCGATGGCGACGGTCGCGACGACGACAATTATCCGCGCCAGGTAATACGTCCTCATGAGGTGGCTCTCTCGGCGGGTCTCGATCGTACTCATTGAACCGGAAAGATACCGGAGCGATTCCAAAATACGCCAATCAACGGTCAGCACTTCCTATTAGCACAACATATAGATAAAGCTGCGCAAATCTCTAGCGAGCCGTGTCTGAAGTCGGGCGGAAGTCATTTACGCCCTTCTCTATATCCCTGAACGCTCTCGCCGAGTCCCTTTGGGCCGGGTATCACCGATGATCACCTCTAAGTTTGGGGAGAAACTGGGGCTTCTCTCCAGCGAGAAACGGTTAGTAAATCCGCGTGTCGCCATTTGTTAGTGTTAGGCCGGAGGGGCCGGAGGGCCGGGCCACTAATAAATGGGGGGCCTTTCTCAGCCCCTGTTTAGTGATCCGTCTAAAACCGAAATATCTGCCTCCGGTGCCTCCGCGTTGACCAGCCGACCTCATCACCGCGAGACGGCACGAAGAAAGAAGTCCAGCGGCTTCTGGTAGAGCGCTGCGAAATCTTGTAAATCCAGTGGGTCGATTCTTCTCTCGCCCGACTCGCATTTGATGGTCGCTATGGACCCTTGGTGAGTCCCGAGTCTGGTTGAAATCAGGTGGCGCCGCGGCGCACTCCGTAACGGTCGCGGAGCGGCCCCGAACGGCCAGCAGATTCGCGTGTCGGTGCTTCTTTTCTGAGAGCAATTTGTTCTTACCCCCCGAATCGGAACGCCGCAATCAACAAAAGTAACGGGCTGAAAAAAATGAGGATCCCCTTCACCGCTCTTGAGGATGCTGCGGATGCCGAATGATCCCTCTCGCTTCGGATGAGTTTTACTCGCGCTACATCTGCAACGGCAACCGCGAGACGGACAGGCGGCCCGTAGGCCGAGGAGTCTGCGCTCATGCCAACAATGCTGTCACCGGATAGCGCTGCGTTGAAGACTCGCAATGTTGATCCGTCAAACCTTTCGAGCTGGACGTTGGGGTGGTCACTGACGGTTTGGACCACGCTTGGGGCAGTCCTGCTCGCGCACGCATCACCTGCGAGGAGGCAGACGCTCGCAACCAGAAAATGACAAGCTGACGACCGCAGGCGCATGCGAGTAAGGGCTGGCGAAACGAGAGGGATCAAGACTGACGGATGCAAGCATGTCCAGCTAACGACTCTGCGCTTCTGCTGCGAGGCTTGCTTCGGCTCAGGCCTTGCCGGCAGGAAGCGCGTCTTTTGCAGCAGTCCGAGCGTGGGCCCGTTGGCGGTGGCTCACTTTTTGGTTCGCACCGCGGTCATCGTGAGTTCAATCCGGGCGTTCCGCGCCAGCGCCCTGACCGCGACCGCAGAACGCGTTGGCAGGGGATCGGCCTTGAAGTACTCCCGGTAGATCTCGTTGAAGCGGTTGTAGTCGGACATGTCCGCCAGATATGCCGTCACGGCGACGACATTCGTCAGGTCCATGTCTGCGGCCTTGAGCACCGTATGGAGGTTCGACATGATCTGGCGCATCTCCGCATCGAATCCGCCACTAACGAGTTGCCCCGTCTTCGGATCACCCCCGGTCGAGCCCGACATATAGAGCGTGTTGCCAACAAGAATTGCCGGCGATAACGGCGACGGAGTTGGCTTGTAATCCGGCGGCTGGATCGCACGCTTGGTCGGCATGCCCGCAGATTGACCGTCCAGCCGTGTCCCGCCAATAGCAAGCATCGCCACGGCCAGCATGAGCGAACGTGTCACTCGAGGTATTCCTGGTTTGAAGTGAAACCTGATAGCCTGGCCGAGAAGCTACGGTCGATGGCTCACCGCCGCAAATGATTTAGCCCCGCCTGCACTCGCCACGAAAAAGGACACTTCTAGATTCGAGGCGCTCTTTTTTCTGAGGCAAAATCAACGCGAGGCCAAACTTTCCCTTCTGATTCTGCAAGATGAACGATTGCCTGAACCCAAAGGAAATACTTGTTGCTGCCGGGGTCTCGAACCGTTTCGATATCGAACGCGCTGCGCAGCTTCTCCGCGTTGGTCTATAATAATCGAGTGCAAACTGCGGACTTGTTCTAATCCCAAACTACATCTTCGCGGCGCGGCAGCAGAGTCAGCGAACCAGCTGAGTATCATGCCGATAGCACCCTCTACCTCAGCCCGTCGCAGCGCTGATGCGCATGTGGCTCGTGTGGGTCGGGGCACTTCTTACGAGCCTGAGCTCGCGCTTTACTCTTTTGAGCGCAAATGCGCGCCGACTGCAGTAGAAGCGGCGGCTTATCGTCAAAAGGCTGGATCTTATGAGCTTCTGGTCCTTGCCCGAAAAGCGCTCCTTACGCTGCCTGGTTCGGCTGCATACGTTTGCGTCGTTCTGTCACCGCAACGGGCATCATGTCGACTGACATTCGTGAGCAACTGACCGATGCCCTGAGCTCGCGCTATGCCGTCGACCGGCTGATCGGCAGCGGGGGCATGGCCACCGTGTATCTCGCCCGTGACCTCAGGCACGACCGCCAGGTTGCCCTCAAAGTTCTCAACCCCGAGCTGGGCGCGGTTCTCGGCAGCGAGCGCTTCCTCTCCGAGATCAAGGTTACAGCGAATCTGCAGCATCCGAATCTGCTGCCCCTGTTTGACTCAGGCGATGCCGAGGGATTGCTGTTTTACGTCATGCCATATGTCGAGGGTGAGTCACTTCGCGCGCGCCTCGACCGCGAGAAGCAGTTGCCCGTTGACGAGGCAGTTCGGATCGCGGTGGCCGTTGCAAGCGCCCTCGACTACGCTCATCGGCACGGAGTGATTCATCGCGATCTCAAGCCTGAGAACATTCTGCTGCACGAGGGGCAGCCGGTCATTGCGGATTTTGGAATTGCGCTCGCCGTGCAGAGCGCCGGCACGAAGCGTATGACCCAGACGGGCCTTTCGCTCGGCACGCCGGAGTACATGAGTCCCGAGCAGGCGTTGGGAGACGCCGCCATCGATTCGCGAACTGATATATGCGCTCGGTGCGGTGCTCTACGAGATGCTGGTTGGCGAGCCTCCGTTCACCGGAGCAACGGCCCAGGCGATAGTCGCAAAAATCATCATGGAAAAGGCAGCGTCGCTGACGCGCCAGCGAGACTCGGTTCCTGCGAACGTGGATGCGGCCGTCGCTGTGGCGATTGCCAAGCTCCCGGTCGATCGATTCGCGACGGCCGAAGACTTTGGTGCAGCCTTGATGAATGCAGCGTTCGGGCTCGACAGCACTGCGGATACGCCAACGTTTAGCCGCTGGAAAGAGCGATTCGCCACGCCTCTGGCAATAATC
>JBBSFT010000030.1:0-22983 GCA_038254845.1 Gemmatimonadales bacterium | reverse complement strand
GGGATCCTCGACCGGGGGCGCTTCAGGCCTGGGTCGTCAGCGAGGCTCTCGCGCTACCGAAGCCCGACCGGTATCGTCATTTCCGCACCTGGTACGCACGCGGTAAGGGGGAGACGGTGATGTCAGAAATTCTTTCAATCATCGACCAGCGAGCAAGTGATGCAGCAGCGACTGGCTGAGTTTCTGGTTTACATGGACGAGACACACGACCGACTGGTAGCGGAGGTTTCGTCGACCGACCCGGCGTTTGCGGCGATGAAGCCGCGCGTCGATTGCTGGTCGGTCGAAGAAAACGTCGCGCATCTGGCGATGGTCGAGCCGGGAGTGGCGCGGCTTGTCTGTCACGGGATCGAGTGGGGAAGGTCGAACGGTGTCGGCTCTCCAACGTCGGACGATCCGGTGTTGGGCAGTCTCGATCGGTACGCACTGACTGAGGTTGTCAGGAAGATGGATGCTCCGTCCAGCGTTGCGCCGCCCACCGACAAGCGGGTGCCCGAATCGCTCGCGACACTCGCGACACTCGCGGCATCGAGGGTTCGGCTTCGCGAAGCGCTCGTTGCCGCGGACCAGCTCGATCTGGTCCAGGTGAAGCGCCCGCACCCCATTCTCGGCGAGATCGATCTTTATCTCCGTTGCACTGCTCGACTACCGAGTTCTGGCACCGAAGAGAAAGCAGATCCTGAACCTTAAGTCGCCGCTCTTTACAACCATGCGACACCGAGCCTGGGTTGTAACCTGCAGGCTCGCCATAGGTATTGATCCCACTAAAACTGGGCTTGGCCGCGCATTGGCGTATAACACACTTTTCTACACGCCAGGCGCTTCCCTCCCAGCGTCGAAAGAACCAGGCGCGCTAGTTCTTTAACATATCGAGCGATTAGGCGAGAGCGTTGGGCGTCGGGAGCGACTTTCCATATTTGCGTTTCGCGGATCGCTTTCCAACCAAGTCCGAGCCGGCCCTCGGAAATCAGATAGGGGACTGCATTCAGTTGCGTTTCGAGGGCCGTGTTCCTTGAACTCTTCCTCTGTTCCGGGTCATATGCCGCCAATACGTGGTTCAGGTGACGGACTTCGGAAAGACGAGCGACGCAATGATTCAGTGATAGTATGCTCTGTCCTCTATAGTGTTGCGTCCGACAAGCGGTTATCCGGTTCAGGTAGTAGATCGGTCCTCTCGCTGCAAGCAGATAAATGAGGAAATACTCGTACGTCGCCAAGTTCCGAAACCAGGCTGGTGGTACAAAGAGGTTGCGCCGGAACATGAATGTTGAGGTCGGTGCCACCATGTGCTTGAGACAATCCGCATAATCAAATAGCATGTCCGTTGTGCGAGTGAAGTACTGAACGTTTTCCGGAACCTGCACATCGTCAATCGCCGAATTTGTAAAGCAAAGCGACACGTCGGAATGCTTCTCAAAAACCTCCACTTGCTCAGATAGCTTTGTGTTGGAAATCCAGTGATCATCAGCTTCGAGGAGTGCGACGTATTTGCCATTGCAATGTTCGATGACGGAGATGAGGTTGGCGATGTAGCCGCGGTTCGATGCGTGAAGCAAATGAGTCAGGTGACCTGGATATCTTTGGGCGTAATCCCGGCAAATGTCTGAGGTCGCGTCTGTCGATGAGTCGTCCCCTACGATCACCTCAAAAGCGAAGTTTGCTTCTTGTGAGAGTACAGATTCTAGCGCCTTTGCGATGTATTGAGCTTGATTATACGTGATGATAGCTACGCTAACGAGCGGCGACCGCACCGCGCCGACCGTGGGAGTTCCCGGCGATGTCTCGGATGATTGGAAGAGCGGGGTTTCGCGTCCCACGTCAGCTCCCATTGTCGGAAGATTCTGAGCTCGATATGAATCGGCTAATGGAGTGTAACTGAAGTATGGTCGGATTGATCTTGCGGTGATTCGGCATGTTTACCTCGGTAAATCTTGTGCGCTTCATAAGTCCTCCCCGCCGCTCTGGCGGATCAGGACTCACAGCCTACGAAATGAGTCCGCTTTCGGGGAGGACGTCACCTCGCCTCCCAATACCGATCAGCTTGAAAGGTCAAATGGCCTCGTAACGCTAACTTGCTCCGTCATAAGTGCCATGAGGCCAGTCTCGCACAATCGTATATTTTTTACGACTGCGGCTGGACTCAGGAATTCGTCATAATGCCGCAGCACGTTCTTTCGCAACCGCGCTATCTCGGATTCTGGCATTGAGAGAGCTCGCCGCATCACATGGTCTAACTCTATGAGGCTCCCAAACGCCAGACAGTTAACTTCCGGAGTCAATGGATGAGCAAGACATGAGGCATATTGAAGAATGGGGATGGAGCCTGCGGACATACATTCTGTCAGGTTATGAGACATCGGCATGACCCACCCGGGCAACGCCAGAAAAAACGACGCCGAACTCATAACTCGAAGAAGTATCTCTTGCGGAACGTCGCATAATTCCCGAACGCATAGCAACAGATCTGCATTGCAGGCATCTAAATCCACACCTGCCTGCAGAATCTGCGGACGGACACAACTCGACTCGAAAAGGTGAGACAACACATCTTCGCGCGGGATCACATCAAAAAACTGGGTCAGGCGCGGGTGGCTACTGCCCCGGCTACCCGCATAAAGCATTCTGATTGGCCGCGATCCTCTTGTTCCCAGCGTTGCCACTTCCTTAATAATGCCTTTTGAGTACATGAATGGATGCATCGGCATTGGGACTTTGCAGCGGATCGCGTCGTCAAAATAGTCCGGGCTGATTACCAGCCTCCTCACTCCCCTATCATCAGAAAGAGTGAGACTACTCGGAATGTTCTGGGATGCGACGATTCGGCTGATGAAACCCTCCCGCAACATCAGTCTTACATAAACGTCAGCAGTAAAAACGGCAGAACTGCTCATCTCGACCGAGACCTGGTATCCGCAAAGATCAAGGCACTTTACGAAAGGGTAGACATATCTATGAAAAGTGCCATCCTGTATCTGTACGATGGCAGTCGGCCCCGCTTTCCGAGCAAAGCGACGCCTTAACAAGGCGCCTCTGCGAAAGACAAGCTGGTTTGATGCTCCCAGCTTCAGTGTGTCAATCTGGTTATAAAGCGCCTTGCCAACCCTCACCAAGCGGCCTTTTATCGATTGACCGTCCGCGATGGACTTTACGCGTCTTGCAAAGTCGTGGTTCAAACTGACTTCAGTTCTCCGTAAGGAATAAGCGAGGAATAAAAAGGGGAAAGAGACAGCGTCGTCCGCCTTTACCCGTATTTTTTAGGTATTGGTGGTACCATGCCAGCGCGCTCAATAACCCGAGTAACGCCATCCGCACCTTCCATGGCTGCTTTCCGAAACTCTCGGACCGCCTTCGCGAAAGCAATTTGATAGAGACAATTATATCTGGCCCAACCAAGTCTTTCGCCGGCCGTCAGACCTCGCTCTCGCACTAATAGCTTAACAGCTCTCGCAACGTTGCGGAGACTATCCGGAACGTTCGGAATATACCCGAACTCCCGAAAGCGAAAGGAGCTAACGATCAGGGTTCGCCGATACGTGAATTCCGGGGACTCACAATGAAAGTGGTAAACTCTTGCGGCCTTCGCATATACCAGAGCGCACCCGCTCCTCACTGCCTCACTCGCCCAGACCATATCCTCTGCGTATGTGACGGGCTGAAATGGCATCTTGAGAAGGGCATCCCTTCGATACATTGCCGTCACGTTATCCCATCCGCAGACAGAGGCCTTATCCCCGGATGGGAGTCTATCGAATTGTCCGGCATCGAGGAACTGGTAGCGAGTTACCTGGGGAGGCGACACTGGCCGAAACCACTCCACTGGATTTGTTTGCGGAGAATGTTCAACTATTTGCTGGCCGCAAACTGCACTTACCTCACCGTCAGTGAAACCTGAGAGAAGCCGTTCAATCCAGTGATCGTCTACCGGGCGGGCGTCTGCTACGGTAAAGAGCACGTAGTCCGCTCGGCTTGCAGCAATAACCCCCACGTTACGCGTCAAGCCGTGATTGAAATCTGCGGGGTCGATGTCGATCACTCGTACGGCAGGATATTTGGCGAGAATATCGCGAGTACCGTCGGACGAACACGAGTCGAGAGCGATGATCTCAAGGACAGGAATGCTCTGGCGAAGAATGCCCTGAATGCAGGCTTCAATCGTATTGACCTCATTCCGAATTGGGATCACGACTGATACCAGGCTCGTCATGGAGCCGTCCCGCATGCCCAAATGGATTTCGCGCTGAAATCGACTCTCAGCTCCGCTGTCATCGCTGACTGATTATTAAAGCGAAACATTGGGTGAATTCGCTGGTGGCAGGACGCACTCCAACGTTTCGCGTCTCTCCGTGGTCGAATTCATCGTGCGGAATATTCACAACGCGGACGCCCCGCATCGGACTCATGCTTCGATGCGCCCGACTGTGTTGTCGACCGCGAAGACGCCCGCGACACGATCCCTGATAGCTCGTACTATCGGCAAACGGTCGAGTCGCGAAGAACGCGTAAGCTCGGCGACACGCAACCTCGATGCGTCGCTCTGCGTCAGAACACCTTGTGCCTTTCCCCAGATTCGCATTTCGCGAGCGAGGTCGAGATTCCCGGATGCCGCGGCGCCGAGTGCAACGCTGGAACATAGGTACCGAACGGCGGGGATGAGCTCGTCACGATTACTTTCGCGTAGGAGGCTCACTGCGCGTTTCACCACTACCGCGCGGCTTTTCAGCTTCTCGCGAGAGAAATACTGGCCTCTACTCAGGCTCGTATCGCTCTCGCGTAGATAGACGTCGGGTAGCAAATCAAAATGCGTTGTGAAACTGAAACGGCCAGTGAAGGCGCGAAGATGAAGCTCGATATCCTGCCAGATGAGAAGCCGCTCGTCCCACAAGCCGAGCCTGATGAACGAGTCGCGTCGCCATAGAGTTCCCGTCCCCTGGCAGATTGGATCCATTCGCAGCAGCCGAGCCAAGACGTCGTCTTTGGTCTCAATGTTCCAGAGCCGCTTCTCACGGCCCGACTTTTCCTTGAACAGGTACATTGGAAAAACCGCGAAATCGATCTGGGGATCGCGATCGAGTACTCTGACCCTTTGGTCTATACAAAAGGGCGCGAGGAGATCATCATTGTCGAGAAACATCACGTAACGCCCCGCCGCATTCTCGACTGCGATGTTGCGGCAAGAGCAGGCGCCCTTCGGCTCGCGATCGCGCTGTCGGAGCTTTATCCGTGGGTCACGACTCACGTACGAGCCGATCAGGTCGACCGACCCGTCGCTCGAGCCGTCGTCAACGAATATAGCCTCCCAGTCTGTCCGCGTCTGCTGAACGATCGAGTCGAGCGTCTCTTCGACTATGTCCGCGCGATTGTACGACGGAATGCAGAGAGTGACCGACACCCCGGTCGAACCAACGATTCCGGTCAAGTTTTCCGGAGCGAGCTGTCGGGAACTGTGGTGACCCGCGCCGCCACATCGCCGGAGACAAGAAAATATCCCATCAGGATCTGCCAGTTTTCACGACCGGTGTCTTTCCAGTTTCGGTTAACGATGCCCTTTCTCACCAGGTAACTCCGCGCATCGGCCACCATGGGCTGAATCGCTGCCGAATGCATCCACTTCAATTCAGGAGTTGCAAAGCCCACTTTGTCCTTCCTCCAGAGAATGCGGTCGGGAACAAGTCCCTCGAACGCGGATCGAACCAGATACTTGGTCCACCCGTTCTGAATCTTGAATTCCGATGGAAGTGAAAACATGAACTCGATGAGCCGATGAGACAGAAACGGAAGCCTCACTTCGCGCGAGTGTGCCATCGAATTTCTATCGGCATACCGTAGGTAATGCTCCAGCTTTCCGTCTACCAGATCACCCTTCAGAACATCGCTCAGCGTAATCTCGTCCGGTGATTCGAGACCTCCATGCTCCTCTCCGTTCGCCCACATGAACGATCGCGAGAGGAATGTGTCGCCCGCGGGCATCGCATGAACAATCGGTGTTCTGGACAACGCACGCCTTGTTTGTTGCCTCATTGCCAGCGCCTTGACGGCTCCCTTTCTGGAAGCCATAGCACTTCCAGGCGATGGTCCACCCACCGAAATGTTCAACCGATCCCGAATCGCATTCTCTTCTCTCGTGCTGCTCGCCGGATCCACGCGGCGCAGATCTCTGAGAAAAGGCGCGAGGTACGAGTGATAACCGGCCGCCAGCTCGTCACCACCCTGCCCGTCGAGAAGTACAGTGACACCTGCGTTCTTCGCGAGAGCCATTACCGACCATTGAGCGAAGGCGCTCGACGACTCCAGTGGCTCGTCCTGATAGTAGAACATGCTGGCAATATCGGCGGCGAGGTCCTGCTCTGTAGGAAAAACGGAATGAGCCACCGCACCTGTGGCGCGATTGACCTCGTCGATGTATGCGCCTTCATCCGCTTCGAAATTCTCGAATCTGGCCGAGAACGTGTTGTACTTCATCCCGCTGGCAGCAACGCGAGGAACGGTGCAAACAATGCCCGAGCTGTCGATTCCGCCTGACAAGCTCGAACCGACCTGAACGTCCGACCGGAGGCGCCTGGCGACTGATTCCGTGAAGATCTCGACGAACTGCTCCTTCGCATCGTCAAACGACACAGCGTTTGGCTCAGCCAAAGCATCGAGTCTCCAGTATCGCTGGCGATGCCTCGGAACTCCATTCGACACCGTGAGATACGTGGCGGACGGAAGCTTCAGTATGCCGTCATAGTACGTCTCGTCGAACGACCCCCGCACCGCCGCGTTCGACGGATTGCGGAAATATCCGTAGAGCATTCGCTCGTTGACGTCGCGCGCGATTCCGGCAGCAAGCAGCGCCTTGATTTCGGACCCAAACACGAAGCCGGTCTTTTCGTTCGCGTAGTAGAACGGCTTCTCACCCAGCCGGTCGCGCGCGCAAATGAGCTCCCGCGTGGCGTTATCCCAAATCGCGAAGGCGAACATTCCGTCGAAATCTTCAAGCGCCTTATTGCCGTGCTTCGCAAAATGATTGAGCAGCACTTCGGTGTCCGAGTTACCTCGGTATTGCATACCGCTACGCACGTGGCTCTCGCGAATCTCCTTGTAGTTGTAGATCTCTCCGTTATATGCGATCACGAAGCGGCCATCGGTCGAAACCATGGGCTGATTACCGGCGGGCGAGAGATCGAGAATCGCCAACCGCCTGCTTCCGAGGCCTACAGCCCCATCAGGCGAGATCCACATGCCCTCGGCATCCGGGCCGCGGTGGATAATCGAATCGAGCATCGCCTTCAGCCGCCGGGGTTGAACCGGGGGTCCGGAGCTGACGATCCCTGCAATCCCACACATTAGCCGAACACCGGTTGGGCGCTCAACGAACTCATAGGAAACGTAGAAATCCTAGCCGGCACGGACGACCTCCGGACGCGACAGGTGAGCCATCGCCCTGAACTGCTCGCTGCGCATGAGCAGCTCATCGAAAGTTCCGCGCGCGACAATGTGCCCGTGGTCCATCATGAATATCTCGTCACAATGGCGCACTGTGCTGAGCCGGTGGGCAACGAGGATAATGGTCCGCGTTCCCGCAATGTCTTTCATCGACTCGAACACGCTGTCTTCCGTTATGCCGTCAAGAGCGCTCGTGGCCTCGTCCAACAGGAGCACCTGAGCGTTGCGGTAGAGTGCGCGCGCAATTCCGATCCGCTGGCGCTGGCCTCCACTCAAACGCACACCGCGCTCTCCAACCAGCGTTTCATAGCCGAGCGGAAGCTGAGTGCTTACGAAGTCGTGGATTCTGGCGTTGCGCGCAGCATCCTCGACGGCCTTCATCTCGACGCGGTCCGCTGGAACACCAAACGCGATGTTGCTCTTGATCGAGCTGTCAGACAGGTAGATGTGCTGAGGCACGTAGCTGACATTCGCCTGCCATGAGCGACGGTTCTCATCGGTAATCGGCACTCCATCCACCGCCAGCACACCGCTGTCAGGTGCGAGCAGTCCAAGTATGATGTCCACGATGGTCGTTTTTCCGGACCCTGTCGGGCCAACGAACGCGACAGAAGTGTGAGAGCCGATCGAGAGATTCAAATCCTGAAATAGCGTGCGCCCGCTGTTCGGATAGCTGAACGTGACAGCACGAAGCTCGATGCGATCGCGGAGCGGAATCCGAACGGCTGAGACCGGGAGGCCCACTGCTGGAGTCATTTCCGCTTCGTTCAATTGATTCATCTCTGCGTGAACACGATTCAACACCGGTTCGTTGAACCGAATCTGCGTTACCGATGTGTACGCTGTCTGGAGTGCAGGCTTGATACGGAGAATCGCGTAGGTGTAGAGTGCGAGAGCGGGCATCACCTCGGCGACCCTCTGCCCGGATGCAAGCATGTAGATCACGACGGCGAGGATTCCACCGAAAGCGATCGTCTCCATCACGTAGTGGGGCACGATGGCGAACACGCTCTGCATCGCCACCGCATTGGCCATCGCGAGATTCGGGCGCTTGAAGCGCTCGAGAAATTCGCGCTCGAGGTTCAGGAGCTTGATCTCCTTGATCGCTCCCGAAGCTTCGGACAGCGCCCTGAACTGACGCCCGTTGGCGTCAGCCTTTATTTGTCCGTAGGTGGCCAAACGGCCGCGGACTACTCGATAGACAGTGAAATACGCGCCTCCAAGTCCCACCACAACGATCAGAGACAACGCGGGCTGAACCGCGAAGAGGAGCAAAACGAGAAAAAGAGCCATCGCCGTCTGCGCGAGAAGCTGAAGTCCCGGCAGAAGTATCCCGGTCACGACCTGCACCACATCGGAAAGCACTTTAACGCCGAGCTCGGCGCTGTGCTCGTCGAGGAAATAGATGTATGGCCGCGACAAATACCTCTGAAGGAGTATTGACGCGAGGTGGTGCGTTCGCATTTCGGCAAAGCGGACCATCCACCAGGTGATCAGCCCGCTCACGGTATTGCCAATAAGCAGAATCCCGAACGCCGCAAAACCGATCATCAGGAGGAACGACGACGAATCGTGGAAACCGAAGGCGTCGTACGCCCACTTGAGCGTCCGATGCTGCTGAATCCCCGCGGGGTTCGCGACCACCGAGATGAACGGCATGACCATACCGATGCCCGCAACCTGGAGCACGGCCATCAGCAGAATCGCCGGAGCCATGAGAAACAGCTGACGGCGGTCCCTGCGCGGAAACAGCTCCAGAACCTTTGCGAAGGTGCTCAGCATGAATTTTCGGGAGACGCCATGGATTCAGGGTTAACGGACGCCGGACCCCCTCGCAGCTGCAGGAATTTGGCTGCGGCTGACGGCGTTCTAAGATGCAAACTAACACTGGCCCCCCACGCTGATGAACAGATACTTGGTATCATTACCTGGTAGTCCCGCTCACCTACGCTAACCCCGCCTGACTGGTCACAATGGATAGATGCTATCGATGACAAAAAAAACGCTCGCTCATCCCACCGACACAAGCGATCTGGCCATCTTTAGCCGCAAGCCGAGGTTCGCACAGCCGTTGCACGTGGGCGGGCCAAACATCGGGAGCCGCGAGGCATCGGCAGCAGGCTCGAGGAAATCCTCGACCGTCGGTGGCTGACTACCAGCGGCCCGGTCGTCCATCAGCGCGGGCGTGGGCGAGCGGCCGTGCCATGCCGGGAGGTGAGACGTGTATGATGCTTCGCGACGAAGCAATGGGCCAAAGGTCGCCGAGCTCGGTGCGCTGCGCGGCGGTCTCCAGGATCTTGAGCTTGAACGCGGCCCTGAACCGCCCACCGGGCCGGGTGGCTGACACCCCGGTATCGTACGATTGCAATAGCTGGGGAACAGAGACAACAGGACATCCTCGATCAGCGTCGTACACTAAGCTCCGGGGAGATCGGTGTGTCACTCATATTGGCAGAGAGGGACCGCTGGAGATGTTGCCGGGCAGCAATGTCCGTAAGTTCGTCGCGCCGCCCGCGCCTCGATCCACTGTCCGCTGCGCCGTTATCCTCGGCCATTCAGCCCGTGACTGCTGAGTCGTCACCGAATTTGTATCAGGTATGGCGTTGCCGCGAATCACCCATTGCGCGTCGGGGCACTACGTGTCCGATACATTTCGCGGATGACCACAGCTCGTTTAATTGAGCGAAGCTCTCCGTGAAGTCTTCACAATCCGGCACGAGACCTCGGACTTCATCTTCCAGGTCTCCGCTGCGACTCGATATTCAGGGGCTGCGCGCAATTGCGGTGCTCCAGGTTGTTGCTTTTCACGCCGGCCTCCCCGTCCCCGGTGGCTTCTTCGGCGTCGACGTATTCTTCGTCATCTCGGGGTTCGTGATTACCGGGATGCTTCTGCGGGAGTGGAACTCTACGGGATGCATCCGGTTCGGACGCTTCTACGCCCGCCGCTTCAAGCGTCTCACTCCCGCTCTCGCGGTGATGGCAGCGGTAACAGTAGGTGGATCGGCAGTGTTGCTTTCGCCGATTATGCGGCAACAGGCTGCTGCGAAGACGGCAATCGGGGCAATGCTACTTTCTGCGAACAGGGTCATTGCCATCACGACAGGTGGTTATTTCGGCGCACAGGCGGAGACAAACCCGCTCCTTCATACGTGGTCGCTGTCAGTGGAGGAGCAATTCTATCTTGCGTTTCCCGTTATCCTCGCGACCGCCTGGCTGGCCGCGCGTCAGGCTCGGTTCAGGAAAGCCCCGGTGATGCTTGTTTCCGTTGTTGCTCTTCTGTCTTTTGCCGCCGCGATTGTGGGGGCCCTTCGCGAGCAGGGGGGCGACGCGCCCTGGCTGATTGGCTTCTATGGACCTCTCGCGCGCGCGTGGGAGTTCGGGGTTGGAGCACTGCTCGCGATGGCAGGTTCACGAGTAAATGTGAGGTCGCCCTCGGTCGCAACAATATCAGGTACGATCGGCGTTATTGGGTTGGGGGTTTCACTCTGGGCGACCTCCGGCTCCTCTCGCCTGCTCCCTGCCTGGACGCTTCTGCCCGTCAGTTCGACGCTTCTGCTCATCGTTGGCGGTATGGAGACATCGAATCTGGTCACCCGCACGCTCGGTTCACATCCATTGGTCACCATCGGCGATTGGTCCTATTCGATCTACCTGTGGCACTGGCCCCTCATTGTTTTCGCAGCGGCGCTCTGGCCCGGTGAACCAGCCGCGGCCTTCGTCGCTGCGGGCCTCTGCTTCGTTCCTGCGATCGCATCCTACTACGGGATTGAGAGACCTCTAAGAGACATGTCGACACCAAGCCGGCGTCGTTTCGTGTCGCTCGTTCTCGCCACCACTGTCCCACCAATCCTTATGGCGGCGGCGATCGGATTTGCGGCTAAATCGGGTTGGTGGAGTCGCCAGATCGCTAAGGCAGTTGAGGATATAACAGTAAATCATGGCGACGGCTTCTCGTGTATTACAACCGGCCCTTTCACAAAACAAAACCTTGACGATTGCGTGTGGAACGCCGCCGGGATCGCTGCTCCTGTTTACCTCGTGGGTGACTCAGACGCGTGGCAGTTTGTCGAGGCCCTCAGCAGAGCGGGACAAATCACACGGCGCTCCTTGCAGGCGTTCACTTCTCCCTCCTGCCCCTTCGTGTCTCGGCTGCGGGTAACAACGGTTGGGAAAAGCGATTTTTTTCCTCCAGGTTTCCCTCGTTCGGGAGAGTTCGATCATTGTCCGTCTTACGTGAAATTCACTCTCGCCTGGCTGACGACTGCGCGTCCTGGAATCGTGTTCATTTCAGGGTTGGATCAATATTGGTGGGATCCGCATCTCGGCGCAGCGATTGCGAACGAGCCTCGAAAAACCGACCCGGGCTCAAAGGCAACCCTTTTCGAGAAGGCACTCACCGCGACCGTGCAGCAGCTTCAGGATGCGGGTCATAAGGTCGTGATTGTCCAGTCGATACCAACCTTCCGAAATCCTCGACCGATCTGGGATCCATCGTCATGCTCGGCGTACTCGCTGCTGCGCGGAGCATGCGCGCGAGAGGTGTCGCGGGCGTTTGTGGAGCAACTCCAGCATCCGTCGAGAAACGCAATCGTGGGGGTCGCCACGACCACAGGCGCTACGGTGCTGGACCTCAGGGACTTACTATGCGACGCTCGCGATTGCTCTACTACAAAGGGAGGAAAGTGGATGTACCGCGACGCTACCCACCTTAGCGTTTCGGCGAGTTACAACTTTGCGCCGCAGTTTGTTGAAGCCATCGATGTCGCTGATCGTACCATGGCGCGCCGTTAGCCGCCCTTTGGTCGCCGCAGCCGACAGCTCTCCGATCAAGGCATCCCCGCCCACGAAACGGGCTTCGTCGCCGTGCTGGATGGCTCGGCATGCGATCGCGATAGAGAGGGGTGATTTCCTGGTGCCGCTCGAGCCTGAGAAGATTGCCATTCTTCCTCGCTCAAGAGTTCGGGTCTCAAGTCGCTCCCGAGCATCTGGAGGCTCAGGCCGTCTGAAAGGTGAAGTTGAAGTCGTCTGTCGTGCGGAGATATGGGAAGCGCGCTTTGCACGCGCGATCAGTGTCTCTGACCGATGTGCGATCTGTTCGGCGACCAGAGTTTCGCGTTGGTGCGGTAACTCGTGCCTTCAGCTTCGGCGCGGGTCGCGAGCTAGCAAATGGCGAAAGCGCGGGATCGTCAACTCGTCAGGTTCCTTATCGTCGCCCAGCTCAACGCGTGCAAATCGCCGCATGGACTCGCTATCGTAGAGCATGTCCTCCGCCTGCGGGTCCGACAGGTCGAACGACTGCTGGAGGGAGATACCCGCAAACTTCTTGAGCGGCAGCGGTCGGCACCCTCGGCCCGGGACAACCGTGACAAGTCATTTCGTGGCTTCGATGCCAAGGCAACCGAGCCAGCGCCCGGGTCTTCGACTTCGGAGAATCGCCTATCCGCGCTGTCGCCTACAGAGGCCCGCCTGATTCCGGCGAATCCGGCGTCGCGAAGCTCGCGCATCATTCCCTTCTCGTCCCACATCCAGAGATGAGCGCTGTTGCCGAGCCAGCCCCGCAGCATTCCAGAGACGCCGCGCCTGCGTTGGCGGACTCCCGGGTACGCACCCTCCATAAACCTCGACGCCGCATTGTCATCGGACGACTCGATGTATTCGCGCGATAAGCTCTCGAGATCCGGAACGACAAGCCTGAACAACCCGCCAGGCTTAAGGTAGCGACGCGTGTTCACAAGCGCAGCACGAAAATCCTCGAGAGCAAGGTGCTCGAGCACATGCGAGCAGTAGACACCCCCCGCGCTGGACTGTGTTCTGCGCACCAGAATGAGCGTGATGTCGTCAATCCACAATAATCCGTCGTCACGCGGTAAACGCGTGAACTGGACTAGGGATGTGCTCCGCGGTAAGTTCATTTGTTAGCCATCAACGGGCGGATAACATGCCCGTTTTCCTCGCCGGTGATTCCACTCAACTCGATGCTGAGACCCCTTTCGCCTTTTAAGGCGTTTTTGGCGCTGTTCGTGGGCAATGGAGCCATTTTCCATCCGCTTTATCGTAAAATCCAGGTGGTCGGAGTTCCTCTCCCGAACGTCTACGCGGTGCCGCCAGAGATCGACTCTGGCGTCGGACTCATTCAGAGCAGGTCCAACGACGAGATTCTGGTTGGCCGCAAACGCAGCAATTTCCATGATTACGTGACCCCTGTAGTGAGCGCCGTCGCCGCGATGTCGGCAATTACATCTCCCATACCTCGATAGATACCGTGGCGAATCTGATTCCATTCAGCCCTAAGAACGACAAGCCTGCGGCCTTCGACCCATCCTCGATAAAGGCCGCGGAAGCTTACCCGTCGGCCGTGACGGAATTTGTCGGGCTGCGTGAATACGCCGCCATGGTATTCCGGCACATCTGGCTGGTACTCGGCATCACAGCCGTCTCCGTCGGGTGGGCGGCGAATGCCATTCGGAAGACCCCCCCGGTCTACCGGTCCATTTCTACCGTGCGCCTTGTCGATACACGGCAGGCGATGACGGGGGAAGGCGACATGGGCTATGACAAGTTCAATCGGGGAACCGATCCAATCGAATCCCAGATTCAGGTGCTTCGCAGCCGGTCTGTCGCCGCAGAGGCCGTAGACCTGCAAGGCGTACGTCTCATGCCGGCCGAGCGCTCGCAGTTTATCGACCAGATGTCAGATGCGAAGGTTGCCGATGATGCTGTGGCCGACTCGCTGGTCTTCGCGTTTGCGCGAGCGGGCTTCACAGTTCAGAGCGCCCGGAGCCGTGTTACCGGCGCTTATGGCCAGCCCGTTTCAATTGACGGCGTATCGTTCAAGATCGCTTCGGCGCCGCCCATTGCCTCGACTGTCATGCGCGTGGTATCTCGCGAGGAAGCGATCGGCCATGTGCTCGGAGGCATTTCTGCGAGCGCGCGCCCGAAGACCGATCTACTCGACCTGGCGTTCACAGGTCGTGAGCCGCATGAGACTCGCCGAATTGCCAATGCCGCGGCGGAAGCTTTCCAGATAGCCAACGCTTCGAACGCGCAGCAGCAGTCCAAGAGAAAGCGGGTATTCCTCGAAGATCAGCTTCGCCAGACCGACTCGATGCTCTCGAAAGCGTCCGGTGCATACACGGCGTACCGAAGCAATCGCCAGGTATTCAGCTCCAGCGCAAAAGCCAGTGCGCAGGAAGCCGGGCTAGTGAACATCGACATGCGACGCGCAGACCTCGATGCAGAGCGCAGAACCTCGCAGTCGTTGCTTGCGGCCGTCGGAAAAAATCAGGACGATCCGTCAACGAACCTGGACGTCCTTATCTCTTCCCCGAGCATAGCAGCGAATCCGGTCGTCACGCAGCTTTACGCCCAACTTTCAGGCTACAAGAAAAACAGAGATGACCTGGTCTCCGCTGGAGCGGCAGCATCGAACCCGGATGTGGCGGCGTTGAACTCGCTGATCGCAACCACAGCCGGCCGCCTGGTTGCTGCCGTCAAGAGTCAGCTTCAGTCAGTCACGGCCCAGATTGAGTCACTCGACAGGCTGAGAGCATCCGGCGCTTCACAAATCGCCACCGCTCCCGCCGGTGAGACCGAGGAATTGCAGCTGAACCAGCAGGTGCAGACAATCCAGAAGATGGCCGATCAGTTGCGCACGGATCTTCAGAAAGCGAAGATGGCCGAGGCGGTCGAAGCGGGACAGGTAGAGATTGTCGATCTCGCCAGCACGCCGGGGTATCAAATCCCGACCGGCAGCACGCGCAAAGCCACGCTTGGCTTGCTCGTTGGCCTTCTCCTCGGCATCGCGGCTGCGGTTTTTGCCGACGGTCTCAACACATCGATCCGAAAAAGAAGCGACATCGAGCGGCTTCTTCAGATTCCTGGACTGGCTGTCATTCCTCGCCTGAACGCGCCCAGCGCGGGGAAGAAGGGAGGTGTGTCGCGGGCTCTCGCGCTGGCGATGCCACGCCGGGCGGTTTCTCAGAGCAATGGGAAGAAAGGAGTCCTCTCCGACGAACTGGTCACCTTCCTCGACATGCAATCGCCGGGCGCAGAGGCTTACCGCACTCTGCGCACGAACCTGATCTTCTCGCAGGCTGTTCGGGCTCTTCGCACCCTCGTCGTAACCAGCGCTTCACCGGGCGAGGGAAAGACGACCACAGCAGCAAATTTGGCGGTGGCGTTTGCTCAACAGGGTCTTCGCGTCCTGATCGTGGATTGCGATCTTCGTCGTGCAAGACTTCACAAGATGTTCGGAGTCGCCCGCGAGCCTGGCTTTACGGATCTACTTCTTGGTTCGGCAGCCGAAGAAGATGTGACCAACGTTACTTCGATCACGGGACTCTACGTCCTCACGGCGGGGAGCTTGCCTCCGAATCCTTCCGAGCTTCTTGGTGGCGAAGGCGCGCGCAGAACGCTTGGCGCTCTGACGGAAGCGTACGATCTCGTGATCGTCGACACGCCGCCTCTGCTCGCCGCCTCCGATGCCGCGATCCTCGCGACAATCGCCGATGGCGCAGTTTTGGTACTCAAGGCCGGTAAGACCGCGAATGCTGCCGCTCAGCAGGCAGTGCATCAGCTCACGTCGGTCGGTGCGCGAGTGGTAGGCGCCGTGTTGAACGATCCTGATACGACAGTCCCGCAGTACGGCGCGTATTACCGGTACGAATACTCATACGCAGGGGCCAAGGACGAGGACGAGGAGTAATCAGCAACGCGGCGCTGCGGCAAAGCGGGGCGGTTTTCCGCAAACCTCTACGACAGCTCAGCGCACGGTGGAAGTGCGCGATCTCAGTCGCTCACCGGTGGCTGTCTACCAAATGGGCAGTCCTATGACCCCATTCACGTTCACGGCCTCTTCATTTTCGTGAGCAGTCTGGCGGTGCTCGCTGCCGGGGTTTCGCTCGTCACACGCCCCTTTGGTACCTTGTCTCGCTACACGTTTTCCCATCGGCGTCGCTCGTACTGCCGTCGAAACACGAGAACTTCGGGATGCGGCACTCGAGGCGCTTCGGCCGGTGTACCGGTGGTCTTTTCCCCCGATGTGCAGCTGAGCGATTTCGTGACCGATAACCGGTTCGGCGTGAGCAGACGCCGAGAGACGGTGAATAAGACGTACGGCGCAGAAAAGATCGGAGAGCAGCTCCAAACCATGTATCTTGCGGCGGTCGACAAGCGCAGCAAACACAAAACGCGAACATCAACCAGCTAATGTACATTCTCGGAATCAACGCCTATCACGCTGACGGCTCCGCCGTTCTTTTGCGCGACGGCGAGCTCGTGGTAGCGGTCGAAGAGGAGCGTTTCAGGCGCATCAAGCACTGGGCCGGATTTCCTTCCGAGGCAATTACCAAATGTCTCGACGTTGCCGGAATATCTGGATCCCAGATTTCCCACGTCGGCATCAGCCGCGATCCAAAAGCAAACCTCGGTCGCAAGGCTGCGTTCGCCATCGGCAACCGGATGAGCATCTCGAACATCGTCAATCGCACGAAGAATCTGCGAAAGGTGAACGACATCAGCGCGCCGTTGTCTGGAGCGCTTGGAGTCGGCGAGTCATCGCTTCCCGAGCTTCACTTCGTGGAGCACCATCCAGCGCATCTCGCGAGCGCCTTCTTCGTGTCGCCGTTCAACGACTCCGCAATCTGCTCGATCGACGGATTCGGAGATTATCTGAGCACGTCGATGGCGAAGGGCGAAGGCAACCACTTCGACGTCCTCGCGAAGGTTTCCTACCCCCATTCGCTCGGCGTTTTCTACACGGCCGTCACACAGTTTCTCGGGTTTCCGGGATACGGTGATGAGTTCAAGGTGATGGGCCTCGCGCCCTACGGCAGCCCCGATCATGTCGACGAGCTGCGAAAGCTCGTCACCCTGAAACCCGGTGGCCTGTTCGAGCTCAATCGTCCCTACTATCGACACTGGGATGAAGGCGTCGAGATGGAGTGGGAAGGCGGCTCTCCCACCATGGGCCCGCTCTTTACCGCCGAGCTCGAGAAGCTGCTCGGCCGCGCACGGAAGAAGGGCGAGACGCTCACGCCCTATCATGAAAACCTCGCGCGCTCCCTCCAGGCTGTGTACGAGGAGTGTGCATTTCACGTTCTAAACGGACTGTGGGAACGCACCAGAAATCCGCGGCTATGCATGGCCGGCGGGTGCGCCATGAACAGCGTCGCGAATGGAAAGATAAGAGCCAACACACCCTTCACCGACGTGTACGTTCAACCGGCGGCGGGAGACAACGGTACGGCGCTCGGGGCGGCCTACTACGTGTGGAACCAGAAGCTTGGCAAGCCCCGCTCGTTCGTGATGGAGCACGGGTACTGGGGCACAGAGTATCTCGATGTGGATGTCCCTGCCCTGCTCGCGCGCCGCGAAAATCACGCGGAATTTTCGTGCACCGTATACAACGGGGAGGAGTCAGTCTGCCGCGAGACCGCCCGCATCATTGCCGATGGAAATGTCGTCGGCTGGTTCCAGGGTCGCATGGAATGGGGTGCACGCGCCCTCGGCAATCGCAGTATTCTCGCCGATGCACGACGCGCCGATATGCGCGACGTCATCAACCTGAAGATCAAGTTCCGTGAAAAATTTCGTCCATTCGCTCCATCGATTCTCGAGAGCGCGATGAATGACTATTTCGTCGGGGCCGCAGCCGACCCGTTCATGCAGCAGGTTTACCCGGTTCAGCCGGGCAAGCGCGCAATTCTGCCGGCGATCACTCACGCCGACGGAAGCGGCAGACTTCAGACAGTCAGCCAGCGCACCAATCCGCGCTATCACCGGCTGATTACGGAGTTCGAAGCCATCACTGGCGTGCCGGTTGTGCTCAACACGAGCTTCAACGAAAACGAGCCCATCGTCGACACTCCCGAACAGGCTCTGGACTGTTTCATGCGCACGCGAATGGACGTGATAGTCATCAACAACACAATCATCCGGCGTCACGGAACTCCTGAAGTTCTGGACGCTGTCGCTCCCCCTCATTAAACTTCGACCCTGCGCTCGAGGCGTTTGTCGCCCACGAAGAGAGCGTTACAACCAGTGCAACAATCAATGACCTCCATAAAACGCATGTCGCTTGCTCTCGTTCTTACCGTCACCGGCTTCGGAACAGCGGGCGCGCAGATAGTGGCCTCATCCGCATCTGGCGATTTGAATGGCCAGACCCTCAGCCCGGGCGACCAGCTCCGCATCGTGGTGTGGCGCAAGCCGGAGCTTACGTGCGACTGCGTCATCGCGGGAAATGGAACGGTGATTCATCCGCTCTACCGCGAAGTTGCCGTGACCGGCGTTCCCATGGCGACGGTAGAAGAACGGCTGAGGACGTTTCTTGCGAAGTACGAACAGAATCCGCAGTTCGTTATTCAACCGCTGGTGAAAATCATCGTCAGAGGTGAAGTCCGGATCCCGACCATCTACACCGTCCCGCCGGAAACGACGATAGCGCAGGCGATCGTCCTTGCAGGCGGCCCGACCGAAGTGGGACGTCTGGACCAGATCATTGTCATCCGCGACCGGCAACAGATAAAAATCGACTTGAGCCGGCCTGACGCTGACGCTACGCTTCTTCAGGTCCGTTCTAACGATCAGATCATCGTCGGCCGAAAGCGCCCGTCACCGCTTCAGTACGTGTCTCCGATTGCGAGCAGCCTGGGCTTGATGCTTACACTTATCACGCTGTTCCGTCGGTAACAGCAAAGGCGACGGTGCGGCTACTGAGTGATTCTCAGGCCGCGCCGTTTGGCCGGACCGCCTGGCAGAGAAACTTTGGCCGGAGTGAGGATCGGAGCTCCCCGCGCATGTTGCTCGAACCATCGCTCGAGCGCCGGGCCCAAAACCCGGGCAACGCGCTCCGCACCATATGGCCGGGAGCTCTGCGCGGGACTGCACCAG
Source organism: Gemmatimonadales bacterium (assembly GCA_038254845.1). Lineage (GTDB taxonomy): Bacteria > Gemmatimonadota > Gemmatimonadetes > Gemmatimonadales > Gemmatimonadaceae > UBA4720. The sequence goes on along the minus strand of JBBSFT010000030.1, from coordinate 3,666 downwards.
ATGCTCAGCACATACGAAAAGCTTCTCTCGGTGCCGGCGACCCGAATCGGATAGTCGAGCTTCCACGCCCAGTCAGCCGACAGAATGTGGTCGGCAATGCGATCGAGCGCGAGGTCGGCACCAGTGAGCTCCATTCCGAGAAATCCGAACGACGCCGCGGCGTCGGATAACAGCTCCGACACGTCTGAAATATCCTTCGCTTTCTGAACCTGATGGGTGAGATCGAGGGTCTTGATCTGATCACTAATCACACGCCGCGCCCGCGACGGCCCGGACAAGAGTACCTCACCCGCCACGGACAATTCGTGATACGACAGGAGGTTCGTGCCGTAGATAACGAGGACACACACTCCCGCCAGCCCGAGAATCGCGACTGACGCCGCCACGAACGGCGCCGTCAGGGCGATGAGGAGGCCGAAGGCAGCCATTCCCGCAGCGAGACTCCACAGGATGATGGCCGTCCGCTCTTTCGAGATCCCGAGGGCGAGCAGCCGATGATGAATGTGCCGCGCGTCTGCGCCGGAGAGCGGCACATGCCGCAGCCATCGTCTGATGATCGCGAGTGCTCCATCGAGGAGTGGTACGAACACCGCCAGGATGGGCACGACGACAAGAACGGCCCCCGAGTGATTGACCGATGCGCCAATCGACAGAATCGACAGCAGGAATCCGACGCTGAGGCTTCCCGCATCACCGAGAAAGATTCGGCCCTTCGGAAAATTGTACGGTAGGAACCCGAGCAGCGCGCCCGCAATTACGACGGTTGGAAGCAGCACCCAGTAGTTGCCGAGGGCGGTCGCCACAACGACGATCGCTGCGCACGCGACTACCGCAATCCCGACCGCCAGACCATTTAATCCGTCGATGAAGTTGAACGCGTTCGTCACGCCGACAATCCACACGACGAGCAGGGCGTCACCGATAAATCCCGTCGAGATGCCGACTCCGTAACTGAGCGCGATCATATCGAGATTCAGCCCGGAATAGAGCATGATCGCGGCGGCGCCGAACTGAGCCGCGAACTTGGCTCCTGGCGTGAGCCCCCTGACGTCATCGATTAGGCCGACGAGAAACAACAGCGCCGATCCGAGGAATGCTCCCGTCAGGATGCGGATCTGCGGATCGCCGAGAGTTATCGGCGACAGATATGGCGAGATTGTCCGTCCGAAGACGAACACGAAGCACGCGACGGCCGCCGCCACCAGGTAGACGGCCACGCCGCCGAGGCGCGGGACCGGAAGATCGTGCATCCGGCGATCATCGTCGGGCAAGTCATACAACCGCAGTGCACCCGCGCTCCGGGCCACCAACGGTGTCAGTGACAAGGCTAACCCTATGGCCGTTGCCAATGGCATTATCAACCAGATAACGGCGTTCATTTATTCGACACTGGGGGCATCATAGGGCCGTCAATCTTACCATCCCGGAGCATACACTGCAAACATATAGCTATCTGACATTGTCTGTGTAGACGAATTCAGGCCGAATTGGCCACTCCGGCCCCTGCACGCCTCAACCGGCCCGCGAGCGAATCACCCAGCCGCGCCAGAATGACAATCTCGTCGCCATCGTGACGCTGTTCAATCACCTCCGCTTCGCGATGAATTTCCGCGAGCATTTTTCCGTCCGAAATCGAAAGACGGATCTCGCTGAGCGGCGTGCGCATCCGCGCCTGCACGAGCAGCGATCGCCTCAACGGCTCGAGCCCATCCGGCGTTACCGTCGATACAAAGACCGCGCCAGGGACGAGATTTTGTATACGCGTTTCGAGGGCGATCAGATCTTCGTCCGGGATAACATCGATTTTGTTGAAAACGTAAAGCGTCGGGGTGTCCTTCGCCCCGAGCTCGCTCAACACCTGGTTGACGACGGTGCGCTGCTCTTCCCATCCCGGATGACTCGCGTCAATGACATGAAGCAGCAAATCGGCCTCGGCGACTTCCTCGAGAGTCGCCCGAAAAGATGCAACGAGGTTGTGCGGAAGCTTGCGAATGAATCCAACGGTATCGGTCAGCAGAACAGTCGTGTTTTCAGCGAGATGAATCTCCCGGGTAAGCGGGTCGAGAGTGGCGAACAGTCTGTCTTCCACGAAAATCGATCGCTCGCCCGAAAGCGCCCTGAGAACTGACGATTTCCCCGCGTTGGTGTAGCCGACGAGCGACGCGCGGAATTGGTCCTTTCGCGACGACCGCTGCACTTCACGCGACTTCTGAACCTCGCCGAGCCGGGACTTAAGCAGCTTGATGCGGTTGTTGATGAGGCGACGGTCGGTCTCGAGCTGAGTTTCGCCCGGCCCGCGGACCCCGATCCCGCCGCGAAATTTCTCGAGGTGACTCCACATTCGCATGAGTCGAGGCAGCATGTACTCGAGCTGCGCCAATTCGACCTGCATGCGTGCCTCAGCCGATCTCGCACGGGTCGCGAAGATATCGAGAATCAGCTCGGCGCGGTCCATGACGCGTTTCCCCGTCGCATCCTCGATATTCTTGCCCTGGGCGGGACTGAGCTCGTCATCGAACACGATGAGACTCGCGTCCGCGTCGTTGAGACGCTGCGCCAGCTCGTCGATCTTTCCTTTTCCGAGATAGGTCGCGGGGTTCGGACGCTCGATCTGCTGGGTCAGCGTACCGACGACGACCGCACCGGCCGTGTCAACGAGCTCGGCAAGCTCGGCAAGGTGCTCGGTCATTACCTGGGCCCGAGACCCGCCTGGCAGCCCGACCGGGCCCGACCCGTTCCCATCGTTGCGGCCCATCGGCCGCTTGAGCTGAGCCCCGACGAGAAACGCTCTCTCCGTCGGGGCTGACAGCTCGATCAGTTCTCTGGACGTTGGCGCTACCGGCTCTGGGTGGTGGTACCGAAGCTCGAGAACCTGCCACGCTGGTCGTAGGGTCTCGTAAAGCTTCCGACTGGCGTATCGACCGTGAAGTCTCCGATCACACGATAATTGATGCTGCCATTCTGAAGAAGCTGTCTCCCCGCAACGCCAAGTCCAGCGTATGTGAAGTCCACCGGAATCGTGACGTACGTCGAGTCCTTGCTCCTCACGCGAAACGCATTCGCAAGCGCACCGGTTCCGAGCTCCTTGTCTTCAACCATCAGGCGGTAGGTGAGACGCGACGCGTTCAGATTGAATCCGTTCGGATTGTAGACGCTCAACACGACGTCAACGGCGCCGCCGCTCAGGCCGAGTCCGCGAATCTTCGCATCGTTGAAGCGGACGAGCGGCTCCTTGAAACCGCCCAAACCGAGGGTCGCGCACCCCCCGAGAAACAACGCCGCCATCGCGGCCACGGCAAATCTTCTCTTCATGAATCCTCCTCGAAGGTTTTGTTGTCTGAGGCGGGTCGATCAGCGGCTTTACTCTTCAATTCCGCCCACCATGCGATCCGCTTTGCAATGTCCTTCTCGAACCCGAACGGACCCGGCTCGTAAAACACCGATCCCTTCAGCTTGTCCGGCAGGTACTCCTGTGGGATGTATGCCTCCGGAACCCCGTGCGCGTACTGGTACCCCTCATGGTAACCCAGTTCCTTCATCAAGCGGGTGGGGGCGTTCCGGATGTGCATGGGAACGGGCTCGCCAGGCGTCTCCCGCGCGGCTTCCATCGCGGCCGTCAGCGCCCGGTACGCCGAGTTCGATTTCGGCGCCGTCGCCAGATAAATG
>JBBSFT010000029.1:0-24393 GCA_038254845.1 Gemmatimonadales bacterium | reverse complement strand
CTGGAGTCAGGGCACCGGAGCCGACGTCATGAAACGCATTGCGGCGCCGATGGTTGGTGGCATGCTCACCAGCACGGTGCTCACACTTGCCGTGATACCCGCCATCTACTCGCTCTGGAAGGAGTGGGAGATCCGTGATCGCACGAACGATGGTCATGGTTCTGAGCCAACTGATAGCGAGGAGATTGCTCCTGCCGAGGCCGACGAAGCGTTCATGCCGGCCTATGCGCCAGAATGAAACGGGTACTGGGTGTGGCGCATGGTTTGCAGCTTGTGTCATCGAACATCCTGCCGCGTTCCGCAAGAGCAGGGAACGTCGCAACACAGTCTTTCGAGGTGAAGTCATGTCACAGGAAAAAGATCCGGTTTGCGGAATGATGATCGACTCCGAAGCTGCGGCTGGCCATTCCAGCTTTCGGGGCGAGGAGTACTATTTCTGCTCCGCCAACTGCAAGCAACAATTCGAGAGTGACCCAGCCAGCTACGTGAGCAAGTCGGAGTCATCGTCGGCCGAGGGGGGAATCGAGCTCGAACAACATGAGCCTCCCTATACGAAGGCAGGTGGAATGGTCTCGCCCAAGTTCGGCGCGGCTGGCAGCGGCGGCGCTGAATACGAACGGCTTCCGGAAGCTCATGACAAACAGCACTAAGACAGGACGTGAGGGCTGTTGTACACTGCGCCGATATTGGATCACGTGAGCCATTCAGAGGCGAGCTCGGAGACAGGTGTTGATGCACGGCAGAGTCCTTTCTACGAGTGGCTGGACAGCGCAACAATTCGGGAACTCGTCCATCGCACTCTTGATCTTTCCGTGGGCGAGCGACTCGTGCTCATCAAGGGCCTTGTGCCTGGACTCGTTGAGGCCATGGGACTTGCGGGGTTTGACGCGTTTCTGACAGAAGTTGCGCTGAAGGCACACCGCTTCCAGGAAGCGGTCGATCATCCCGGCGAAGGACGGATATTTCGAGTGACGCCGGGCGAGGAAGTCGGCGGGCCGACGCCAGCAGGTCACGATCACCTCGCGATTGCGCGCGACCCTGATCACCGCGGGGGACGCGAAGCCGAGCGCGCAATTGAGGGCGAGCTTTGGGGACATACCAAGCATGTGCCTGGCCCGGATAACGACGTCTGAGACCATGGCGGTATAACGGGGTGACTCCCGCAAACCATTCAAAGAGGCGATTCAATGCAACATCAGACGCAACATGAAGGATCCGGTCAGCCAGCCGGCAGCATGCAGAACTGCATTGAGACATGCAACGATTGTCGAGACAGCTGTCTCGCTTCGGTGAGGCATTGCCTCGAGCTCGGCGGCAAGCATGCCGAGGCCGGACACATCGGCTTACTTCTCGATTGCGCCGATATCTGCGGCACATCGGCCGCTGCCATGCTCCGTGGATCGCCCCACCACAAGAAGGTTTGCGGAGCATGTGCAGAGATCTGCCGAGCCTGCGCCGAGTCATGCCGATCGATGGGCGGAACTGACGAGATGATGGCGAGCTGCGCCGAGATGTGCCAACGATGCGCAGAGTCCTGCGAGCAAATGGCAGGACATGCGGCCTGATGCGATTGTTGATCGCACTCTTGATCCCGCTCGTTGCAACAGCATGTGACTCTTCGGGCCGCGACTCGACACATCGCGATCCGAGAATTTCAGGACAGTCCAACGCGCAGATTGCGAAAGAGGTGCACGCCGCTTCGTCACGCTTTCCAGAACCTCCCGACTCGGTTCGCGGCGCTCGCCAGCTCCAGTTCACGCAGGCCGCCGTGAAAGAGCGACTGATTGCAGTAGGATTCCATCCAGTTGATGCAGGCGCCGTGCGTCAGCCATTTCTCGGGCCGACAGGCCGGACCTACCGCATCAATGGCGGTGAAATTCAGGCCTACGTTTACGGTGATGCCATCGCTCTTGCGCGCGAGGTGGACAAAATCGATACACTGCGCGTCGCACCGCCGACCATGATGGTGGAATGGACGATGCCGCCATCATTGATCGTTGCGAACAACCTTGCCGCGATTCTCCTGACTCGCGACAAGATCTTGCGCGAGCGCGTACGTGCTGCCCTGAAGCCGTATTAGCTGTACCCGGTAAGTACTCGCGGACCGGGCTGCTTCGGCAGTACTTCCCAAGAGGGTTGAACCTGGCCAACGTCACCCAGCGCCAGTTGGATGTAGTCACTAGCAAACTCGACACGCGGCCACGTGAGACACTCAACGGGCCAACCCCGCAAAGGTATTATCAGCAACTGTGCATCAACCGATTGAGTGCACACTCCACATAATCTGAAATGACGGCTATAGATGTTTCGAGCTATTTCGCCCTTGGTGCCATCAGTCTGCTCACGCTTAACATTCTGCTTGGACTCCTTCTATCGACCAAATACAACCCGGTTCGAAGCTGGCCGCATCGACGCGTCAACACACTAAAGCTTCATAACTGGACCGGGTACACGGCGCTTGGAGTAGCGTTAACACATCCGCTTGTAATCCTGTTCTCGTCCACGGCACACTTTCGTTTTCTGGACATCGTCTACCCCCTTAATGCACCTAAGCAGCCGTATGTAAACACTCTTGGAGCGCTTGCACTCTACCTACTCATTTTCACGGTGGTCACATCGTATTTTAGACTCGAAATCGGTCGAAAAATCTGGAAGCCATTTCACTTCGCCACATACGGCTTATTCGTCCTGTATGCCGCTCACGCGTTGCTGACTGACCCGAACCTGAAGAATGCGCCCTTCAACCCGCTGGATGCCGAAAAGATTTTTGTCGAGCTCTGCATATTGCTGGTTCTGGCCGGCATTGCGTTCCGCGTCCGCTGGCAACTGCGTCAGCCGCCGCCGCGCCAACATCGACCAAAACCGCCCAGGCAACCGCGATTGACTCGACAGCTTGAAAAAACGACTAGTTCGCCGCCCTCAACGTCCTAGAGACCTACTCATGCTGATCCGACCAAGTCGGACTTTCGTTTACGTGCTTGCTTTTCTGCTATCGTGCTTTACTGCCGCCACGGCCAGCGCGCAGCGCTCTGGTGGATGGCAGTATGATCCCGATGTGGGGGCTGTTTATAAGAACGGGGATTTTAGGTGGACCATTTGGGCTTTCACCGAACGCTACTGGGGCCCGCGCGACGATGCGGTTAGCGCCGATGCGTGGCGTCGAGTGCGCCAGGGAATGGAGTTCGATCTACCGAGACTCAACGGCTACCTTCGGCCTGCGGTCGTTTACGAAGTCGATCTGACGGACAATAATTTCTTTCACTCTGGCCGCTCATCTCAGGTCTTCGAGAATCTTTATCTATCTATACAGAACCCCGATGATGCAAACCGCTTCCGTGCGCTATTCGGCGAGAACACTCACATTCTATCGCGAGAGGACAATCTCTCTTCAGGCAACCTTCCGACCATTAACCGCTCGTTGATTCTGGAAGAGCATGGAAGCGTTAACAGCTTTGGAACGCAGTGGGGGTTGGAGTTTTTCAAGTCATTGTCATCCCGTACCTCTATCGCGTTTGCGGCGCAAGACAACCGAGGTTCTCTCAATCAGGCGCATCCCAACTATCGGATTGGCAATTCGCTCTCTGCGAAAGTCACTACCCTGGCGTTGCGTGATACTGTGGCACGACGACAGCTTAATCTTGGCGTAGGCGCTGACCATACCCGCGCCATTTACGACCGACAATTCACGCTTTCATCCGCTGTCGGCACCGAAGTAATTGGGGGGACGAGCGCAACGGGAAACAAGTTCACGATTGAGGGAGACGCCGCTTATGCGTGGTTTATGGGAGTGCATCCCATGACATTAGAAGGCGAGTACCTCTTCTCCGATTTCTCTCACAGTCTTACTGACGTGAGTGGCGGCTACGCGCTGTTGCAGGGTTCATTGTTTGACTCACCAGAGCGCGGTGATCTTGATCCGTTCATTCGATACGATGTTGTTCGGCTTAGTCGCGAAATCGCTGGCGGGTTGGCATTCCAGCAGGCGTGGCGTGCGGGGGTCAACTATAACCTTCCTTCGACCGCCAAGCACATGAACCTCCATCTTGAGTACGCGTTGAATCGCGTTGCAGGCCCAGCGGCTATTGTTCCCGCCCGTCGTTCGTTCGGCGAATTTCGGGTCGAGTTGAGGGTTAACGCAGCGCGCTATCTCCGCCACTAGGGCTTCACTCGATCGCTTCGCGGCCCGAAAGATTGGGGGTTCGGCCGACTTCAAACGACTTGGCTCCGATCGGAGTCTGGTGCGCCGAAAACGATCAGTCGGCCGTCAGGTCGTCGCGCGCCGGCTCTCGATTCGGTTTACCGCCTCTGCCGCAAGCTCCCGCAGAACTACGAGATCGCTCTCCTGGAACTCGCGGGGCTCATTACCCAACACGCACAGAGTTCCCAGCCGAAAACCCCGGGATGATACCAGCGGAATGCCCGCGTAGCACCGGATCCCGTCCTCGGTTACAAGCGGATTCATCATCGTGATCGGGTTGGTCAGGGCATCTTCAACCACGAACGGCTCGCCGCTAAGGACGGCATTGGAGCAGAAAGACATCTCGACGGGGGTGCCACGAGTGGTTTCGAGCCATCCATTGAGCCCGTGCGACGCAGCAAAAAATTGAGACTCGTCAAGGACGATGCTGACCAGTGAAATTGGCAGTCCGAGACGGGTCGCGGCCTCGGCAGCGACGGCGTCGAGGATCTCGTCGGTTTCCGGTGTCAGCAGTCCCAGCGCGACGACTTCGCGCAAACGGTCCTCATCTCGAAGGCCCGTAATATCCGGTTTGGTACCAGCTTCATCCATTTCTTTGTTCTGTTCTCGTAGGCTGTCCGCGGCTCACGCTGGTATTTGCAGTTAACGAGCCACGATAGACCTGCCAACGGGCAAAAGTCTTGCACCGACAGTAGGTTCCGCTGTATCAGCTTTCTTTCTCCCACCGAAGGTCAACAGGAACGCCCGCAGATCACGCCGCAGAATACCGAGATTGCCCTGCAGTCAGGTGATCCCACTCACCAGAGCCTGGTAGACGCGACGGTAGGCGATATGCGCCGCCTGCACGCTTTACGGCGAACCCAACTTCTGGACACCCCGGAGGAAGAGCCGTTCGATCGCATCGCAAGGCTTGCGTCATCATTGCTGGGGACTCCGATCGCCACGGTGACCCTGATCGATCGCGACCGGCAGTTTTACAAGTCCGCCCTCGGCCTTCCGGAGCCAGTGAAGTCAGCACGCGAGACGCCGCTCGAGCTCTCGTTTTGCAGGCACACGGTCGCACTCGGTACCCCGCTGGTGATCGCCGACACACGCGTGGACGATCGGGTCAACATGATGCCGTCCGTTACGGAGCATGGAATTCTCGCCTACGCGGGCGTGCCATTGATTCTCGACGAGTCCGCGATTGGAACCCTCTGCGTGATGGATGTCTCTCCGCGCGAATGGACTGACGAACAGATCGGTGTGCTCCGCGATCTGGGTGCGATGGTCATGACGGAGATAGAGCTACGGACCACGGTCTCGGATCTTGACGTGGCGGTCGCTGCCGCGGAGGCCGCCCGGAAGGAAGCAGAGCGGGCCAATCGGGCGAAGAGTGAATTCGTCGCGATGATGAGCCACGACCTGAGAACGCCGTTGAATGCGATCGGCGGCTATCGACAGCTCCTCGAGCTCGGCGTCCATGGGCCGGTCAACGAGGGCCAGCTTCAGGCTCTCTCCCGGATCAAGCGCGCGCAGGATCACCTGTCCTACCTTATCAGTGAGGTTATGGATTTCGCTCGTCTCGAGTCGGGCTCCGTCTCCCTTGATCTCAGTGAAGTATCTGTGGAGAGTGTCCTGGTGCGACTGGAGGAACTGATTCGTCCCCAGCTTGACGAGAAACACCTGACCTACGTTTTCGCGGGTGGCAGCGGCAGCACGAGAATGCTTGCCGACAGCGAGAAGGTGGTTCGGATTCTGACCAATCTCCTCACCAACGCGATGAAGTTTACGGAGGCCGGTGGAACGATCACGCTCGGATGGGTGGCCGACGATGAATTCGTCACCATCACTGTAACCGACTCCGGGATTGGCATTCCGCCCGACCGGATCGAGTCGGTATTCGAGCCGTTTGTCCAGGTTCCCGGTCAGAAAAAGATGAACCCGCAAGGTGTCGGCCTGGGTCTGGCCATCGGTCGCAAGCTCGCGCGCTTGATGGGAGGCGAGCTCACCGCATCGCCCGCTGCCGTAACGGGAACCACGTTTTCGATGACAATACCGCGTGTGCGATCGTCACCGTCTGTCCAGTCGTCTTCGGAAACACCGTGACTATCAACCGAACCAGCGCCGTACAGGGCAAAGCGACAAAGCGAACTCCCTTCAACATCAACCAGGATCGGGTCGACATCATACTGAGGGATCCCGCGCGACTGGCGGCACTTCGCGCCATGTGCGTGGACGGTGTCCCGTCCGGACCAGTATTTGATCGGATGACTCGACTCGCCGCGCGTCTTCTCAACGCCCCCGTGGCGATCGGGACGATCGTGGATTTCGACCGTCAGATTCTCGCGAGCGCATTCGACCCTGACGAGCGGTATGTGACCGGGAACGAGGCCGGGATTGAATACTCGTTCTGCCAGTATACGGTAGCGAACGCGTCCGCATTCGCGGTCAGCGACAACCGCCAAATGCCGCTGCTTGCGGGAAGTCCCGCGGTTACCGAGAATGGCGTTCTCTCATATGCGGGAATTCCGCTCATGGTAGGTGGACAGGCACTGGGGGCGCTTTGCGTTCTGGACTACGTTCCGCGCCAATGGACGCCTGAACAGATCGAAGTACTTGAGGACCTCGCGGCAGGTGCCGCGACCGAGCTGGAGCTGCGCAATGCACTTGGCGAAGCGGAGGCCCGCGCCCAGGCCGAGACTGCGGTGCGCAGACTGGAAGCGGTGCAGAAGGTCAACGATGTCGCGCTCCGGGACCTTTCTATAGAGGCGCTGTTCGAAAAGCTCCTCGACCGCGTTCAGGAATCATTCGATGCAGACACCGCAACTCTGCTTCTACTCGACCCCGTGAGCGGGCACCTGGTGGTGAAGGCATCGATCGGCGCCACCATTGATGGCTCGACGCAGCCAGATCATCGGCGCGGTGATGGCAAACGCAATCAAGTTCACGGCTTCCGGTGGGTCGGTATCGGTTTCAGTCTCTTCCGCCGAGGATTTCGTGCGCGTGGCGATCACGGACACCGGAGAAGGAATTCCGGCCACAAGACTGACCGATATTTTCTCGACGTTCGTGCAGCTCGATCAGTCCACCACCCGTCGTCACGAAGGGCTAGGCCTCGGACTGGCAATCAGCCGCGCACTGGCGCGTGCAATGAGCGGTGATGTGGAGGCGGAAAGTCAGGAAGGGACCGGTACTATCGTCACGCTGCGCCTGAAAGCTGTAACCGGGTGATCTCGCGGCCACGGCCTCGGGCATTCGCGAACGATCACAGGCAGCCCGGCAGCGGTCAGTGGCGTTCAATCAAACGACATCACTTCTGGAACACGAGCGTCGCGCCGCCTTTTACAGTTGTGATCGGTCCGTTGTTATATGGGGCCGGGTTGAATGTCTGGTCGGCGTTGTCGCGCAACGTGAGTGTTCCGCCCGACTGCGTCCACGAGCCAGTAAATCTGGACGTAGCAGTCATAACAGTCGTGCCGGTCGTCACGCGAAGATCCAGCGAGATCGTCCACGATCCACCGCTCGTCAGGTCGAGTGATCCCGCCGTCGCCTCGTCCTTTTCAGGCATTCTGAGCGAACACGGCGGGTAACACACGCCATCTTCCAGCGACTTCCCGACAATCCACGATTCACGGAAACATTCATCGCCGCCTCACATTAGGTGTCGGGGCAGATAATCAGGCTTGCGTCAGTCTATCGCAAACGGTGGCGACAAATTATGGGATCAGCTTCCTGAATTTGCTTTCTGCGCTGAATCACTCGCCACCGTCACCGGCGCCTGCCCGCTGGCCGCGAGCCACGGATCGCGCTGCATCCAGTTTGATTCCGGTGCGAACAGAAACACCATTCCACCGTTCGCGAGGGCAGGGAGCAGTCGCGCCGCGCGCCCTTCTTCCATTGCCGGACAACCTTCGCTTCGTCCCGCTCTTGTCGCCGTGACGTACGGCGCACCGTGCGCGACAACTCCGCGCGCATAGGCGTTGTCGTTGAAACCGGTGGACACGCCCATCAGCTTGAGACCGACCGAGCTGTACCGCTGGCCACCGGATTTGCCGTGAAAGTCGTACGTGTTTGCGGCGACATAGAGGCCGAGCGACGATGTCTGCGCGCCCGATGAATTGGAGAATCGGGTCGGGACGCCATACTGCGACGTCGACGATCCGCGGCCGTGCGCAACCGTGAACGGCCCATCGACGATCCTGAGTGAGCTCATGTCGAACACATAGCCCCGCGGCGTCGTGCTCGGCAACCCGTAATCGACGAAGTAGAGAAGGGGCTTCCTGACCTCACCGGGATGAGCGGACTTGAAGGCGAAATAGCTGCGAAACGCCTCCTCGAGCGCCAGCGAATGACTGAGCGGGCCAACGCTTGTCTTGAATGCCTCAAGCGCTCCGCCGACCTGGGTCATGAGGCCCGTCGGGCCGATCGCAGCTCTGACGAGAGTGTCGCCTGTGGCAATGGAGACGACGGCCTTCGTGACGGGGCCGGGATTGTGTGCACCGGCCACGAAATGGCTGCTCCCGATGACAATCGCAAGCGATCCAATCAGGGCGTTCTGCAGTCTATTGTGATGATGAGCCATGTCCTAAATGTATGGCTTTTCAGCGAAAAATAAACTCTTGTGTTTTTGCAGAAACGTACTCTAAGTCGCTGAAACTGGCCGACTTAGGTCGCCTTCCTGGGGAACATCCGCAGTGGGAACTGGAAGGGCTTGCGAAGCGGCCGGAGGAGGGGTTGGCTTGTGCCAGCCCGACCGTTCGTTTCGCTGGTGCATCGGTCTGGCCTTGATCGCGAGCAACTCCGCGTAATACGCGATAATCCGGCTCTGGACTGACCGCTTCGTATCGGTCGGAAGTGCGGCGAACGGCGCATGGCGCGTGTTGCCGTTGCTTCCATCGAGCTCAAACCACCACCATGGCGGCATTCCCGCGTGCCGCGGGGTCTCGACCGAACAGAAAAAGGTCCTGCCGGCATCTTCGAATTCGAATTTCTGGTCCACATTGCTCCTGGGGCGTATCACTGAATCTAGCGGATGGACCGATCGGTCGTGGAAAAATGAATGGTGTCTGACGTCGTTTCACGATCGAGGTGGACTGGTGATCTGTGCAGCTTGGGGAAATATTGTCGTCATGCGTTCATGTTGTGGCGATGCTCCGGCCCGTTTCCAGCCGCTATGGTGATGCAGCGGCAATGATATGGCGTTGTCCGTCCTGCCGCGGTACGCTCGTATCGCATCCTGATTCGGTCCAATGCTCAGGCTGTGCCGAGTCGTATCCGACTGTGGATGGAATCCCCGATCTTCGATTCCCGATCGTCCGCGATGCGGAGACGCTTACCGATATCGCCGACGCGAGGGAGATCGTGCGAAAGTCCTCCACCGCGACTGGGGAGGAACTGGTCAGAGCGTTCTTCGCCGTTCGCGAGGGCAGGGACGGCTGGACGGCGCGCGATACCGAACAGCGCACGCGTCAGACTCTCGTCATGCCCGACCGTATTGCCGGCGAGCTTGGCGGCTGGCTCCAGGGTGTCATCAGCCGCCCGAATTTTCTGGACATCGGATGCGGTCTGGGCGGTTTTCTGACTGCGGGCGCCCAGACGGGAAGGAATGGAATCGGCATCGACAACAGGATGACGGTGCTGGTCATTGCAAAGAAGCTGATCGAGAGCGCTGGTGGAACGGCGAGGCTCGCGTGTGCCAGTGTTGAAGCGCTTCCGCTCGCCGATGGCTCGGTTGGCGGAGTCGTCATGTACGACGTCGTCGAGCATGTTCTCGACCTTCACAGTGGATTGGCCGAGGTGAGCCGGATCACTGAAGCAGGCGGTGTGCTGGCGTGCTCGACGCCGAATCGGTTCAGCCTCGCTCCCGAGCCTCACGTGCATCTTCTCGGCGTTGGCTGGTTGCCGCGAAGGTATCAAGCCGCGTTCGTGACCATGCGCAGCGGGCGACCATATGAGGGCACACGGCTGCTCTCCTCCAGGGAATTTGCCGGGATGGTCCGGCGGTGGACGGATTTTGTGGTGAAGATCAACGCGCCGCCGCCGCCCCAAGCGGAGATCGATGCAGCCAGCGGAGTGAGGAAACGGCTGATGGAACTCTATGCAACGGCTACCGCGAAGCGCGGTTTCCGGCCATTATTTCTGACGATAGGACCTTTTTTCCAGCTAATCGGGACAAAGCGGCCCACTTCGCGACAGATCCTCCGAAAAATGGGCCGGAACCGCTCCGCGGAGGCGGAGTAAAACGATGTTTCCTGCCCGATTCGCACACTTGTGACCTTTCCTGGGTCGCTCGTCACCCATTTGTCTCTCACTTTCCGAGTAATGCGATCATCTTGTCTGGCCCTCGCTCTCGTCGTCGCCGCTGCCGGCTGTAAGACCGACACCACCTCCCCTGAGGCGGGTCCGACGTACCGGGTCGTCGCGAACATCAGCGGCACGAACACGTGCTCGGTTAACACGCTTGACGCGTCGTACGGATCGGTCGGCCAGATTCGCGGCGATGTCCCGAAGAAGTTTGTCGGCACGCTTGCCGATAAAGGCTATCACGGCTTCACTTGCTGGGTATCGACCGACAATGGTGTGACCGCGAATGGAGACAACGGATTCATCAATGTCATCTTCGCCGGCAACACATACGGCAAGCCGCTCGACGTCGGCACGTACTCGCTGCGGTTCTACATTCTCGACGATTCACCGCCGATGACCGCGACAATCCGGTTCCATCCCGCGTCGCTCAACAACGACGAGCTGCGCCCGCTCGACAATGCCGTCGGGAGCATCGTCGTCGACAGCACCGCGAACGGAACACGCAGCGTCCACGTCGACTTGCAGGCGGTGCGCTGGCACTCCGGGTTCTAGTAAGGCAGTACCGGCTTTCCACTCAGGAAGTCGTCGGCGTCGCGTAGATCTCTGGTGGTCAGGCCCTCGTGAAATTGTGAGCGAAGCTCACTGACGAGGGCCTTTGCTTCGTCGGCCGCGCCTCGCGTGTCCATTTCCTGAGCGAGCCCAATCGCTGCGCGCAGCTCCATCCCTTTGGCACCCTGTTTTCGCGCCAGCTCAACAGCAGCGCGAAAACATGCCTCCGGCGATACCGTCGATCCTGATGTCGTCGCGAACGAGTTGGTCTCGATGTGCGCTTCTCTCGCGAATGCGCGCACGCTCTCGCCCATGAGGCGGTAGAGCTCGACTTTCGACGCGACCTCTCCGTGGCGCTCGGAAATCTGGAGTCCTTCACGCGCCGCCTCGCGCCCCTGCTCGTATGATCCTCGCTTGTTCAGCGCTTCGGCGAGCTGCCGGAGCGCGAACGTGAGATTCAGCTCGGCGTGGCGGCTGCGTTGAATCGCAATGCTCGCTTCGAGCTCCTTGATGCCGGCGTCAGGATTGCCGGTGAAGGCGAGCGCCCATCCGTGCACCGCCATCGCCCACACACGTTCCTGCGCGATGCCGTGCTCGTCGCAGATCTCGATGCAACGCTCGGTGTATTCGAGAGTCTTGTCCGCTTCGCGGCGCAGCTGATGCAACAGTCCCGCGAACAGATTCGCGAACGCGAGGCTGCGTGGATCCGGACTCTCCGCTCCGAGCTCCAGCGCCGCATCGCGCGCGGTCAGTGCCAAGTCCGGTTTGCCGAGGAGCCAGAGAGCGCGCGCGCGTTCGCTCTGGAAGAAAACGCCGGGATCCATTCGATACATCGAGTGGTATGTCGGGCGCTTTTCGCGATCGTAAAATGTCGCTGCGGTTTCGCAGTGCTCGTGTGACGACGGCACGTCGCCGAGGTAGTAGCGGCAGATTCCGTTGGCGCAGTGCGCGCCGACGAGAATCAGCGGATCGCCAATAGTGGTCGCCCAGCGCAGATACTGGTCGGCCATCGACGTCGCTTCCGGAATGTCGCCGGAGACGAGGTAGTAGGCGAACAGGCCCCAGATCACAGGGGCAAGCTGGGGCTGCTGGCCGAGCTCCTCCGCGAGCACCCGGGCTCGCGCCATGGCGACGAGCACTTCGGGAGCGGCATAGCCCTGAGTTGCGGCGAGACTCGTCCCGAGTACCGACTGAAGTGACAGCTCGCGATTCTGCCGGTCGGGACTCTCCTCGACCTTCGCGAGGAGAGCGAGGCCGCGCCGCGCGAGAACTGAGGCCTCGTGGACAGCGAAGACTCGCGCCGCATTTCTCGCGGCGATAGCAAAGTATTCGCTAGCGCGGTCGGGCTCCCGCGCCGCCTCAAAAAGAAACCCGAGCTCGGCGGCAACCGGCCCGGGGACTCCGCGTTGCACACGCAGCAGCGCTTCGCCGACGGCCTTGCTGAATTGCACCTTTCGTGACACCGACAGTGATGCATACAGCGCATTCTGGTAGAGAACGTGGACGAATCTGTATCGCGTGGTGAGAGTTCCGTCCGGATACTCGTGCTCATCGCGCCGGTTCACGAACGTGTACACGCGCTCGAGCTCGTCGAGCCGCTCCTCGACCTCGGCCGGATCGCGGTCGAGTGCTGCCGAGACAACGGACGAGTCGAAGCTGTGACCCTGCACGGCGGCGGCAACGAGAAGATGGCTGTCCTGCTCGTTGAGCTGGCTGATCTTTCGTTGTACCATGCTGCGCATCGATTCGGGCAGCTCGCGCTCGAGGTCGGGAAGCGAGCCGACAACAGACCACACTCCGCCCGACTCGCGAATGACGTTCTTGACTCGCAGATATTGCGCGACGTCAGCGACGAACAGCGGATTCCCTTCAGTGCGCGAATGAATCATTCGCGACAGCTCCGGCGGAAACGCGCTGCCGGGAAACTTGAGGGCAAGCAGCGTGCGCACTTCGGTTTCCGTGAGAAACGCGAGTGGCAGCTCGCGTGCAACACCGCGCGTCTGCAGATCGAGCTTCAGTGTCAGGAACGCGTGCTGCGCAAGTTGTAGCTCCGAGGGACGGAACGTGACGATCGTGAACAGCCGGTCGTTGCTGAGACGCGTGATGACATAGGCCAGCAGGTCAACGGTGGACGTATCGGCCCAATGAATGTCCTCGATGAACAGAATGAGCGGTTGTTTGATGCAGATTGCCGCGAGAAATCCAGCGAGCTCGCGCTTGAGCCGCTCCTGCGACGCCGGCGGTGTCACCGGGCCCGGGCCAGTGTCGAACGGCGCGACCTGCTTCGTCCATGACGGCGCATGAAGCTGGAAGGCGTTCCTGATGGCGCCGCCGGGATCTTCGTCGAGCAGGTCTTCGATCGCATCGAGAATTGGCAGGAATGCTTCGGCTCCGGCGAGTCGCTCCGAGCATCGTCCCCGTGCGACGACGTGCGCCGAGCTTCGTGTCAGATCGGAGAGAAAATCCTCGACGAGCGTCGTCTTCCCGATGCCCGGCTCACCTGACACACACACCATGGCGGCGCGGCCCGACGCAGCCGCCGTGAACTCTTCCCGGAGCGCTGCTTTCTCGATCTCGCGCCCGACAACTTCGCTGCGCGTCTGTTGGGAAACCGCCGACGTTCCATCGACACTGGACGGCTCGGCGATACCGCTCAGAATCGTGGCAACCTCGAGTGCCGTCGGCCGCGCCGCCGGAGTCTTCGCGAGCATGCGGCCGAGAATCGCGTCGAAGTCGCGCGGTATGCGGGCGTTGAGGCGGGAAGGCGGCATCGCTTCGCGCAGAATGATTGAGCTCAGGACAGCCATGTCGGAACTCGCTTCGAATGGATGCCGTCCCGTTGCCATCTCGTACAACACGATGCCGAGCGAGAACATGTCGCTCGCCGGCGTTATCTCGTCGGCAGTAGCCTGCTCGGGCGACATATAGCGCATCGTGCCGACGACCATGCCGGGCCGCGTCAGCCGGGAGTCGCCGGTGTGAGCGGTCTCATGGTCACTCGACAGCTGGGCGATTCCGAAGTCGAGAACTTTCACATAGCCGTCGTCGCGCACCATGACGTTTTCGGGCTTGATGTCGCGGTGAACTATTCCCGCTTCATGCGCGACCGCGAGAGCGCGCGCGGCCTGCGACCCAACCTGGGCAACGACTCTCGCGGGCGCGCCATCGCGCGCGAGCTGACGGAGCGTGCGTCCCTTGACGAACTCCATCGCAATGAAGTGACAACCATCCGATTCGCCAATGGCGTAGATGGTGACGATGTTCGGATGGTTGAGCGCAGATGCGGCTCGCGCTTCGCGCACGAATCGCTCCAGCGGCTCCGAGTGAAACTGAGTTCGCTGGGGCAGAACCTTGAGAACGAGCTCGCGCTCGAGGAGCGGATCGCGAGCTTTGTAGACCTCTCCCATTCCGCCCGCACTCAGGAGAGATACCACCTCATAGCGATCAATCGAGCTTCCGGCTCCAATAGCTTCACGTTGCGGCATATTTCGCCTACAAACTTATGGGAACTGATCAATTGCCGGAATCAGGGCAGACGTGACCGAGCCTCCCTATTCAGCACAGTGGGCAACCGGGAGGCGGCTCCTGTTCGGGGCAATAGTGCTCACGGGGATCGCCATTGCATTCACGGCAAGAACGATGCGGCAGCCTCCGCCTTTCGTCGCTGGTGCGTCACGGATAAACGTTGCGACCGGACCTGATGAGCAACGCGAGTTGAGAATTGGCGATGATGCGGTGGTCTTTTTGGGACCTGCATCATTGGTTTCATATAGAGTATCGCGAACGCGAACGGACGTAATGCTGCGTGGCGTCGCCAGGTTCAATGTGGCCCATTCGCTTGTTCGAGAGTTCAACGTCAGGACAAAAAACGCTGCCGTGATCGACCTCGGCACTGATTTTATCGTTCGCGCCTATCCGGCCGACTCGCTAGTCACGGTCGCCGTTGGATCCGGCCTCGTCGCCGTTCAGAGCCTCAGTCGGTCGCCGCCTGCTCGTTGGCGCAACGCATCGTTCGAGATCCGCGCCGGTAGCTACGCAAACGTCGATGTCAACGGGCAACCCGCAATGACTGGGCTAATCGATCGGAAGAAGTACGCGATGCTCGTTGATTCGGCGATGAAGTAGAAACAATGGGAATCACGCCAACAGAAGAGGGAGCGCCATCCATAACGAGCCGCTGGATCGGACCGGCAGCAGTTCTCGTCGTGATCGGCGTATCTCTCTGGCTGGTTCACGGAGAACTGAAATCCTTCCGCTACCACGACATCAGCCGCGCGATGTTCGCCATTCCCCTCTGGCGAGGAGTCGCAGCGCTGGCTCTCACGGCTGCCAGTTACGCGACTTTTCCGGTCTATGATGCGATTGCTCTGCGCTATGCGGGACGCTCACTGCCAGTGCGCAAGGTCGCATTGAGCTCGTTCATTTCGTACGGCCTGAGTCAGACTCTCGGCTTCCCGGTCGTGACGGCGGGCTCGGTTCGATATCGCTTCTGGAGCGGGTGGGGATTATCGACCGCAGAGATCGCACAGGCCGTGGGATTCGCCGCGGTGACATTTACGCTTGGAATGATCCTCGTCACCGGCCTCGCGTTTCTCATCGAGCCGATGACGGCGAGTGAGATGACCGGGGTTCATTCTCTCGTCATTCGCGCGGCGGGCGTTGGTCTGCTTGCCATCGTCGCGCTCTACATCGCGGCCTCCATTCAACGGCGGACAGTTCGGTTTCGAGGGTGGGAGTTTCCCCTCCCTCCACCTGCTCTTGCGATCACGCAGCTTGTGGTTGCAACAGTCGACTGGGTGCTGGCTGGTCTCGTGCTGTTCGTGTTGCTCCCGTCAGGGCACGGGATTGCGCTGCTGCCGTTTCTCGGAGTCTTTCTCGTCTCGCAGGTCGTGGGACAGGTCAGTCACGTGCCGGGCGGCGCAGGCGTTTTTGAGACGCTGATGCTTGTGCTGTTGACCCCGAAGGTTCCGGGGTCGCAGGCGATGGCATCGCTCGTGGCGTTTCGCGCAATCTATTACCTCGTTCCGTTTGTCCTCGCGACGATTGCGCTCGCGGCGTCAGAACTCCACCGACAGCGCGAGAAGGTGAGCACAGCCACGGCAGCGGCGAGCGCGCTCGCAATCAAATGGGTTCCATCGGTTCTCCCTGAAGCGCTGAGCGCAGCGACGCTGATTGGTGGCGTGGTCCTGCTCTTTTCGGGCGCGACACCCTCAGTGCGCGGCCGAGTCAACGCGTTGGATCAGTTGCTGCCCCTTGGTGTGATCGAGATTTCCCACCTCGTCGGCAGCATCGCAGGCGCCGGACTTCTAGTGCTCGCGTGGGGACTCAGGCGACGCCTCGATGCCGCGTATCGGCTCACGACCGGACTCCTCGTGGTCGGAATCGTTGCTTCACTGCTCAAGGGTCTGGACTATGAGGAAGCGATTCTGTTGAGCGTGGTACTGGGGGTTCTTCTCCCCTCTCGGCGCGCGTTCTACCGGCGAGCTGCAATGACATCCGAGCCGTTTGGACCCACGTGGACTGTCGTAATTCTCGGGATTACATCGGTCACGCTGTGGCTTGGTTTCTTTTCCTACAAGCACGTCCGGCTCACCACTCAGCTGTGGTTTCGATTCAGCCCCCACGCCGATGCATCCCGCTTTTTGCGGGCATCGGTAGTGTCGGCTGGAGCCCTTCTCGTATTCGGGCTCATGCGGGCGATGCGGCACTCCCGAAGCGAGCCGGAGCTTCCGACAGACGACGAGCTCGACAAAGCGCGCAAGATTCTTTCTGGCTCACGTGGCACGATCGGCAATCTCGTGTTGCTTCGCGACAAGGCGATGCTACTCGGGAAAGAAGACCGCGCGTTCCTGATGTATGGCGTCGAGGGTCGAAGCTGGGTTGCGCTCGGCGATCCTGTCGGGGATCAGACAGAAGCCGAAGAGCTTGCGTGGCGCTTTCGCGAGGAAGCGGACAGGCACGGCGGATGGACGGTGTTTTATGAAGTCGGTACCCGGTTCCTTCCGCTCTACATCGACCTCGGGCTGACGCTGCTGAAGATTGGGGAGGAAGCCGTGATCGATCTCGAGGCGTGGTCGATGGACGGGCCCGCGCGCCGCGTATTGCGGCGAACGTTAAACGACGTCCGCCGCCGGGGCGCCACATTCGAGATGCTGCCGGCGAACTGCGTCGATTCACTCGCGCCCGAGTTGCGGGCGGTATCGGATCATTGGCTCGACGGAAAATCCGCTCGTGAAAAGGGATTTTCTCTCGGCCGCTTCGACACCGGCTACCTATCGAACTTTCCCCTTGGAATTGTTCGCCGGGACGGGTGTATCGTGGCGTTCACGAACGTGTGGGTGAGCGGCGACAAGCGCGAACTTTCCGTTGATCTCATGCGCCACGGCGAGGGCGCGCCGGCATCGACGATGGAATATCTCTTCATCGAGCTCTTCAACTGGGGCAAGGAGAATGGATTCTCCCGCTTCAATCTCGGCATGGCTCCGCTGTCGGGACTTCAGAACCGGACGCTTGCGCCACTGTGGAACCGCGCCGGCGCTCTTCTGTACCGCCATGGAGAACAGTTCTACAATTTTCGCGGGCTTCGCCAGTACAAGCAGAAATTCGACCCTATCTGGGAGCCGCGTTATTTCGCGTCGCCGGCGGGACTGGCGCTGCCGAGAATTCTGGGCAATACCGCTGCGCTGATTGCGGGCGGTCTCAAAGGAGTCGTGACCAAGTGAACGAACGATGACACATTCAATGATGCGGCGAGCCGGTCTCACCGCATTTCTGTTTGCCGTTGCGGCGGCGTGCGCGGGACGGACCAACGCTCAATCCTCGGTGAGTCCTGTCGATGATCTATCGCGACTGCCACTCACCGAGATGCGTGCGACGCCCGACACCGGCCGCATTGTCGCGATCTTCTTGACGGGCGATGGTGGGTGGTCATCGCTCGACAAGCAGGTCGTGGGCGTATTGCGAGCACACGGGGTGTCGGTGATTGGCCTGAACACGCGGCCGTACCTCTCGCGAAAAAAGGAACCGGCCGAGATTGCCGATGACCTCTCGCGGATCGCGCGCCGCTACATCAGCTCGTGGAATCGGCCTCGCCTCGCCATCGTTGGATATTCGCGAGGAGCCGACCTGATGCCGTTCGGCGTTGCGCTGATGCCGGCGGACCTGAGAAGCCGCATGGTCGTGCTCGCGATGCTCGGCCTGTCAACGCGAACCGGCTTCGAGTTTCACTTCGAGGATCTGTTCATGGAAGTCCAGCGAAAGACCGACCGTCCGACTCTTCCGGTTGTCGAGCAGCTGAAGGGAATGCGCATGCTCTGCATCTACGGGGCCGAAGAAACGAATTCGGCATGTCGCGACGCCGCACCGAATCTGTTCACGAAAGTCGTCCAGCTGCCCGGCGGTCACCACTACGACGACAACTTCGTCCGCGTCGGCAACCTCGTCATGGACCAGATTCGCGCAGGGGTCACACCCGCTTCCGCACTACCAGCCGAGCACTAGCGCAAACATCAGCGGCGCGACGATGCTCGCGTCACTCTCGACAACGAACTTCGGCGTATCGATCGCGAGCTTGCCCCACGTGATCTTCTCGTTCGGAACGGCGCCGGAATACGAGCCGTAGCTCGTCGTCGAATCGGAGATCTGGCAGAAGTATCCCCACACCGGAACGTTCTCCCGCTGAAGATCCTGGTGGAGCATCGGGACGACGCAGATGGGAAAATCGCCGGCGATGCCGCCACCAATCTGAAAGAATCCGATAGTGCTGTCATCGGCTGCGTTGGTCGTATACCAGTCGGCGAGACGCATCATGTACTCGATGCCTGTCCGAACAGTGTGGACGTTCTTCACGTCGCCCGAAATGCAGTGACCAGCGAACATGTTTCCGAGCGTGGAATCTTCCCAGCCAGGCACGAACATCGGCAGATTCTTTTCCGCTGCCGCGATCATCCACGAATTCTTCGGATCGATCTGATAGCTTCCATCGAGCGATCCATTCTGAAGAATCCGATACATGAACTCGTGAGGGAAAAGCTGTTCTCCCTTGCTGTCGGCCGCCATCCACTCGTCGAGAACGACTTTTTCGATGCGACGCATTGCCTCCATTTCGGGAATGCACGTATCGGTCACGCGATTCATGTGGCGACTCAGCAATTCGTGCTCGTCTTCCGGAGTCAGATCGCGATAGTGCGGTACGCGCTCATAGTAATCGTGAGCGACGAGGTTGAAGATGTCCTCCTCGAGATTGGCGCCCGTGCACGTGATCGCCTGGATCTTGTCCTGCCTGATCATCTCGGCGAGAGAGATACCGAGCTCCGCCGTGCTCATGGCTCCGGCGAGCGTCACCATCATCTTGCCGTTTGCCGCGAGATGCGCGCTGTATGCATCCGATGCGTCGACGAGGGAGGCCGCATTGAAGTGACGGTAGTGGTGTCGAACGAACTGGGAGACTGGGCCGCCGGCGCCCGCGGTTCGCGATTCGGCCGAAGCAGTGCTCGTGCGTGCCGTCTTTGTCTGGGTCATGGGTGGGATGCTAATGGAAGCCGCAGAATAGTGTCAAGCAGACGCGGCACATTCGTCGCGCCGCTCGATCGTTGTTAGCCACGCGCGCGTCGGTAGAATACTTTTGCCGCTGGCTCCCACGAGACAAGGAATGCAACCGCCAACTACTGAACCTCACCTCGTCACGCTTGCCGACCTCCGCCGTGCTGCGGACGTCCTGCGGCCCGTCGCGACGCGCACGCCACTGCTCTACGATGATGTTCTCTCAGAGCGTCTCGGAGCGCCCATCTGGTACAAGCCCGAGGGACTCCAGCGCGGTGGAGCATTCAAGTTTCGGGGCGCCTACAACTATCTGAGCTCGCTGTCTCCGGAAGTTCGCGGCCGTGGCGTGATCGCCCCGTCGTCCGGCAACCACGGCCAGGGCGTTGCGATGGCGGCAAAGCTGTTCCACATCCCGGCCACGGTCGTGATGCCCACCAATGTCACCGACGCCAAGCGCCAGGGCGCTGAGCGTCTCGGCGCGCGCGTCGTGCTCGCTGGGACAACGACTCAGGATCGGGCCGAGCGCGCGAAAGAGATCGCGGCAGCGGAAGGTCTCACCCTTGTCCATCCGTATGACGATCTACTCATCATCGCGGGGCAGGGTACGGTCGGTCTCGAGATCGCGGAAGACCTGCCCGATGTTCGAACGATACTCGTGCCCGTCGGCGGCGGCGGACTCAGTGCAGGCGTCGCGACCGCCATCAAGTTGCTGATGCCTGACGTCTGGATAATCGGCGTGGAGCCGGTCAGTGCGCCGAAACTTTTTCTCGCTCGAAAGAAAGGCCAGCCCGTGAAGCTCACATCAACGGGCGGCCTCGCTGACGGATTACAGGCCACGGAGATCGGCGGCACCCCGTTTCTCCATCACCAGAGTTACATCGACGATGTCGTGTTGGTCGATGACAAGCCGCTGCCTGCCGCGATGCGCCATCTTCTCGACAGGCTCAAGATTGTCGTCGAGCCGAGTGGCGCGATCACCGCCGCCGCATTGCTCACCGGTGCGGTTCAGCCCGCCGGACCGACGGTGGCGGTGCTCAGTGGCGGCAATGTCGAGTGGCCCGGTCTGGAGAAGCTCCTGACGCCCTAGAATGCGCTCGTGCAGTGGGCACACCGCGTCGCCTCGGCATCGACAATCATCCGGCAGTACGGACATTGCTTGGTCAGCGGTGTCGCCGCTGCCGGGGCAGGCTTGATGAACGCCTTGCTGATTCGCCACACGACGTACGCGATGATGACAAAGTTGATGAGAACGCTGATGAAGTCACCAACGCCGAATTTTATCGAGCCGATGTCGAGCGTTGCCTTCTGCCACTCACCGCCCGGTGCTGCCGCGCCGACAATCGGCATGATGAAATCGTCGACGACCGCGGTTACCACTTTGCCGAGCGCCGCTCCAATCACAACTGCAATCGCGAGGGCGATCACGTTTTCTTTCAGAAGAAACGCCTTGAACTCATTCCACATCGTGTCTCCGTTGCTCAGTTTTGGGTCGGAACTGAATTTCGCGCGAATCAGCCAAGGCACCACTCTTCTATCAGAGTCTCGACCTCTGCCACTTTTTCGGCTTCCCGGCGCGCCTTCTCGATCGAAGTTGCAACAAGCGTCACCTCGGCCCCGGGCAGTTTCTGCGCAAGCACGCCAAGGTCTGCGGAGATAACCCCACCCATCACCCGATAGCCGCCGATTGTCGGCGCGTCGGCCATCAATATGATGGGCTCGCCTCCGGCGGGTAACTGAATCACCCCGGCGCAGACGGGTTCGGAGACAACTGATCCCCCTCCGGTGCGGGGCGCTCCGTCCAGGCGATACCCGGTTCTATCCGACGACGATGAAATCGTGTACGTGCCGGCGACCGCGCGACCCGCTTCATCCGACCGCGGGACGAAGCGGATGTCACTCGCGCTGAATGGCGGCCGAAGCGTGAGCGGCAGCGAGTCCGTAACCTGATGCCGTCGCGACTTGCGCGCAGAGCCCACAGGCAATGAATCCCCCGACTTGATCCGCCGCCCACTCGCGCCCCCAAATCCGCCAGGCACGTATGTGCTTCTGCTTCCTATGATCTGCGGGACGTCGAGACCGCCGGCGACCGCAACGTACAGAAAGCGGCCGCCCGAAATCGTTTCGACTGTCAGAACGTCACCCGCACGCGCCCGATACGCTCGGTACGATTCGAGCATCCTGCCGCCAAGCGCTCCGGTGAACTCTGCGCCTCCCAGGGCGACAGTAGTCGCTTCCTCGAAGGAGAAAACGCCGCCTGTCAGCGCCATCTCGATTCCCGCGGAGCTTCGGTCGTTGCCGACAATGATGTTCAGCGCCGACAGTGAGACCGCGTCCATTGCTCCGGCGCTCGGCACCCCGGCATCGCGCGAACCGGTGCGTCCAAGATCCTGGACCGTCGCATACGCAGGCGCGCGGACAATCGCGATCAATCGATCGCCTCGAAGCGGACACGATCGCCGACGCGAAGCAATGCCGGGGGCTCTCGCGTCGCATCGAACATCGTCTCGCTGGTTGTGCCAATGAGGTTCCATCCGCCGGGACTTCCTCCCGGGTACACACCCGTCTGGCCCTCGGCGATCGCGACAGCGCCCGCGGCGATGCGCTTTCGTGGACTGTCGCGCCGGGCGACGATGATACGCGGGTCGAGCTGGCCGAGATACCCCCAGCCGGGGACGAAGCCGACCACGAACACGCGATACTCGCGCTCTGTGTGAATCCGGACGACCTCGTCGCGACTCAGCTTCGTTCGCCGCGCGACTTCATCGAGATCTTCACCGTCGTACCGAACCTTGATGCGAACCAGCGCGCCGTCCGCCAGCTCCTTCTCGTCGCGAGTTGCAACGTCCGACACGACGCGTCGGAGATCGAGCTCGAGGTCGTCGAATGAAACAGCGAGTGAATCGTAGAATATGCCGATCGTGGAGTACGATGGAACGACATCCGTAATTCCGCGAATACCCGCGGCCGTGACCGCGGCGGCGTGAGCGACAACCGACGCTGTCAGCTCCACGCTTATCCGGTCACCGAGTCTGACCGTGATGCCACGGTCCCCGAGTGGAGTGATGGAGATGTTGTTCAAGACGAAAATGGCAGAATGACGATGCCAGCCGCTTCGAGTTGTCTGCGCGATAGCGTCACGATCTCGAGAGCGGCAGGACTATCACCATGAACGCAGAGGGAATCGGGACTCACCGATAGTCGTGTTCCATCGATGGCCACTATGGTATTATCGCGAGCCATCGACACGGCCCGGGCGGCACCCTGGGTTGGGTCGCCAATGACGGCGCCGTCCTGACTGCGGGGTACCAGCAGTCCGTCGCGGGTGTAAGCGCGGTCGATGAACGCTTCCGTCGCGACAGGAAGGCCCGCACTCTGCGACGCATCGGCAAGAGCACTCCCGGCGAGTGCAAGCATTGCCAGCCTTGCGTCTATTCCGGCGACGCAGCGGGCAAGCGCATCGGCAAGCTCACGATCTCGAGCGGCGCGATTGTAGAGCGCACCGTGAGGTTTGACGTAAGAAAGCGTTGTGCCCGCACCAATGCAGAGATGTGAAAGCGCGTCAATCTGGTCGCGCACCGAAGCAACGATTTCATCGAGCGGCATGCCAAGCTCGGCCCGACCGAATCCGGGCCGATCCGGATACGAGGGATGAGCGCCGATCTTCACCCCGCGGTCGAGCGCCGATTGAATGGTCATCGCCATCACTTCGACCGAGCCCGCGTGCGCCCCGCACGCGATGCTTGCCGAGGAGACCACATTCATCATCGCCTCATCGGCGGCGCCGCTCGACGCTCCGCCGTCGTGCTCGCCGAGGTCTGCATTCAGGTCGATGGATCGAGATGGGCTCATGACCGATGGTTGTCGCGGGTGGATGACGTCTCCAAAATAAGCGCCATGGCAAATATCGGTAAACTCGAAACTGCTCCGGCGGGTACCTGGCGGGTCATCGTTGCGTCTACCGCGGGAACAATGATCGAGTGGTACGACTTCTTCATCTTCGGAAGTCTCGCTACGATCCTGTCGACTCAGTTCTATCCCGCCGGAAGCGCAACCGCGAATTTTCTGAAGACGCTCGCAACGTTCGCTGTCGGGTTTGCGGTGCGGCCACTCGGCGCCTTGTTCTTTGGCCGGCTCGGAGATCTTGTAGGACGCAAGTTTGCGTTTCTCACGACGCTGCTCGTGATGGGTGGATCGACGGCAGCGATCGGCTTTCTCCCCGGCTATTCGAAAATCGGTGTTGCCGCACCCGTGATTCTCGTTCTGCTGCGCATGCTTCAAGGGCTTGCAATCGGAGGCGAGTACGGCGGGGCTGCTGTCTATGTGGCCGAGCACGTGCCGGATTCGCGACGTGGCTTCTACACGAGTTTCATTCAGACGACGGCCAGCCTCGGACTGTTCACGTCGCTGATCGTGATCCTCGTCACTCAGAAGCTCGTTGGACAGGCCGGGTTTGCCGCGTGGGGGTGGCGTATCCCGTTCCTGCTCTCGATGCTGCTCGTTCTCGTCTCGTTCTACATCAGAATGCAGCTCGGTGAGTCGCCGCTCTACGCCCGGCTCAAGTCGGAGGGTGCAAGCTCGAAGGCACCCATCACCGAAAGCTTCGATACGTGGCCAAAGTGGAAGATCGTCCTGAGAGTTCTCTTCGGCGTCACGGCAGGCCAGGCGGTGACATACTACACGTCCCATTTTTACGCGCTTTTCTTTCTTCAGACAGTCCTGAAAATTCCGTCGTCGCAGGCGTATGCAATTGTCGCGATTGCAGTCGTGATCGGGACTCCCGCATTTGTGCTGTTCGGCCGGCTGTCTGACAGATACGG
>JBBSFT010000028.1:0-25232 GCA_038254845.1 Gemmatimonadales bacterium | reverse complement strand
GATGGCGGAGGTCCCGTCAGTGGAGCTGCTCGAAGTTCATCTCGTGAATGCTGTTGCGCCGTTCATCATCAATGCGCGACTCAAACCGCTGATGCTGGCCACACCCGAGCGCGACAAGCACATCGTCAACGTGTCGGCCGTTGAAGGGCAGTTCTACCGGACGTTCAAGACAACGCGCCATCCGCATACGAACATGGCGAAGGCGGCGCTCAACATGATGACGCGAACCGCCGCCGCTGATTATCACGCTGACGGCATTCACATGAACAGCGTTGATACCGGTTGGGTCACCGATGAAGATCCCGCCGAGATTGCGGCGCGAAAAACGGCCGAGCATCGGTTTCATCCACCGCTCGACATTGTGGATGGGGCGGCGCGGATCGTCGATCCGATCATCGCCGGCGTGAACAGCGGCGAGCACGTGTGGGGCAAGTTCCTCAAGGACTATCGGCCGACTGACTGGTAGCGTGGCAGTCGAGCATGGCGCTCATCACCAGACTTTCAAGATGACGCGATTGATTTAGGTTGCGCACATCAACAACCTGAGATCCCAATGCGCGCAGTTGGACCATTTGACGTGAAGCTCACCCCGCAGCCCGCGGAAGACAAAGCAGATGAAGGAGTGCTCGGCCGGCTGCTTCTTGACAAGCAGTATCATGGCGACCTCGATGCAACGAGCCGGGGTCAGATGCTCGCCGCCGGCACTGCCGTGAAAGACTCGGCCGGATATGTCGCGATTGAGAGAGTCACCGGCCGGCTCGCGGGGCGCGATGGCTCGTTTCATCTCCAGCACTCGGGCACGATGAACCGCGGCGAGCAATCGCTGTCGATCACGGTGGTGCCCGATTCGGGAACGGGAGAGCTGGCCGGATTGTCGGGGTCAATGACGATCGACATTGCCGACGGCAAGCACAGCTACGACTTCGACTACACGATCTGACTGCGGAGACTGATCAGCCGCGGCACTTCCTCACGAGTACGCGATCGACAACCGCATCGCCGTGATCCTTGTCGATCGTCGAGACGTTCCACTGGCCGCCAGCCGGTGGCCGCAGGGGCAGTGAAAACCGAAAGCTCAAGCCGCAGTGCGCCGCGACGAATCCATAGACTCCGTCTTCTCCGGGGGCGAATTGAGCCCCGCGCATTCGCGCGATTTTTCTAAGTGGTGTATCGACGCCGAGTGAATCCCGCGTGGTGAATGCGGGCGTCGTCACCGAGAGCCGAAAGATTCTGTCATCGACAACAGTCGCCTGAATCGTCTCACCGCCGATCTCCACCACCAGGATTCTTTCTGTCTGTCCTTCTGTTCCGAGTTGGGGAGAATCGCTCGAGACGAGGCAGAGCCGCTTGATGTCGGACACCGTTTTCCCGGGCCGAAGATCGCCGATGCCGTCGTCGGTAATCGGCGTTGCAGCGGTTACGCCGCACGTCAGTGATTCGGCGTGAAGGCTGTCGGCAGTAGCGCCGGGGGAGGTCGATACGGCAACCGGCGAAACGACATTACTGTCATTCCGCCGGTCATCTCGATCAACTTTTTTGCATCCGCCGGCGATGATGAGCAGTGCCAGCGCGGTTTGTGTCCGCACGTCGTGAGCTTATTCGGTTGCCTGAATCGTGAGCGGCTGAGTCAGACGAATGGTGATGCGCCCGCCGCTGGGAACGCACCCATCATAGTTCGCATTGCGGGCGGCGACAACAGCGCCGGCGGCGGCACCGGTCGCAGCTCCGATGACAGTGGACTTCGTTCGGTGGCCGAGGATCTGGCCGAGGACTGCGCCGATCGCCGCTCCAGTGACGACTTTTCGAGTGTCGCTCCCGCCGGTCTCGGCGCGAACGCGGTCCACCTGGGCGTAGGTGGTCTCGGCACTCACAAGATATGTCTTCCCGCCAAACGACACTGACTCGACGCGAAGCCCGATCTCGATCTTGTCGTTCGCGCTATTGCTCTTCTGAAGACTGGAAATCTCGACGGTCGCGGTTGCACCGGCAGGAATGACTGTACCATTGGCGCCCATCACCGGATCGGCGATTTCAGCGGTGAATCTGTCGCCGACGTTGTTTGTGTTCGTGCAGATGCGCTGGCCCGAGGAAAGTGAGATCTCCGATCCAGTCGATACGACTCCGAGGGCTTTCTCTGAGCCCGGAGCGGTGACTCGCTCGGTGTTGCCACTCGCGGTAACCCGTTCCGTCGGCTGAGGTGTTGGTACGGTCGCAACAGGTCGCGGGGCTGGCCGGGACGCGACAGGACGAGGCGCTGGCCGCCGCACGATTGGCGGGGGAGCAGCCGGCTCGACGGCGGCTGGCGCGGGCTGCTGGGTTGCCGGCACGTCTTTCAACTGGGGCTGCGCCGCGGTGTCACGATTCGCCAGCGCGAGGTCGTTGTTGAGACTCGTGTCCTGCGCGAGGACGTCTTCGGACTTCCTGGCGTCCTTGCAGCCGAAGGCCCCCGCCATGATGACGAGGGCCACGAGGCCTGATGATTTTCTGAAGTTTCTCATGTACTCCCTTACCGGTGCAGAACGATTTCTAGAATCGCGTCCGTCCGCCCCCCGGGAATCCACCGCCCACGCGTCCGCCACCAGGGAATCCGCCGCCGACGCGACCGCTGCCGGGGAACGTTCCAACCGGGAACCGGTTGTTGACGGCGATGCCGCCGCGTCCGCGGCCATCGGTACGCGGATCGCATTCGTCACCATCAACGCCACCGCCGCGAATGACGACACTGAAGATTCCGCCGATGATGCTGCCGATTGTTCCCGCACCACCACCGCCGCCGCGGCCGTCATTGCCGACACTGCCCTGACTCGCAACAGGTCGCGGACGCGGGCTCGGAATCGGATCGGGCTCGACAGGCGTGGGCGCGACTTCGACCGGTTGCGGCTCGACATCGGTGCTCACATCGGCCTTCTGGACCTCAACCGGGGCCGGAATGCCTTTCGGAGCAGCATGGTGCTTCACGACTCGCTCTGACTGAGCAATCCGCCGAGGCGCTGGCGGCGTAACTCTCTCGATCGCCGATACAACCTGATTGGCCGGTGTCGGCTGCGAAGTTGCGAGGTTGATTGCATTCGACGTCGACGCCACCTCGAGATCTTTCTTGAGCTCGTCGCTCATCACGGCATTTTTGCTGCTGCACGCAGCTACGACCAACGCTCCGGCAATACCAGCCAGGCTCACGAACTTGCGCACTGTATCCTCCAGGTCCCACATCGGGCGGTCGCGCGACTCCGAATGGACGTCGGTCCGCCGAAATTGTATACCCTCAAGCGCAACGGCTGAGCCATTGCATTTTGCCCCTCCGAATGCCGTTAAACCGGTATTTTTGTCCTCAACGGGTGACAATTTTGTCTCAATGGAGAGACAGCATGGCCTCTGGACGACGACTTATCGCCTTTTTCCTCGGCTCGGCCGCGGTGGCTCAATTTGCGTGCGGGCCGGAAACTCCGCGCCCCGTTTCGGCAAGCCAACGGAAAGCCGTCAGCGATTCGCTTCGCCATCTTGTCACCAGCACCTACGATTTGTCGAAGCCGGACGTTGTGCCCCGATTGATGAGTCTGTACCCGACGTCCGGGCCGGTCTACTCCACGAGCGGCGGTCACGTCTCGACAACCCGGGCGGAACTGCAGAAGCAGATTGGCATGTTCTGGCAGTATGTCGGAAGCAACATGCGCAATCCGCAGTGGCAGTGGACGTCGATGTACATCGACGTTCTCGCGGCGGACGCCGCCGTCCTCACCGCAACCTATCGCATTCCCCACATCAACCCTCACGGGATGGGGCACGTCATCGGTGGCGCGTGGACGGCGGTTTTCGTTAATCGCGGAGGACGGTGGGTGGTGGTTCAGGAACACCTCTCCGACGCGCCGACTCCCTGATCGGGTGCCTCGGGCTGCCACCGTCCCCGACTTCGGCAAGCCTATTCGCCTGAAGTCGTCGCCTCGATGGACATGTTCAGGTCCTCGTTAAGCTTTGCCTCTCCGCTGATGATCGAGCTCCACGAAATTTCGTTTCCCTTGCGAAAACCCTTCTTTGTTACCTTGATGCCGTCGGCGGAGATGGCGGCGATGTACGCCTGGCCGTCGATCTCGATTTCGCGCTTGAGGACCTTGTCCAGCTTCGTAGCCATTGAATTCCTCCGTCAGGGAGTTCAATTAGGAGCATCTTTCACCGATGCAATTGACCAATCTCGCATTCCTCTGATAACATGGAAAGGATGAACGACGATTCAGCGCAGGAACAGTGTTATCTGGTATACGAGTTCGAGCGGCGCGCTTATCCGCTGACGACCGAAACATTCGGCATCGGGCGCGATGCGGGCAACCGAATCGTCATTCGCGAGCCCTCGGTCTCACGCGCGCACGCGGAGGTGCGCGCTGATGGTGACAACTACGTCCTTCACGCGAGCGGCCCCACCGGAACACGGCTCAATGGAGAGCATGTCGCCGCACCGCAGAAGCTGACCGACGGCGACCGCATCGAGGTCGGCTCGGCCGAGTTGACGTTCAAGCGCGGAAGGCTCCCTCTTGGCGTCTCCGTCGTCGATGTGGCCAGCCTGGCTGGACATGTTCCGGACGCGATGACGAAGCGCGACACGATCACGAATCCAATCCTCGCGCCGGCACCGGTCATGGCCCAGGAAAAAAAGAAGAGCGCCTCGACGACGCTCATTCTCGTGGTGATTGCGGTGATCGCCGCCGTCTACTTCCTGTTCCTGCGGCGGTAAGCGCTGATCGAGGTGGCGAGCCGTTGACGGTCAGGCGGCCGTGAAGCGCTCCAGCACCTGCGCCTCGAGGGCGTCCCTGAGCGGCTCGAGCTCGATCTTTTCGAGAACATCGGCAGCAAACGCATACGTCAGGAGACGCCGCGCCTGCGACGTGCCAATGCCGCGGCTCCGCATATAGAACAGCGCGGTCTCATCCAGTCGCCCAACGGTCGCACCGTGCGTGCATTTCACATCGTCGGCGAAGATTTCGAGTTGCGGCTTCGTGTCGACTCGCGCTTCCGCGGACAGAAGAAGGTTGTTGTTGCTCTGCTTGCCGTCGGTCTTCTGCGCTTCGGGATGGACGTAGACCTTTCCGTTGAACACCCCATGCGACCGGCCGTCGAGAATCCCTTTGTACAGCTCGTGGCTCGGACAGTTCGGCGCGACATGTTCGATCCGCGTCTGGTGGTCGACATGCTGCTTGCCGTCAACCATATACAGGCCATTCAACACCGCCTCGGCCGCATCACCCGCGAGAGTCGTGTACACATTCGTGCGCGACAGCTGGGCGCCGGTTGCGAAGGAGAACGACTCATAGCGGCTGGCGCGTGCCTGATGAACCTGGGTGGTACCGATATGGAATGCGTTCTGGCTCTCACGCTGAAGCTTGTAGTGACCGATACGCGCGCCGTCCGCAACGAAAACTTCGGAGACCGCGTTCGTGAGATAGACATCGGCTCCAATCGTCACGTAGCTCTCGATGATCGTAGCCTGCGAATGCCGGTCGGCGAAGACCAGGTTGTGCGGATACGTCACCGCACCTTCGGCTGCCGAATCGGAGATGAAGACGAGGTGAATCGGCTTGTCCACGACGGCATCGGCCGCAACGTGAATCACCGCACCGTCTTCGGCAAATGCTGCGTTCAACGCGGTGAAGCTTCCGCTCTCGGGAGTCGCGAGCTTCGCGAAATGTCGCTTGATGAGATCGCTGTCAGTCTCGATCTCCGCGCCGGTCGATGTGATTGTCACGCCTGTCGGCAGGGTATCCGACAGCGGCAGCGACCTGATGCGGCCGTTGACGAACACGACAGTGTGCCAATCCTGCTTATACCCGATTCGCGACAGCGCTTCGGCTGAAACGTCCGCGCCTTCGCCCGCCGTGCCGAACCGGCGCGTGGCGATGGGCGCAACGTTCGTGAAGTGCCAGTCCTCGTTCTTCATCGTCGGATACCCGGCGAGCTCGAACGTGTGGAGAGCAGACTTCCGCAACGCCTGAAGCCACCCGGGTGCCTGAGGTAAAGCGACGGCTCCGGTCACGCAGCTGCTCCGGGGATCCAGTCGTAACCGCGTTCCTCGAGCTCGAGCGCGAGCTCCTTGCCGCCGGATTTGACGATTCGTCCCTGCGCAAGGACATGCACGCGATCGGGCACGATGTAATTCAGCAGACGCTGATAGTGCGTCACGACAATCGTTGCGTTGTCCGGGCGGCGAAGCGCGTTGACACCGTTCGAGACGACCTTGAGGGCGTCGATGTCGAGCCCCGAATCCGTTTCGTCGAGAATCGCGAGCCGTGGCTCGAGAACAGCCATCTGAAGAATCTCGTTTCGCTTCTTCTCGCCGCCTGAAAAACCGGTGTTGACCGAGCGGCTCATCATCGCCTGGTCCATCTCGACGATCTTCGTCTTCTCTTCCATCAGGTCGAGAAATTCGAGTGGATCGAGCTCGGGCATCCCCTTCGCCTTCCTGATCTCGTTGTAGGCCGATCGCAGGAAGTAGGCGTTCGTGACGCCGGGAATCTCGATTGGGTACTGAAAGGCGAGAAAGATTCCTTCCTGCGCGCGCACCTCGGGATCCATCTCGAGCAGATTGTGCCCATCATACGTGACTGTTCCCTCCGTCACTTCGTACGCGGGATGACCGGCGAGAACCTGTGCGAGTGTGCTTTTCCCTGACCCGTTCGGGCCCATCACCGCGTGGATCTCACCGGCGTTAACGGCGAGGTCGATGCCCTTCAGGATTTCCTTGTCACCGATGTTCGCGTGCAGGTTCTTAATTTCGAGCACTTTTTTTTCTTTCTTGTGTTGAATTGTTGATCAGAATCAGGAACTGCGAGCTACTGGCTCGAAGCTGCTTGCGTTAGCGTTTGCTATAAGCTGTAAGAATTGGTGTTACGTCGGGGCTTATAGCTTACAGCCTATAGCTACTGCCACTAGCTGCCGACAAGTCGCTAAGCCGTTCCGCACTTCCTATCCTACCGACCCTTCGAGCGTAATCCCGAGAAGCTGCTGCGCTTCAACAGCAAACTCCATCGGCAGATTCTGAAATACCTCGCGACAGAACCCCGACACGATCATCGACACAGCATGTTCCGCCGACAATCCGCGCTGTTTGCAGTAGAAGATCTGGTCTTCACCGATCTTTGACGTCGATGCTTCGTGCTCGAGCGTAGCGGTGTTGTTCTGGACTTCGATGTACGGAAACGTGTGCGCTCCGCACTCGTTTCCGATCAGCATCGAGTCGCACTGCGTGTAGTTACGCGCGTTCGTTGCGCGCGGCAGAATCTTCACCTGGCCGCGATAGCTGTTGTTGCCGAGACCGGCCGAGATTCCCTTCGAGACGATGTTGCTCTTCGTGTTTTTTCCGATGTGGATCATCTTCGTGCCAGTGTCGGCCTGCTGCCGATTGTTCACGACTGCGACCGAGTAGAACTCACCGGTCGAATTGTCGCCCTGAAGGATGACGCTCGGATACTTCCAGGTAATCGCCGATCCGGTCTCGACCTGCGTCCACGAGATCTTCGAGTTCACACCGGCGCATTTGCCGCGCTTCGTCACGAAGTTGAAGATGCCGCCGACGCCGTCCTTGTCACCGGCGTACCAGTTCTGAACGGTTGAATACTTGATCGACGCGTTGTCCATTGCCACGAGCTCGACTACAGCGGCATGTAACTGGTTCGTGTCTCTCCGCGGTGCCGTACAACCCTCGAGATAACTCACCGAGGCGCCCTCGTCCGCGATAATCAACGTCCGCTCGAACTGGCCGGTGTCGGCGCTGTTGATCCGGAAGTACGTCGACAGCTCCATCGGACACTTCACGCCCTTCGGGATGTAGCAGAACGACCCGTCGCTGAAGACAGCAGCGTTGAGCGCGGCGAAAAAGTTGTCGCTGTGCGGCACCACGGTGCCGAGGTACCGCTCGATCAGCTCCGGATGGCTTTGCACGGCCTCACCGAACGAGCAGAACACAATCCCGTACTTCGACAGCTCTTCCTTCATCGTCGTGCCGACCGAGACGCTGTCAAAGATCGCGTCAACGGCAACTCCGGCAAGTTTCTTCTGCTCGTTGAGCGAGATGCCGAGCTTCTCGTACGCGCGGAGAAGCTCCGGATCAACCTCATCGAGGCTCTGAAGCGGCTTTACGCTACGCGGGGCCGAATAGTAGATGATGTTCTGGTAGTCAATCGGCTCGTAGTGAAGGTTGGACCAGTGCGGCTCCGTCATCGTGAGCCAGCGGCGGTAGGCCTTGAGCCGCCACTCGAGCATGAACGCAGGCTCGTTCTTCTTGCTCGAGATGAGCCGGACGACATCCTCGCTCAGGCCGCGTCCAATCGAGTCCGTTTCGACATCGGTCACGAAGCCGTAAGCGTACTCTTTATTGACCAGCGATTCTATTGCCGAGCTCATGCTAACTCCTTGGCGTTACAGCACTTCGTGACGTAGATTGAATCCTAAGTAAATTTGTCGGGATAGTCAACGGAATGCCCCATCAGAACGACTTCGAACCGCTTGCATCAGTCCATCAGATTCCTCGTGAAGGTGTCCTCGCGGTCGTGAGATCGGACGGGCAGCGGGTGTGTCTTATTCGCAGCGGCGATCGGGTATCGGCCGTCGCCAACAACTGCAGTCACCAGGATTTCGAGATGTCCCTTGGGGACGTTCTTTCCGACGGGTCGATTCAATGCGCCTGGCACGGTGCGCGGTTCGATTGCGTCACTGGCGAGGTGAAGCAGGGGCCGGCAACCCGGCCGCTGCCTGTTTTCGAGGTGAGAATCGACGGAACCGACGTACTTGTCGGGCCACTCTCGACAACGGGTGATTCGCGATGAGCTGGCGCGCTGACTTCCCGTTGCTCGTGAAGAATCCGGGCCTTCACTACCTCGACTCCGCCGCGACTTCGCAGAAACCGGCGGTCGTGCTCGACGCGATCCGCGATTTCTACGAGACCAGCAACGCCAACCCCCACCGCGGCGCCTACGCGCTGTCGGTTGCCGCAACGGACGCCTACGACAACGCCCGCAGCCGGATCTGCCGCTTCCTCGGCGTCTCTGATCCTCGCGCGCTCGTATTCACGCGGGGGACGACCGAGTCGCTGAACCTCGTCGCGACATCGTGGGGTCGGACAAACCTGGCCGCTGGAGATGAGATCGTCGTGACAGCGATGGAGCATCACGCGAACTTCGTCCCGTGGCAACAGCTTGCGATTGCAGTCGGCGCGACGCTCAAAATCTGCGAGCTCGCCGCTGACGGAACGCTCGATCTCGATCGGCTCGCGTCGACGCTGTCGGCCAGAACGAAAGTCGTCGCCTTCAATCATGTCTCGAATGCTCTCGGCACGATCAATCCGGTTCGTGAGATCGTAAGAGTCGTGCGAGGCCGCACCGATGCAATCATCGTCTGCGATGGCGCCCAGGGGGTTCCGCACCTGCGGGTAGACTTCGACCGCCTCGGCGTCGATTTCTATGCGTTCAGCGGGCATAAGATGTGTGGTCCCATGGGTATCGGTGGGCTTATCGGAAGGTCGTCTCTTCTCGAATCAATGCCGCCGTACCAGATGGGCGGCGACATGGTGGAGTTCGTTCACGATCAGACAACGACGTGGAACTCGCTTCCGCACAAGTTCGAGGCAGGCACTCCGAACGCGGCCGATGCCGTGGGACTGGCCGCTGCCGCGGAATATCTCGACTCGATCGGGATGGATGACGTGCTCGCTCATGAGAAGTCACTCGTGGCCGAAGCGTCCGAGCGCCTCGCTGCGATTGACGGAATCAGGATCTATGGACCGCCGCCGTCCGAGCGAAGCGGTGTCGTGAG
This sequence comes from Gemmatimonadales bacterium, assembly GCA_038254845.1. GTDB lineage: Bacteria > Gemmatimonadota > Gemmatimonadetes > Gemmatimonadales > Gemmatimonadaceae > UBA4720. The sequence goes on along the minus strand of JBBSFT010000028.1, from coordinate 15,440 downwards.
CTTCACGCTCGATGATGTGCATCCCCACGACCTGGCGACGATTCTCGATGGCGACGGGGTATGCATTCGGGCCGGAAATCATTGCGCCCAGCCGCTCATGCGCCGGCTCGACGTAAGTGCAACGGCGCGGGCATCGTTCTACGTTTACAATGACAGAAGCGACGTTGACGCACTCGTCGCCGGCGTCCTGAAGGCAAAGGAGATTTTCGGACATGCTGCCGTCTGACCGGTCGGCCGAGATCGGAGCGCTGTATCAGGAGATGATCCTGGATCACTATCGCCGCCCCCGGAATAAGGGTGAGCTCGAGCGCGCGGATCAGTCGGTGCTGATGAAGAATCCGCTGTGCGGCGATGAGATCGGCGTTCATGTGCAATTTGACGGCGACACAGTGAGCGATCTGAAATTCTCCGGACGCGGGTGCTCGATTTCCCAGGCATCCGCGTCGATGATGACGCAGCTCGTGAAAGGAAAGCCGCTCTCCGAGATCGACGCTCTTCGCTCGCGTTTTCGCGAAATGGTAATGGGGGATGCCAGCGCGGCGTCGGACGCAACACTGGGATCGGCCCGCGCTCTCGGCGGCGTGTCGCGCTTTCCGGCGAGAGTGAAATGCGCTCTCCTTGCGTGGAACGCGCTCCAGACTGCCATCGCTGCCCGGGCCGAGTAGGGAGGAAGCCGTTATGAGCGTCAGGTGGCCGGTTCGGCAGATTCTGCTCGCGGCAACAGCGTGCCTGATTGCTTTCGCGCCGGCGAACGCTCAGCAGTCGGCCGACTCTGCGAAGGCGCACCGCAAGGCCGTCAGGGCGCAGAGCGATTTCGAGCTTTACCGCCGTCAGAGTCTGCCAATCCGCGCTGTCGACGCAGCGCAGCACGAGTGTGACGCCCGCATCGGCAGGTTCTGCCAATGGAACTCTGTTGATGACACGATTCCGCCGGCCGAACCGAAGGGAATTCATAAAGCTCGTGAAAAGCTCATCGTCTCCCTCGAGGGGCTGTCGCGTAAAGCACCCCACGACGGCTGGATCACCGGCCAGCAGGTTCGGTATCTTCTCGAGTCCGGCAACGATTCGAGTGCCGTCGCCGTCGCCAGGTCGTGCTCGGCCACTGACTGGTGGTGCGCAGCACTTCTGGGTCTGAGCCTTCACGAGAGTGGCCGGGGACTTGGTGCTGATTCCGCCTTCACGCGCGCGATTGCAGTAATGCCCGAAGACGAACGATGCCGCTGGACCGACATGTCACTCGTTCTCAACGCGGCTCAGCGCAAGCGATTCGGGCAGGTTGGCTGTGGCCAGAACGAACAGGTTGCGGCGCGCCTATGGTGGCTCGCCGATCCGTTTCTTGCGGTTCCCGGTAACGACAGGCAAGCAGAGCATTACTCGCGTCACACGATGGCGCTCATCCTCCAGCCGACGATGATTGTCTACAATCTTCGGTGGGCCGACGATCTGCGCGAGATGGTGGTTCGGTACGGCTGGGCCCGTTATTGGACGCGCGGGCCCGGATCTGTATTGGACCCATATAACGGCTCCGTTTCGGGGCACGAGCCGACGCCCAATTATCACTTCATTCCGGCATCATGGCGTGTCGATTCACTACCGTCGATCACGTTCGACCTCGACCAGGAGCGGTCGGCCGAGCGGTACGCGCCGGTGATTGCGGACAGGCTGCAGGAGCTGCGCCCGCAGATAGCGCTGTTTCGTCGCGGCGATTCGGTCGAGGTCGTCGCGGCGTACGACGTGTCGAAGGACAGGGATCTCGACTCCTCGGATGTGGTTTCGTCGCTCGTGCTGGCAGCGGATGAAAAGTCGTCGCCCGCCGTCGTGTCGAAACGCGGCGCACGGGGAGCGCTCGCTCTTCGCGCAAACAGCCGGCCTCAACTTCTCAGCCTCGAGATAGTGAGAGCTGACACTCACCACGCGGGGTGGAAGCGCCTCGGTGTGTGGCTTCCGCCGAAAGCGCCGGGTGCGGTCGCGCTTTCCGATATCCTGATGTTCGAGCCGGCAGAATCAGAAGTGCGGGAGCTCACGGAAGCATTGCCCACCGCGATCGGCAGTGACAACGTTCCGCGCGCAAAGCTTGGCATCTACTGGGAAGTGTATGGCCTGGCCAAAGCCGATAGTGCATTGCCGATGTCGCTGACGCTCACACGCGTTTCACACGGGCCGCTCGAACGACTTGGCGAGGCAATCGGGGTGACGCAGCGCACGAGCCCGCTCAGCATCTCGTGGCGGGAGAGTCCCTCGCTCGGCAGCATTACGACACGGTCAGTGATCCTCGATCTGTCATTGATCCCGAAGGGACGCTACAACCTGAGGGTTGAAGCGAGACCGAGCAGCCAGGCGGCGGCAGCGACGAGCAGGCTGATCGAGGTGCAGTAGGTCCACCAGACGGTTCAGACGGGCTCGCCGGTCAACCCCTTCGCGCCGTAGTACAACACCATTCCGATGACGAGCGCGCTCGCGTAACCGTACGGCAGTCCGTTGGCGATGATTCCGGTCGCCAGCACGACAAAGAAGTTCCGGCGGCTCGCTGTTTCGGAGCGGGCAAACATCATCAGCGCCACTCCTTCGAAAAACAGAAGCACACCGAGCACGGGCAATGGAAAAACCTGCACGACTTGTTGAAAACCGTTCGCGAAAAAGAGTCCGAGCGTCAGGAACAGCGACCCGTAGATGATGATCGACCCACCGGTGCGCGCACCGAACGTGTAATGGCCGACAAGTCCGCCGGATCCATGACATGTCGGAACCCCCCCGAAGAACGGGTTCACCAGATTCATTGCTGCGTACGTGAAGCTGAGCCGTCGGACTCCAATCGACCGACCGGGAAACAGATCGCCCACTGCCTGCTTCGTTGCAAGGACTGAGTTTCCGAGAGAAAGTGGAATCTGCGGAATCGCGAGCAGCATGAAGCCGGCGATCACGTTGTCGAGGGTCACCGGTCTCACGCGAGGCAGCGCGAAGCCGATGACCCCGCTCACGTCGTGTGGCGAAAGCTTGAACACGAATGCGTACACAACGCCAACCGCGATCACGATCAGCGATGGCGGAAAGCGCCGGTTGCCCAAAAACCACGCGATGATCGCGAATGAAACGGCGGCGAGTACGTAGCCACGAACGCCGTCTGACTGCACGTAGTCGCGAAGCGCGAGCAGCGAAAGCTGAATGCCGAGTCCAAGCTGAAGCCCGCGAATGACGGGTCGCGGGACGACCTTTGCCAGCCACGTGATCGCTCCCGTTGCGGCGAGCACGAGCATCACGATTCCAATCGCGAGTCCACCACCGTAGAGAACTTCCGGCGTCACTTTCCCGGCGATGACGAGCACGGCGACTGCCTTCAGTGGCTGGACCGGCATCGGCATGCGGTACGTGAACGCAGTCATCATCTGCATGAGTCCGAACATCACCAGCACGCTCGCGCTATGAAGACCCGCGGCGAGAATCATCCCGACGATGAGCGGCAGATCGGTGCCGATATCACCGAATGCGCCCGCAAACTCGTTTCGATCGAAGCGGATGCTTCCTTTTACGCCATTCGGTGCAAAGGGTCTGAAAGCTTTCTGGTCGGTCATCCGCCTCTGGTTAGCGTCCCGTCTATATTGTACGCCTACTATCTGCCGCCAACCAAATGCCCGAATACAGCATCGAGATCGACAACGTGGTCAAGCGCTACGCCGAGCACGTAGCGGTGCGCGATCTGTCGTTGCGGGTGCCGAGAGGCGCGGTGTACGGACTGCTTGGGCCGAACGGGGCCGGCAAGACGACGACGATCCGCATGATCCTCAATATCATCGCCCCTGATTCCGGATCGATCCGAATTCTCGGCCGGCCGGCGAGCGACCCGAATATCACAAGCCATATCGGTTACCTCCCCGAAGAACGCGGCCTCTACCGCAAGATGCAGGTTCGCCGGGTTCTCCGCTTTCTCGCCGAGCTCAAGGGGATGAAGGCCGCCGCTGCCGACAAGAAGATCGATGAATGGCTTATTCGGCTCGATCTGAAGACGTCCGATAAGGATTGGGGTTTGTCCAAGATCGATGAGCTCTCGCGCGGAATGCAGCAGAAAGTCCAGTTCATTGGGACGATGCTGCACGATCCCGATGTCGTCATTCTCGATGAGCCGTTCAGTGGCCTCGATCCGATCAACGCCCAGGCACTGAAGGACAGCATCGTCGAGCTCAAGCAGCGTGGCAAGACTGTCATTTTCAGCACCCATTTGATGGACAACGCCGAGCGGATCTGCGATTCGGTGTGCATCATTGCGCGCGGCGAGAAGGTGCTCGATGGATCCATCGGCGATATCAAGTCATCGCACGGAACGCGCAACGTCGCCCTCGGTCTCGCCGGCGATCCGTCGCCGGAGGTTTCGCGGGTTCTAAGCGACGGCACGCTGGTGGACAGGGTGGACGACTCGAACCGCTATTTCGAGATCGAGATGGCAGACGGCGCCGAGCCGCAGGACTTGTTGCGGCGGATTGTCGATACTGGCGCGACGGTCAATCGCTTCGAGATCGTGCAGCCGTCGCTGCATCAGATCTTCCTCGAGAAGGTTGGGGCAAGGGGAGTTGAAATGGGGATGACCGGACATGGCTAAGCTCTGGGCAATTATCAAGCGCGAGTACCTCGAGCGCGTTCGCACCAAGTGGTTCATTTTCGCGACGGTGTTAGGTCCGATCTTCTTCAGCGCGATGATCATCGTTCCGGCTGTGCTCGCGCGGAACTCGAAGGGAAGCACGGAGTTCACGAATTCGCGAATTCTCGATGCGACCACCACCGGAATCGGCCAGCGCATAGCCGATATCATGAATCGCGAGCGCCAGTCTGACGCGGTTCCACCGCAGGTCATGGTGATCAAGCCCGGCGAGCTCACGGCAGCGGAGAGCACGGCGACGAAGCAGGTGATGGCAAAGCAGATCAGCGGCTACCTCGTTGCCGACGCGCGCACCCTCGGCGGCGAGGAAGCGCGGTATGCCGGGAGAAACGCGACATCCCTCGGTGACATGGAGCGGCTTCGGTCGGCGGTGAAGGAAGCACTGCTCGCCCAGCGTCTTCAGTCGGCGGGAATCGATTCGAGCAGAGTGCGCGATCTGACTTTCATTCCGCTTCGATTGAACTCGGAGCGGATCACCGACAAGGGACGCGGTGGATCGGGGACTGTCAGTATCATCTTCGCCGGTGGAATCGCATTCCTGTTGTACATGTCGATTGTGCTTTATGGGCAGAATGTGCTGAGGGGTGTGCTCGAGGAGAAGACGACGCGGGTGGCCGAGGTCATCGTGTCGAGCGTCCCGGCGGAGACACTGCTCGCCGGCAAGATCCTCGGCGTTGGAGCGGTTGGGCTGACGCAGCAGATTCTGTGGGTCATCACGACCGTGGTGATGTTCAAGTTGCGCCAGCCGATTCTCCTCAGGTTCGGCGTGAGTACAATGCCATTTGCGCTGCCGGAGATTTCGGTTGGCCTCGCGGTGCTGCTGCTGCTGTTCTTCGTTCTCGGGTTTATTTTCTATTCGTCGCTGTATGCGGCTGTCGGGGCATCGGTGAACAGCGAGCAGGAGGCGCAGCAGGCGGTGCAGCCGATGCTGATCCTGCTCGTGGCGACGGCGATCTTCATCAATCCGATTCTGCTCAATCCGACATCGCGGCTGGCGCAGGTGATGTCGATGCTCCCCGTCTCTGCTCCGATCATCATGCCGTTGCGGCTCGCGCTCGGGAGTGTGCCGTGGTACGAGCTGGCGGGGTCATTGATTGGCGTGACGGCGGCGTGTTTTCTCGCGACGTGGTTTGCGGCGAGAGTCTATCGGGTTGGATTGTTGATGTACGGAAAGCGCGCTACGCTTGGAGAAATGATGCGGTGGACCAGCTATTCCCGATAAACCCAGTCAGTTGGCGCGTTTTGAATGTACAGTTTTTTCAGTTGGACCGTTGTTCGGTTCAAATTCCGAAAAACTCATAAACTGAAAACCCGACGACTGTAAACTCAAAACGCTCCAACTGACCGGGTTGAAAAAAGGCCGCGTCTTTCGACGCGGCCTTTCGTTCTCAATAAAGGTTAGCTGGCCACCTGAGCCGACATTGGGGTTTCGCAGTACCGGTCGAATGCTCCGACTAGATCATCGGCGATCTCTCCGGCCGTGCGGCCCTCGATCTGGTGTCGCTCGAGCATGAACACGACCTTGCCGTCCTTGAGAAGACCGATCTGTGGTGACGACGGGGGATACCCGGTGAAATAGCTGCGGGCGCGTTGAACGGCCTGCGTGTCCTGGCCGGCAAAGACCGTGGTCAGTGCATCGGGTTTCACCGCGTGCTGAATCGCGCGGGCGACAGCGGGCCGCGCATTCCGCGCCGCGCATCCGCACACTGAGTTCACCACCACGAGTGTCGTGCCCTTCGAATCCTTCAGTTTTGCATCGACTTCTTCGGCTGTCCGCATCTCTTCAACACCGAGCCGCGTGAGTTCCTGCCGCATCGGTGTAACCATTCTCTCGTCGTACATGATTCGTCCCCGCTTGTTGTTGTGTACTGATTCCTTCGAATAATAAGTAGTTGGTTGTCGCCGTGGGCTACGGATTGCGACGCCGTTCCAAAAAACCCTCGCCGGGGATGCCTGCTCTCACGGTACCGTCACTCCATGCCGCGTGCTCTTTTCTGAGCAGCATGTATCGCACCCACTTCACGACACCGGCAAGCAATAGGGCGAACGCGGAGATGGTGATGACTCTCCACAGCAGTGTCCTGAGAGCCATACCGGGCCAGTCGTGGAAGTGTGCGGCACCGGTGCCCAATGGCTCGCGGCTCAGCGAAATTAGCAGGAGACTCGCGAGCATCTCCGATGCGCCTTCGAGTGCGGCGAACACCGGTGCCCTCCACAACCAGTCGCGAAGCGGAAATCGGCTCAGGTGGATCGTCGCCATCGCAAGCAGGAACAACGCGCCGACAGTCAGCGTTGACGCGACGAATAATCCGCTGGCGCTTTCAGACCTGCTGAGCACGATCGCCCGATACAGTCGTGCAACGACTCCGGTGACGAGCGCCATGTCGATGACCGATTTCGCGAGACGCGTGAACGCTGCCGGCTCGCGGACCTTGAAGCCGCCGGTAAGACGCTGCCGCAGCCGCTCACTGTTCTGTCTGGCGATGAAATCGCGCATGGTCGGAATGTAGTACCCGTTACCCGCGACCGGCCAGAAACGTCGTATTAACGCAATGCATAACAGACTCTGGATTGCCGCGATTGTTGCGGCCACGCCGATTCTGGCGCTCAGCCCGGTGGCATTTCCGCATCCGCACTATGCCGGATGTATGAGGCCGGTTCCCGGATCGAGATACAATCAGCAGCTCTTCAAGTCACTGATGAGGCGGCGCGACGCGATTGCCTCGAAAACGCTCGCGGCTTACAACATACCCCGCGTCAAATCGTGGGATATCAGCCCGGTCAGCGATGCGGAAACATGCACCCGGGCAGCGAACGCCTACAGCCAGGTGATTCACGATCCGAAGCTGGACCGGCAGGTTCACGTACTCCGCATTGGTGACGGGTACATCGTCATCGACCCCGACTACGTTCCCGACGAGTACCATCGTGCGATAACGTTCGACTCGACTTTTACAAAGCCGCTCGCGCTGGTCTCGGAATAGCTACCTGATCCAGTGCCCGATCCTGCTCCACCGGATGTCGGTGATGAACGGGAGGGGCTTGTCGCTGTCATCGGCGTTATAGGCGTAGTACACGAACATCGGCTTTCCTCTGATGTTCTCCCGCGGCACGAAGCTCCAGTAGCGACTGTCCTTCGAGTTGTAGCGGCTGTCGCCCATCATGAAATAGTGACCGGCCGGAACGACGAACGGGCCCCAGTTGTCATGGCTCGGCTGCGCTGGCGCGGCGCCGAAGCGCGACGCTGCGAGCCCAACCGATTTTTGCCAGTCCATGAGCGGATCGACCGAGTCGAATTCCTGAACAATCGTCGTACCGAACTTGCTTCGCTGCGGCTGGCCGTTCGCATAGAGCTGGCCTTTGCGCATGTACAGCGTGTCGCCGGGCATACCGACGAGACGCTTGACCAGCGTCGGATTCGGATCCCACGGCTGGTCTTTTTGATCCGGCGACTTGAACACAACAACATCGTTGCGCTCGGGATCCTTGTAGCCGGGAAGATTCACATTCGTGAACGGAATGTGCGGGCCGTACACCAGCTTGTTGACGAACAGCCAGTCACCGACGAGCAGGGTCGGGATCATGCTGCCCGACGGAATCCGGTACGCCTCGAGGATGAACGTCCGGAGAAACACGAAAAAAATCAGCGCACTGAGAAGCGCCTTGAAATTCTCCCAGAATCGGCGCAGCGCTGACGGCTGCGCAAAGGGGCGCGCTGGTTGGGCGCGCCCCTTGCTCGATGCGACTGCCAATGTGCTTAGCTCAGGTGCTTGTTTACAAGCCGTGTCATTTCGAACATGGAAACCTGCTTGCTTCCACCGAACACGGGACGGAGGTTGTCATCGGCGTTGATCATGCGCTTGTTCTTCGAATCCTGCAGTCCCTTCCGCTTGATATAAGCCCACAGTTTCTTCGTGACTTCAGTGCGGGGGAGCGGGGCTGATCCAACGACTGCGGCCAGCTCGGCACTCGGCTGCATCGGCTTCATGAACGCGGCGCTGGGCTGACGCTTCGTCGTCGATTTCTTTTTCGCCGAAGATTTGCCTGCGGACGACTTCTTCGCTGCGCCGCGTGTCGCGGAACTCTTCTTCGCCGTCGACTTCTTGGCTGCTGACTTCGAGGACGACTTCTTCGCCGTGCTCTTCTTCTTCGCAGTTGCCATCTCTTCTCCTGAGTGGTTGAATCGGTCGGGCTGATTTCGCCGACGCCGGTGCGCGTCTCGCGAGGCAAAGTATAGCTACATCATACAATTGCAAGGGGAAAGCGGGCGATTTTACGAGAGAAGAAGCTCCATCATCTTCACATCGTACGGGTCCGGCGCCGGATCGTCATCCGCAATCTCGTAATTCTCCTGCGGCGTCTCGAGAATCAGCGGAACACCACTGGTCCGTTTGTCCTCCATCAGCCACCGAAACGGCTTCTCCCCAATCGCCCCATCACCGATCAATACGTGGCGATCCTTGTTCGACCCGAGGGCGCCTTCGCTGTCGTTCAGGTGAAAAAACGACGGCGCCTCGCCGGACTTCTCCTCGAAATCGTCAATGATCGCCGAGAGCATTTCCTTCGAGTGAGTGATGTCATAGCCCGAGGAAAAGAGGTGACAGGTGTCGAGCCCGTACCCAGTCCGCGGCCGCAGCGACTTCGGAATGTGCGACAGAATGTCGGCGATCTCATCCGCCGTCTTGCCCATTGTCCGCCCCGCCCCTGCGGTGTTCTCGATCAGCAGCCGCGTCTCGGAATCCGCTGCACTCAATGCGTGCACCATCGCCTTCGCGATCCTTTTCGCCGACTCCGATCTCTCGCTATCGCCGGCCGAGCCCGAGTGAAAGCACACGCAACCCGCGCCGATCGCGCTCGACCGCTCCATCTCCTTCGCGAGCCCGGCAGCCGCCCGAGCCCACTTGTCATCGTCCGGTGTCGCGACGCTCAACACATATGCCGCATGCACCACCACGTTCTGAGATTTGATCTTCGTCTCCGCCAGTGCGGCCTTGAACCGCTCCACGCGCTCCGGCTTGATCGAGACCTTGTCTCCGTAATACTTGGGAATGGCAGTGAAGAGCTGCATCGCGGTCATGCCCGCATTGCCCGCCCGCTTCACCGCCATCTGAATGCCGCCGTTATTGATCGTATGGGCGCCGAGATATTTTGCCATGGTTGCTCCAAGCGCAGAAAGCGTGCTGCTCGATCAGAATTTCAGTCCGAACGACGCGAGAAGGACGCTGACCGCCCCGCCGCCGCTCGCCATTTCATCGTCACTCCGCTTGCAGTTGGTTCCGGACCCCTCGCTCCGACCGAAACCAGGCATCTGGAACGGCAGCGCAATGTGAGTGGTTCGTCAGCGCCAGCGGCCGGACTCGTACGCCGACCGTGTTGCACTCACCGCCGGGTCCGCCGAGTACTCGCTCCACCACAGGTGAATGGAATCGTGCGACAGCCGAATGACCGGTTGCTCCGCCCGGCCATTGCCCGACGACACAGACATTCGCTCCTCGAACAGGTGACCCATCGTTCGCGAGAGTGACACGCCGACGATTGGCTCGGCTGCGTTTGGATCCTCGAATGCAACGATCACTTTGTTCCCGCGCGATGCCACGCTCACTCGCGAGGGGTTCCGGCCAAACACGATTGGGACAGGCGAGTGAAATGTCGATCCACTGTCCATCGAGTGCGCAAAGAAAATTCCCGAGCCTGCATCGGGCTCGAGAAAGTAGGCGACATGGACATAGCCGCTTTCGCTGTCTACCGCGATCGCCGGCGCGGGCCGGCTACATCCTCGCCGGCTTCTGTCCGTCGAATCGGCTACGACAGGCTCGTTGATCCCAGCGCTCGTCAATCTCGCAACCATCAACACTGCACTGCTGTCGGGCCGCACTCTCCACCATGTTGCAAATCCGCCATTGAGGACCGCGGATTTCCGGAGCGAGGCCTGACATCCCATCGCATCGGCGATCGTCCAAGCTGAATATTCGTTCGGCGCGACGGGACTTCCGCTGAAAACGGGATCGCTCCACGTCACGGAATCGTTCGCGCACGCGCCGAGAAAAATCAGGAGAATTGTGGCAGAGACACGCATTCTCCTCAAAGCTACAGCGACGACTCGTCGGGGCGCACAGGGGTTCGCCCTCAGTTGGGCCGCGCGTATCTTTGAGCCTTGTCGCTCATCACCACCGAGGATCCCATAATGTCTGCTTCGACTCTTCGACCGGCGCCCGCAACAACCAACTCCACGGACAACGAAAAAGAGGAGCATGCTGCGTTCACGCCCGCTCCGGCCAGCTCGGCGACAACGGGATCGGGATTCAACGGCAACCGGCGCGTGCCGATTCCGGTGAACGAGCCGGTGAAGAGCTACGCACCGGGATCTGCGGAGCGCGCCTCGTTGAAAGATCGGCTCGCGTCGATGGCCGCGGAACGAATCGACATTCCAGCGATCATCGGGGGCAACGAAGTCAGAAGCGGAGAGCTCGCCCAGTCGGTGATGCCGCACAATCACCGCCACGTGCTTGCCGATTGGCACAAGACGACTCCCGACAATGTCGATGCCGCAATCGCCGCTTCGCGCAACGCGGCTCGCGACTGGGCGAACTGGTCGTCGGAAGACCGGGCATCCGTGTTTCTCAAGGCGGCTGAGCTCCTCACCACCACCTGGCGCGCGACAATCAACGCCGCCACCATGCTCGGCCAATCGAAAACGGCGTTTCAGGCGGAGATCGACTCGGCATGCGAGCTGATCGATTTCTGGCGGTTCAATCCGCACTACGCCCAGCAGCTCTACGACGAGCAGCCGCTCAGCGATCACACGATGTGGAACCAGCTCGACTACCGCGGGCTCGAGGGTTTCGTCTACGCGGTGACGCCGTTCAACTTCACGTCGATCGCCGGCAATCTTCCGACGGCGCCGGCACTCATGGGCAATACCGTGATCTGGAAGCCCGCGTCGAGTGCAATGGTATCGGCGTACTACCTGATGAAGCTGCTCGAAGAAGCCGGGCTCCCGCCGGGTGTCATCAACTTCGTGCCGGGCGATGCGGGAATGATCTCGGACAAGCTGCTCGCACATCGGGATCTGGCCGGCGTGCATTTCACCGGAAGCACGAGCGTGTTCAACAACATGTGGAAGACGATCGGCGCGAGCATGTCGAATTATCGCTCGTATCCGCGAATTGTCGGCGAGACTGGCGGCAAGGATTTCATCGTCGCGCACTCGTCAGCCGATCCGGTCGCTCTCTCCGTCGCGATCGCCCGCGGCGGATTCGAGTATCAGGGCCAGAAATGCTCGGCCGCGAGCAGAGTGTACGTGCCGGAGTCGATCTGGCCCGAAGTGCGTGACCGAACGGTGGCGATCATGAAGGAGATCAAGATGGGCGACCCCGCCGATTTCCGGAATTTCATGGGCGCCGTGATCGACAAGCGTGCGTTCGACAAGATCGGCGAGTATGTCACGCACGGCCGCTCGAATGCGAAGATCATCGCGGGCGGCGGCGTCAAGGGGGAAGATGGCTACTTCATCGAGCCAACGCTCGTCGAGACGCACGACCCCGGCTATAAGCTTCTGTGCGAGGAGATTTTCGGACCGGTCGTCACTGCTCACGTCTACCCTGACGCGAAATACGAGGAGACGCTCGGTATCGTCGATCAGACATCGCCGTACGCGCTCACCGGCGCTGTCTTCGCGCGTGACAGGTCAGCGGTTCGCACGGCTCAGTTAGCGTTGCGAAACGCAGCCGGAAATTTCTACGTGAACGACAAGCCGACAGGCGCGGTGGTCGGGCAGCAGCCGTTCGGTGGGGCAAGAGGATCCGGCACGAACGACAAGGCGGGATCGAAGCTGAACCTCACGCGGTGGGTAAGCGCGCGGAACATCAAGGAGACATTCTCCCCTCCACTCGACTATAGGTACCCGTTCATGGAAGAAGAATAGGGGCGGAACCACCAACCCATACTTAGAACTACCCAGCTTCCGGCTCATGGCTACAAAAAGCGCTTCAGGCTGTGTGCCGGGCACAAAGCCCAAAGCGCAGTTTGTAGCGTACAGCCGGTGGCTGGGTAGTTCTATGTGTGGGTCTGCTTTTGATCTTTCCCGCTCACGCCAGAGAAAGAAGGACTTCGTGCCTCTCCCCATCATCGACCAAGTCGATCGTCTGCGCCGCCCCCCGCGCGAGCCCACCCGGATTACTGACAGTGATCGCGTATACAGACGACCCGTATCGATACTCGATCGAGAACCCCGGCCATGTCGACGGAATACACGGATCGATGATGAGTTTCTGACCGCGCTTCGTGAACCCGAGAATGGACTCGAGCCCAACGCGATACAGCCAGCTCGCCGAGCCCGTGTACCATGTCCATCCGCCGCGGCCGAGGTGCCCCTCGGCTGTATAGACATCAGCTGCAACGACATACGGCTCGACCTTGTAGACAGCGACCGCTTCGGGCGTGAGAGCATGCGTGATTGGATTGATCATCTGATACAGCTCCATCGCCCGATCGCCGTTGCCCTGAAGCGCAGTCGCCTGCACCGCCCACAACGCTGCGTGTGTGTACTGCGCGCCGTTCTCCCGCACGCCTGGCAGATAACCCTGGATGTAACCGGGATCGTGCGGCCCTCGATCGAACGACGGAGTCAGCAGCATGATGAGTCGCGCATCATCTCTGACGAGTCTCGCGTTAAGCGACTTCATCGCGATAGCACTCCGGTCGGGATTGCCGGCTTTCGAGATCACACTCCAGCTCTGCGCAATCGAGTCGATCTGGCATTCACCATTCGTGCGCGAGCCGAGCGTTGCGCCATCGTCATAGTACGCGCGACGGTACCACTCGCCATCCCACGCGTGCTGCTCGATCGCCGCACGATACGACTCGGCCTTGCCGCGGAGCTCTACCGCGATGTCACTGCGCGCTCGCGCGTCCGCGTGGTCCGCAAAATTTCTGAGATTGGTGATGAGAAACCAGGCGAGCCACACGCTCTCGCCCTTGCCGCCGCTGCCGACGCGATTCATTCCGTCGTTCCAGTCGCCACTGCCCATCAGCGGCAGGCCGTGTTCCCCCGACGTGCACGCTCGGGCAAGTGCATGAACGCAATGCTCGAAGATCGTCGCATCGAGCGTTGACGTGTCGGGCACCGCGTAGACCTCATCCTCGTCCGGCATGAGATGCCGCATCGTGAGGTACTGCGTGCGCTCGTCGAGAACCGTGTCGTCATGCGTCACGCGCAGGTAGTGGTCGACGACAAACGGCAGCCACACGAGATCGTCGGAGAACCGCGTGCGAATTCCGCGGCCACTGTGCGGATGCCACCAATGTTGAACGTCGCCTTCCTCGAACTGCCGCGAAGCCGCCCGCACAATCTGCTCGCGCGCCAGCCGCGGCTCGGCATATACAAATGCCATCACGTCCTGAAGCTGATCCCTGAATCCGTACGCGCCACTCGATTGATAGACCGCGGTGCGGCCCCATACCCTGCATGAAAGCGCCTGGTAAAGCGCCCACTGATTCACCATCAGGTCGAACGATGATTCAGGCGTCCGGACGGTGATTACGCCGAGTCTCTGTCGCCATGCGGAAGCAGCCGCATCGATTCCCTGATTCGCCCGCTCCACACTTCCGTAACGCTCGGCCATCGCGAGCGCGCCGTGTCGCCCGGACTCTGCTCCAAGCACGAAGGAGATGGATTTCGTCTCGCCCGGAGCGAGGTTGATACTGCACTGAAGGACAGCGCAGGGGTCAGCGGTATCGTTTCCGAGCGCAGGTCGATCCTTGCGGAGCGCATCGGGAGCCATGAGGGTTCCGTTGCGACCGAGGAACTCGCGACGCGAAACGCTGTGACCGGTGAGCGGCTCGCTTGCACCGGAAAACGCGACGGTATCCGCAAACTCCGAATTGAGATTGCTTGCGGCCAGGATCACGCTCGTTGACGGCTCGAGGCAGCTCGTCACATGCGAGGCGGTGATCTCCCGAGTCGAGCCGAGCACCCATTCCACGTAGTGCGTGATGGTGAGGGAACGATCGCGGGTGGTGGTGTTCGTGAGTGTCAGGATCTCTAGTTTCACCGGATCGTCGAGCGGAACGCCCATGCGCAGCGAGGATGTAATTCCGTCATGGTCGTGCTCGAAGACCGAGTATCCAGCTCCGTGCTTCACGCGGTACGGGGTGGAGTCGCGGATTGGCTGCGCAGTCGGAGTCCAGGTATGCCCCGCTTCGTCATCACTGATGTAGATGCATTCGCCCGGGCGGTCGCTCACCGGATCGTTCTGCCATGGGCTGAGCCGGAATGCACTGCTGGTGATGGCCCAGGTTGCGCCGGCACCTGTCTCGCTGGCGATGAAACCGGCTGCGTCGTTGGCAATGACGTTGGCCCACGGCGCGGGTGGCAAGGCATCTCCAGTTAGATTAATTTCGTACTCATTCCGGTCGTTAAAACCGCCGATCCCGTTAAAAAAACCGAGATCCGCGTCTCCTGGGGGGTCGACGGCGCGAAGATAAGCCGGGCTAGCCGGCGAAGCCCCCGCTGCTGCCGAAAACGGGCCTGAATCCTTCGGTTTTTCGCCGAGAAGCGAATCGAGATCGAAGTCGCCGCAGTCGACATGAACCCGTGCAGCCCGCCGAAGCAGCATCGCCGCATCGGTGCTCAATGCGTCAGCTCGGCGAAGAAAAATCCCGCCTGCCGCATCCAGATCCGCGCCGGCCTTCACGGAAACAACCTCGACCGCAAGCGCGCTTGCGAGCGACTGGATCACGTCGTCGGCACCTTCATTTAGAATCACGAGATCGCCTCCGATCCCGATGCTTT
>JBBSFT010000027.1:0-27462 GCA_038254845.1 Gemmatimonadales bacterium | reverse complement strand
TTCACCGATGAATGCGTACTTCTTCGATCCAGTCACCGCATCGTGGAACCACACGATGTTGTGTACGTTGCCGCCAACGGTTTTTACGTTGCCAAGCTGCACAGGGGCAGCCGGCGTTCCACCTTTCCCGCCCCCGCCGATGTCGAAGATGGTCATCCCGTCGTTCCACAGCGCGGTCATGAGGATACCGTCCCGCACATAAACATCATGGACGTACGGATTGCCCATGACCTGCGAGAAAACCTTGACCGGTGACGCTGGTGCAGACAGATCGAGAATCACCAGTCGCGCCGGGGTCGAGCCGCGTTGGTCGATCGACAAGAACCCGTACAGCTTTCCGTTCACCGCCTGCACCTCCGCCGTATGAACCCCGGGGTCCGTATCCGCATCATGATACCTGGCGATCTGCACTGGCCGAGCAGGATTCTGGAGATCGAAGATGACGATCGAACCATTCGTCGTTTCGGTCGCGACCACGAGATACTTCCCGTCATCGATGATCTGAACGTCGCCCAGCGTTGTCGCATCGGCGACGATCACCGAATCGATGAGTGCAGGCTTGGCCGACGACACGTCCCAGATCTTGATCGCATTTCCGCGAGCAGCGATACCGGTTGCCCTTCGCGTCCCCCACGTCGTCGTGTATCCATAATTCCCGCGAACGGAAAGTTCTGCGGTGTATCGCTCCGGCACCGGACCCAGACCTTCGACAACGAGCTCGAACGGACTGGCGGGAAGCACCGGCCCCGGATCCGTCATGTCGCTGCCGCCGCAGGCAACCATCGTCAGCGCGCCAGCAGCGACGATCCCGCGAAGAAATTTCCGTCCGTGATAATCTGTCATTGTCCCATCTCCTGGCCGTTCATGTTCATGCTTATCGACTCCGGTTGTCGCGCGAGACCGCGAGCGACTGGCTTGCGCTAGAGCGCCCGCGCCGGCGGCCGCGCAACGCTCAATTCGCCAAGCGACGGAACAGGTTCCGGCGTGAAGTCCTCGCCCGGATTGATGAAGCGGTCCCGCTCCATTCCATACTGCTTGTCATAAAGCTGCCGATACCGGCCGGCGAGCGTGATCAACTGCCGGTGAGTTCCGCGCTCAACGATCTCGCCGCCTTCGATAACCAGAATCTGATCCGCGCTCTCGATGGTCGAGAGGCGATGTGCGATGACGAACGTGGTTCGTCCATGCCGGAGCGACTGGAGTCCATCGCGAATCATCGCTTCGCTCTCGCTGTCGAGGCTGCTCGTCGCTTCGTCGAGAATCAGAATGCGCGGGTCGGCGAGAATTGCCCGGGCAATCGCAACACGCTGGCGTTGCCCGCCTGAGAGCTTCACACCACGCTCGCCGACAATCGTCTCGTAACCGTCCGGAAATCCATTGATGAACTCGTCGCAATGCGCGATGCGGCTGACGTCCCGAACTTCCTCATCAGTCGCACTCGGTCGAGCGAACGCGATGTTGTCCTTGATGGTCCCATCAAACAGAAAGTTGTCCTGAAGCACCACACCCAGTTGTGCTCGATAGTCGCGAAGCCGCACGTCGATCAGATCCTGGCCGTCGATCAGAATGTCGCCTGAATCAGGACGGTTGAAGGCCATTACCAGGCCGATGAGAGTGCTCTTTCCCGACCCGCTCGATCCCACCAGCGCAGTCGTCGAGCCCGCTTCGGCCGCGAATGAAACGTGCTTGAGCACCTCGATTCCCGGCACATACGAAAAGCTGACGTCGCGAAACTCGACCCGCCCCCCGATTTCCTCCATCCTCGCAAGGCCCTCATCATGATCGTCTTCCGTCGCCATGTCGCGGATCTCGCGGATGCGGTCGAGCCCTGCAAACGCTTCGCTGATCTGCGTTCCGACGGAGGCGATCTGAATCAACGGCGCGGCAACCAGCCCGATAAAGAAGATGTACATCACGAGCCCGCCGAGCGTCATCGTACCGTTCAGAATCGAGCGGCCGCCCATCACGATCATCAACACTCCGATCGCGCCGATGATCACCGTTGCGCCCGCACCAACAATCGATGTCCCCGTAATTGTTCGCCGAACATTGTCGAACAGGCGCTGCACCCCTTCGCCAAATCTCTCTTCCTCGCGCTTCTCGGCCACGTAAACCTTGAGAATCCGAACGCCGCCGAGTGACTCGGCGAGGCGGCCGGTCACCTCGGCATTGATGACGCTGCGCTCGCGAAAGAGCGGACGAAGTCGCGAGAACGCGAGAGCCATCAGCCCGCCGAATGACAGCAGGATGACAAGCATGATCGTGGTGAGACGCCAGTTGAGGACGAAGAGAACACCGATGCCGATGACCGCGGTTACCAGCCCCCCAACAAGCTGAATCAGCCCCGTCCCGACGAGATTCCGTACACCCTCGGCGTCAGTCATGATGCGCGAGATCAACACGCCGGTCTTCGTGGAGTCGAAGTAGGAGACGGGGAGATGGAGAACGTGCTTCTGCACGCTCATTCTCATGTCAGTGATTGCCTGTTGGGCCGCGATGCTGACCACCTGGGACAGCGCGTAGCTGGTGGCTGCCTGAACAATGACGGCAGCCGCGGCACCCAGTGCAATCGGAATGAGCAGCTCGCCGCGATGCTTCGCCAGCACGCTGTCGATGAGCCACTTTGAGCTTCCCGGAAGAACAAGTCCGGTGAGTCGATTGACGAGCATCAGCAGCAGTCCAATCATGAGCGAGCGCCGATGCCGCCAGACCAGCTCGCGCGCCTCTGACCACGCACGCTGATAGTTGACGCCCTTCCTGGCCGACTTGTCTGTCAAGATCGTCTGTCGAACGGTAATGGAGCCTGTCGCTCGGATGCCGAGCGACTTCCGGGTCAGTTAACGATAACCAGCGTTGCGGCGCCGCGTACGCGCGGGCACAAAAAAAGGGCCCCTCGGGGCCATCTCCTGTTCAGCGACATACCCGCTACCCGCCATAACGCCGTCAATCGCGACGGCCAGGCTCAGGATATTTTCCGCCGAGGCACCGCGACCGTGAATCATGATCACCGCGGCTGCGGCCCGCTCGAGCGGCACTCCCCGCCTGCGAACGGGCTGGTGCTGATGCCGGCCCATCGAACGTTGTTGTCAGTCCCCCGCAGAGGGAGACGACCCGCTCGCCACGTTCACATCGATCGGGAGACGAACGCCGTTATGGGTCTGGACGACATCGAGGATTCCCTGCCAAACCTGCGCAAACTCATGCCCGACTTCATGTGGCTGCTTGTCTTCGGAGAAACCACGCCCGCTGGCAATCCAGAACGGTGGCTGATCGAGCCGGCCGGCATCGACGAACACACTCGCCACGTCACGATAGATCAACTTCGCGTTGAAGTCATGGGCGTAGTATCCAGGGCGATAGCGACCATCGGCGAGGACGCGCCTGGTCCATGCCTTGTAGTAGTCGCGCATCGCCGCCGGCACCGTGTCCATGCGCTCGATATCCAGGAAGATGACGGTGTTGTGTGCAAAACCCTCAGTCGCGGCGGTGGCAATCGCATCGCTCGCATCTCTCGTCCCGCGATCCGCGCTCACCAGATGAGTCGAGCACGACTGGCCGGGCTCGGCGCGGGCGTAAGTGACGACCTTCACGGGGATTTTCGTTGTCACGTAATGGGCCAGGCGGCGTCCCTTGACACGCCTGACCTGTTTGACGCGCTTCGTGATATAGCGGGTCTGCACGATCTTCTGGCGCGGAACGCCGCTCCAGACCTGCTGCCCGACGTAGATCACGGCAAGACCCCATCCCATGTCAGTCAGCTTCTGCCGCTTGCCCGACCACGTGTCGCCCTTGTGACAGGGCGCTGACGGGAGGTAGTAGCCAACCCACTCGTACGGTGCGCCGTCCTGTTTCCACGCGAGCATCGCGTTGTCGCCCGGATACGCGTACGTATCGAAGCCCAGGTGCCTGCCCGCGCGAAGATTCCCGGTGATGGTCTCGGATGCGCTGGCAACAGCCGCACCGATCTCATCAACGGGGTTCAGCAGTGAACGCTTCGAATCGTAGCTGACGATCAGCGGAGCGAGCAGCGCAAGCAGGCCCACGGTCTTGAGCTTGGACATACATAGTCTACCGCCGAAGGCAAGCGGATGTTCCCGATTTCAGGGTCCGATGGTGTCGGTTACGGGACTGCTTCTTGCGCCCCGATTGAGTTGAACTCCATCGGAGCAGATGCCGTTGAGATGCGTACGTCACTTGCCGGCTGCTATCGCCGCGGCGGGACTAGTAGTCATGGTGACCGGATGCGGCGGGCCCGGGAAGGACGCGCCGAAGGCCCCACCGGCCAATTCGACGTCATCGCGGGTTTCGGCCGATCCCGGCTGTCCCGGAAACAATGCAGGCCTCACTCTGCCAGTCGGCTTCTGCGCGTCCGTTTTCGCCGATAGTCTCACGCACGCCCGTCACATTGTCGTTGGCCCGAACGGCGACGTGTACGTCACGCTCGAAGGCGGTGGCGGTGCTAAGCTGCCGACTGGAGTTGCGAAGGCGTCTTTCGTCGCATTGAGGGACACCACTCACGACGGCCATGCCGACATCGTCCGTCGCATCGGCTCGGCTGGTAACACTGGAATCGGACTCTACGCCGGTCATCTCTACGTTGACGAAGGGACGATGATCGTGCGATACGCGCGGCCCGACTCGCAGCTCGTTCCGACCGGTCGGGAAGTCATCGTTCAGGGGCTTCCGTTCAACCCGGGCCACGTCGCACGCAATTTTGCGATCGCAACCGACGGATCGATGTATGTCAACGTCGGCTCCGCGACGAACAGCTGTCAGAAGGAAGATCGCAAGATCGAGTCGCCCGGTGTCGATCCGTGTCTCGAGCTCGAGAAGCGCGCGGGAATCTGGCTGTTCGACGCGAACAGGAAGAATCAATCGTTCGCGCCGTCAGCGCGATTTGCGACTGGCATCAGAAACGGAATGGGACTCGCGTTTGCGGGCGATGGCAAGCTCTACGGAACTCAACATGGGCGCGATCAGCTTCACGACAACTGGCCCACGATTTTTCCGAGTCCCGAGTATCAGGCCGAAAATCCGGGCGAGGAGCTGATTCAGATCAACAAGGGCGATGACTTTGGCTGGCCGTACTGCTACTACGGGATGGATCAGAAGAAGATGGTCGATTCACCGGAATACGGTGGCGACGGCACGAAGGCAACGCGCTGCGCGAGCAAGAAGGCTCCAATCGCCGCGTTCCCCGGCCACTGGGCGCCGGTGTCGCTCCTGTTCTATTCGGGATCAATGTTCCCCGCGCGATATCGAAACGGTGCATTCATATCGTTCCACGGATCGTGGAACCGGGCGCCGCGGCCTCAGGCCGGATATCGAATTGTGTTTCAGCCCCTCGCCAACGACGCAGAGAGCGCGCCCTACGAAACCTTCGCCGATGGCTTCGCCGGAATGCCGCCCGACAGCATCCAGCCAGACAAGGCAAAGCACCGTCCCGTCGGGATGGCAGTCGGCCCGGACGGCGCGATGTACGTCGCTGACGACGCCGGTGGCACTATTTACAGGATTACCTACAAGCCCCATTGATCAACGTTTCATCCCGCTCAACGGAGAGCGAGGATAGAATTTCTCGTCGAGCGTCCGAACCGGCGACCACGCGGATCGACGAGAGCCCCGTCCAGGCGGCGTGATTCTTATCCCGCGCGATCGATGATCGCGAGGGTACACCGGGCAACGCAAACAAGCCGGCCCGACTCATCCTCGATCCGAATTTCCCAGACATGCGTGCGGCGTCCACGGTGGATCGGTGTTGCAGTGGCCGTCACGATCCCGTCGGTCTTGCCGCGCAAGTGATTCGCGTTGAGCTCGAGTCCAACGGCAGCCTGCGTCTTCGGATCGACGTTGAGAAATGCGCCGATAGATGCGACGGTTTCGGCAAGTGCTGCTGACGCTCCGCCATGAAGCAGACCGAACGGCTGGCGTGTGCGCGAATCAACCGGCATCGTCGCAATTACTTTGTCAGGAGTGAGCGTCGTCAGCTCGATGCCGATGGTCGATGCCATGCCGCGGTCGAGCTGAGCAAGCAGCGCGGTTGCAATCTCAGGCGGTGTTGTCATTGATCATGGTGGGATGAATTATCAGAGCCGTCACTGCCAGCGGCATTCCCATTCGCAGAATGCGTCGCCTTCGTTCACGCAGCGCACGTGCGATGTCTGCGGCTCCTGGCCGCCTGCCTCCTGGAGAGCGCGGCGCAATCCGCCGGTCTGCCGGCGACAAAAGAGTGGATTGGGCTGATCGAACCCGACAAGCCGCAACACGGCGTATTCCTCGTCTTCGGCCACAACTTCCATGTTGCCGGGATGATAGTAAAGACGGAAGAGGGAGACTCGCTGGGTGAGAAACTCGAGCGGCGATGCTTTCCGCAGTATCCCGCCGTAAAGTCTGACTCCCGTGAACTCGATGGAGTGTCCTCCGGCGCGCTCAACCCACTCCGGGTCGGTGTCTCGTAACTCGTCATCGATTGCGTGCCAGAGAGACAGCAACAGATCGAGCGGCATCTCGACAGTCGGGCTGCATCCGGCAATCGCAGCTCTGTGAGCCGCATTGAGCCGGGACATCACCGACTCAAGAACATCGTCTCCCTTTTGCTGGCGCACAAAGTCCATCGTGGCGATGAGGGTTGAGCCCTTTGCATGTGCCATAGTCAGATGGCGACCGATTCGGGCAGGGCGAGTGCTGCGGCAGCTTCTGCCAATGCACTTCGGTCTGGCTTGCCCGACCCCAGCCGTGGCAGCTCGCCAATGAACACCACAGCTCGCGGCGCCTTGTAGGATGCGAGCTGCCCGCGAACGAACCTGATCAACTCGTCGCTCGACACGGCTGATGATCCATCGCGAAGAACGACGAATGCGCAGCCGACCTCTCCCCACAGATCGTGCGGCATGCCAACCACCACGCTCTCGGAAACCGAAGCATGTGAGGCGATCGCCGACTCGACTTCCGCCGGAAATACATTTTCACCTCCGGAGATGTACATCTCCTTCGTGCGTCCACAGATGCTGTACAACCCCGTCTCATCGCACGTCGCGAGATCGCCCGTCCGAAGCCAGCCATCGCCGGTGAGCGCATCGTCAGTGCGCTCGGTGTCGTGGAGATAACCCCCGAACATCTGCGGACCACGAAGCTGCAATTCGCCGGGCTGGCCGACTGCCGCTATTTCACCGTCTTTCTTCATCAGTCGCATCTCGAGAAACGGAACCGGGCGTCCGACTTTTCCGGGATTGGCGAGCGATTCCTCGGTCGAGATGGCGAAGCAATTCGGACCGCATTCGGTGAGTCCGTAACCTTCCCGAATGTTGTAGCCGGCGGCGCGAACTTTCGCCATGACTGCGCTCGGGCACGGTGCGCCTCCGGAAATGAAGTACCGAAGATGGGGGAGCGCGCGTCCCCAGTTGCTGCTGCCTAGCATCATGACGAGCTGGGTTGGAACAGTAAGCGCAACCGTGCAGCGTTCGTCAGCAAGTCCGTCCATAAACGTCGCCGGATCAAACTGGTCAACGAGCACCACGGTGCCGCCGCGATACCACAGCGGCGTCGCAAAAACATTCCATCCTCCTGTATGAAAAAAAGGTGTTGAGACCGGAGCGATATCGGTGTGCCCCAACTCCCACGCGGTCGTCGTTGCAATCGCATTGTAGAATATCTGGCGGTGCGGGATAATCACACCCTTCGGCTGACCGGTGCTACCCGACGTATACAATATGAGCGCGGCGGCGTCGGGCTCCGTCTCGACATCGGGCACCAGAGCGACCGACGGCTCAGCGACGCGATGATCGGGCGCGTCGAGGTCGATCCAGGGTGGCATGTTCTCGAGCGTCAACGAATCGCGAAATCGCGACTCGCCGAGGAGAAGCGCCGACGCCGAATGAGCGACGATCGCGCTGAGCTCACGCGGCGCAAGGCGCCAGTTGAGCGGAACGAGTGCCGCGCCGACACGCATACACGCGAAGAACAACTCGGCCACTTCGTGCCGGTTTCCAGCGACGATGGCGACGCGATCGCCGCGCCCGACGTTTCTTTCCCTCAACAGCGCGGCCCACTGGTCGCACGCGGCGTCAAGCTCGCGGTAAGTCTGGCGCGTGTTTCTGCGGCGGTCGATAAGGGCGATCCGGTCTGGAGCAACATCGCGCCAGTGGCGCAACGGATCGGTGTGAGAAGGAAACTGCGGGCAGCCGGTCATTGGCCTCGCCTTACGCGCGCTCGTGCTGGCGAAAGAAACGCATCATCTCCGCCGTCGCGTCCGGTCCCTTCGGATCGGTGTAAGTGCCATCGATCGAGCCGCCCGACCATGCGTGCCCGAGCTCGTCAACGATCCACTCCTCGATCACGACAGGATGCCCGAACAACCGTCGCACGAAGTGATATCCCTGACCTGTAATTCCGCTTTCAACACGCGGTTTCTTTGCGTCGGATCGGCTGAAGCCCGTCAACAATTGAGAGACGATGATGTCGGCGTTCGCCACATTGACTGTCTTGTCGCTCTTTCCTTGAAACACGATCGTCGGGATCGATCTGTTGTGCCCCACGCCATTGACAACGGCGGCGGCCAGATCCGCGGGATCGGCGGCCCCGACTCCCATGCGCCGTATCGCTTCAGGCGTCGAACCGGCGATGCCGTACGCAATACCCGAATGAATTCCGGCTGCCGCGTAGAGATCGGGGTATGCGTATGAGACGGTCATCGCCATTGCGCCGCCGGCGGACAATCCGGCGATGTACACCCGGCGCCAATCGACTTTCATCGTTGCCATGACATCCCGGGTGATCGCCGCGATGAGCGCGGGCTCGCCGGCATCGCGTCTCTGATGTGACACGTCAAACCAGTTCCAGCACTTGAGACCGTTCGCTGTCGCTGGCTGCTCGGGATACGCGACGAGAGTTCCGGCCTTCTCGGCTTCACCGTTGAATCGCGTTCCGCGCGCAACATTGTCGGGATCCTGAGTACAACCGTGCAGCACCACGACGAGCGATACCGGCGTCCTTCCATCGTAGCTCGACGGTATGAACATCTTGTATCGGCGCGGTCCGGACGCGGTTTGAATCTCACGACTGACGAACTGTGCCTGACTCAACGTGTCCGCTTCGACGGCGGCCGGAGGACTAGCGTAATCAACCATTGGCGTCATCGAGCATCACGGTTGCCTCTCCCTCGATAACTATCTCGCCGTTCTGATTGTGACACACTGTCGACAGCTTCACACGCCGCTTCGACATCAGCTCTATTATCTCGACAGTCGCCGTCACAGTGTCACCGATCATGACAGGGCGCGTGAACTTGAGTGTCTGTGCCAGATAAATCGAGCCCGGCCCCGGCAGCCGATTCGCAATTGCCGCGGAGATGAGTCCGGCGCTCAACATTCCATGAGCGATGCGACTTCCGAAGCGACTTGCGGCCGCCGCGATGGCATCGACATGAACGGGGTTGAAGTCCCCGGTGATACCGGCGAACAACGTCACATCGGCTTCAGTCACGGTCTTCGTGAATTTGGCGGAGCGGCCGACCGTCAGCTCATCGAATCGCACGTCACAGCTCCATGATCAGTCGAACGTCGGGGTCGATCGCGCGCGCCGGGTCTCGTCGCGTGAGTGCCGACACCACAAAGAAGACGAGAAACGACATCACCAGCGCGACGGCCGAGGCGGTCACGCCGGACGGAAATGTGAATGCCTTGGAGTACGCCGAGGTCTCGAGCGCGAGCGTCACGACCAGACCGGTCGCAATGGATGCGATCGCCCCTTCCCTGGTCGCACCATCCCAGTTGAGACCAACGGCCAGCGCAGGCACCAGTGTCGATGCAAACAATCCCCATCCAAAAATTCCGAGAAAGGCAACCATTGTTCCGGAGACCTGAGCGACTAACGCGGCGGCGATCGCGATAACGACGGTGATCGCCCGGCCCCACTTTAGCTCGTTGTCGAGTCGCTTTCCGAATGCCACCGGCAGATCGTGCATGACGACGGCCGCACCGATGTTGATGAACGAATTGGCTGCGCTCATCGTCGCCGCCGCAATTCCTGAAAATACGAGTGCGGCAAGCACGAGAGGCGTGACGGTCAGCAACAAGCTTGGCGTCGCCTGATCCGGCGCTGAGAGCGGCAGCATCTTTCCATTGAGAACAAACGCTTTTACACCAATGCCGACTCCGAAGTACAACAGGAGAACCAGAATCAAGCCGAGCGTCTTGAGAAGCGGATACCACTTCAGTTGAAGCGGATCACGCAGCATGTAGTACTTGTGCAGTCCCTGCGGCTGGCCGAGCGAGCCCATGCCGAAGACAAAGAAGAATGACAGCGCCGCGAGCGGGGTCATCTTTCCCCAGGGACTGAGAAACTTCGGGTCGTGCGCGAGAATCGCGCTCGAGATGCTGCCGAGCCCACCGCCTGCCTTCAATACAAACAGAAAGACGAGCACTGACGCGACGGCCATCAGCGTTCCCTGAAACACGTCATTGTAGATGCCCGCGAGAATGCCACCGGCGACGGAGTAGGCGAGCGTGATGCCCATACCGATCCAGATTCCCCACCCGATTCCAACGCCGAAGATGGCATTGATCACGACCCCCATCGCAAGCGCGTTGGTCGCCATGTAGCCGATGATTCCGACGAGCATCGCAACACCGGCGAGTCCCTGAGCAAACGGCGACCGATACCGCGCCCCAATTGCATCGGGCACAGTGATCAGACTCCGCGCCTCACCGAGAAGACGCATGCGCTTCGCAAGGACCCAGGCTCCCATCACGTTCGTCACTGACGCCGGGAGAACGATGAACATCGCCCCAAGTCCGACGGTGTAGATGAGCCCGGGCCCGCCAATGAACGCAAATCCGGAAACTGATGTCGATACAGACGCGACGGTCAGCGCGATCAGTCCAATGCCGTGCCCCGCGACAAAGAAATCGCTCGCTGTTTTTGTTCGACGCGTCGCCCAGACACTGATGGCGATGATGACCGCGAAATACGCGAGTCCAACTCCAATTACCGCGGGCTGCGCAACATGCGGCAGCATTGACTGAAGCATCAGGTTCATGGCGTATCGTTACCAGCGGCCGTCGCCGTCGCGGCGGCAAGCTCACGAACCCGGTCGATATCCGACTGACTGAGTGTCTGAGTATCGAACGTCAGCGCATACGCAACCGGCAACACCACGATCGGAAGCAGTCCGACAACGTAGATGATGATCGCCGCACGGGCCGGAAGTCCA
Organism: Gemmatimonadales bacterium; assembly: GCA_038254845.1. Lineage (GTDB taxonomy): Bacteria > Gemmatimonadota > Gemmatimonadetes > Gemmatimonadales > Gemmatimonadaceae > UBA4720. Next base: position 16,253 of record JBBSFT010000027.1, on the reverse strand, counting down.
AGCCACAGAGAGCTTTCCGTACTTTCATTCGCGGGCAGTCCGAGAGCAAGGCAGAACCCCGCGGTGAGAACAACGAACACGAACGCAAACGGAAACTTGAGCTTGCCGATGCCGGCTCTTCCGCGAGCCGCTCCGAGCGCCATGATACCGCCGAGCGCGGCGGGTATTCCGATGGCGAGCATCCACGGAGCCCATGCCGGGGCACCGCCAGGGTTGAAGGCGGCTGCGTAGCCGACCGCAATCGCACAGATCGCGAGCACGAGCGTCACGCGAGCAGCGCGGCGCGTCGGGTCGATGCGGGTCAACTCCACTTCGCTCATGCGTCTTTCCCCTTTCGCGATCTCCAACGGAGTGCAACTGAGCCCATGGCGAGCCCGGCGCCCGATCCGGTCATGAGGATGAGATCGCCATCACTCACCTTGCCCGCTGCAACCGCGTCGTCGAGCGCCATCGGCAGACACGCCGCGCCGGTGTAGCCCCACTTGTCCATCACGGTATGAGCCTTCGACATCGGTTGTCCCAGCGCGCTCATGACTTCCTTGATCGTGGAGAGATTCACCTGAGTCCACAGCCACTGATCGACGTTCGCCGGCGTTGCGCCGATTCGCGCCAGCACCGATCTGGCGATCCGTGGCCAACCCGCTTCGTTTACTTCTTTCGGATATTTCGTCACGAAGCGGAGCTTGTTGCGGATCCCGCCGCGAAGCACGTTCTCAGTGATCGGCTCGGCCGTTCCCCCAGCGAACACACCCATGCCCGGAGCAAGTCGTCCGTCCGCAAACAGCTCGGAAGCGAGAATACCCGGGTCGGCGCACAGCTCGAGCACAACGGCTCCCGCGCCATCGGCAAAGATCGTGGACGTTTTTTTGTCGAGCGGGTCGAGAAATTTCGACATGGCATATGCCCCGACGACGAGAACACGATTGTAGCGCTCGTCGGCACGGATGTATTTCCACGCAGTATCGAGAGCGGTCACGAAGCCGGCGCAGGCACTGTTGATATCGAACGCGCCAGCATTCCATGCTCCGATTCTCGCTTGAACGACAGGCGCGGTTGCCGGCGAGATGTATTCGGGCGTATCGGTCGCGACGATCAACAGATCGATGTGGGCAGCCGCGATCCCGGCCGAGCGCAACGCGCGTTCGGCGGCTTCCGCAGCGAGATCGGCAGTCGACTCGTCAGCGGCACAATACCGGCGCTCGCGGATTCCTAGCGTGTTCGAGACAAAGTCGTCGATGTCACTGCCGAGAGTTTTCGAGAGCTCCGCATTTGTTACAACGCGGTCTGGGACGTATGAGCCGGTCCCGCTGATCATCGCCTCGCGAAAGCGCTCGATCAACGCGTCCCCGCTGGTCGCGGTGGCGCTGTCGTTCCGCGAATGACAAGCTTCGAGGCAATGGTTCGCTGGGAACGGATTGCGGTTCGACCCTCTGCCTCCTGTCCACCGATGCCCTGAAGAAGAAGCCTTGCGGCGCGGGCACCCAGTTCCCTCGCCGGAATTGCGACGGTAGTGAGAGACGGAATCAAAAGCGACGCGAGCTCGATGTCATCGCATCCGACGATCGACATTTCCTGAGGCACTCTTACATGCTCGAGGGAACAGACCTTGAGCGCGCCAGCGGCGACAAGGTCGTTGGAGCAGAAGACGGCAGTTGGCCGCGATGGCAGCGCGAGCAATGCATGCATCCCCACCTGACCACCAGCGGCTGTCTCCGGAACTCTGCGCATCGCGGCGGACTCGAGCGTGACGCCGTTCGCGGCGAGCGCTCCGACAAATCCTCTCTCGCGCATGCGAATCGCGTGGATATTGGTCGCTGGGCCGAGAAATCCAAAGTGACGATGTCCGAGGGACAACAGGTGCTCGGCAGCTAGCCTGCCGGCGCCGATTGCATCGCTCGCGACGCCGGGCCATCGATCTGGCGGCTCATCGATGAGAACCAGATTTATGCCGGCCATCATCGGTTGCGACATCGACGCCGCTCCGACGGCATCGACCATGATACCATCGACCTGCCTCTCGAGAAGCGTCTGGATGTGTCGTTCGCGCGGAATCTCCCGCGTCTCACAGAGGAGCACCGCGTATCCCTCTTCCGAGGCGACGCGTTCTGCGCCGCTCACCACTTCCGCGAAGAACGGGTTTCGCAGATCGGGCACGATCACGCCAATCGCATATGAACGGTTTCTGACGAGCGAACGGGCGACCACATTCGGCACGTAGCCGAGCTCCTGCGCAGCGAGCAGAACTCGCTCGCGCGTCTCGGCAGATACGCGCGCTCGCGCGTTCTTGCTGAGCACAAGGGACACTGTCGGCTGAGAGACGCCGGCATGCCGGGCCACGTCATGAGTAGTGATTCGCTTGAGGCGAGGCTGTTCCACGCCCCGAAGATCACTCGTTGGCCGCGCTGGCGCCATTCGCCAGAAAGCCCTCGATCTCGCGAGTCACGACCATTGCATTGGTGCCGAACACCATCGTGAGATGGTTGCCCGGAACTGCCACGTACCGACAGTCGAGAAAGGTCGCCGCCGTCATTCGTGCATGCTCTGGCGGCACGAGCGGCGGACTGCCCGGTGGGCCAAACCCCTTTTCGGCGTTGAGCAGCAACGCTGGATGCCTTACTCTGCTGACCAGATCCGCCCATGACTCCGCCTCGACGCCGTGGAGAGCCTGCTCCACCGCGCTTGCACTCGTGAGGGACTGCACCGTTCCATCGGTGTTCTCGCGCAGCTCAGCTCGGAAGTAGCCCTCGATTGCATCGTCCCAGAATCCGAGCACATGGGGTGCGGAGCGCATCTCGTTCATGTACGCGTCAGCAGACGGCAACACCCGCTCGAGGCGGGCGAGTGACGGCTTGAGGAGCTCGACTGTATCGGGATGAAACACGATCGCGGCGTCGATGACAATCACCCTGGATACGCGTTCGGGAAAATTCGCGGCGATGTAGATCGCGAGCAGCGCGCCGAACGAATGTCCGCCCATGACGACGCGATCGAGATCGAGCAAGTCCATGAGCGCGATCACGTCGCGCGCGTGGTCACTCATCGCATAACCGCTGGCAGGCTTGCCGGTGCGGCCGCGTCCCCTCAGATCCGGCGCAATAATCCGGTGCCTGGCCGCGAGACCGTGCTCGGCGAGACCGCAGAATTCGTTCGCGTTGGCGGACAGTCCGTGCAACAGGACGATCGCGCGAGACGGGCCGTCGTAGTCGAGGTAGTGCATCTCGAGGCCGTTGACCTCGGCGAACCGGTCAATCTCGCCGTAGCTATCGCTGGACAAGTCGAGCTTGGCCGTCATGACAACACCGGCGACAGGGCGTGCGATTCGCGGAGCACCCGCTTCAGCGTCTTGCCGGCTGTGCTTCGCGGGAAATCATCGAGAGCGACGACGTCGTGCACTTTCTGGAAACGGGCGGCGACCCGCGCGTTGATCCACTGCTTCAACTCTTCCGGTGGCACGCAGCCCGGCGATGTCAGGATAACGGCCGCGACTGGCACCTCTCCCCACTTGTCGCTCGGAACTCCATAGACCGCGGCTTCACGAACTGACGGATGCTGCACGACAATCTCCTCGATGTCTTTCGGGAACACATTTACTCCGCCGGAGATGATCAGGTCTTTCTTGCGATCTACGAGATGCAGAAACCCATCGTCATCGACGAACCCGACATCTCCGGTGTGAAGCCAGCCGTCGACGATTGTCTCCTGCGTCAGGTCTGGCCGCTTGTAGTAGCCGGGCATCAGCATTGGTGACCGGCCCGTGATCTCGCCCACTTCGCCGGCGGGCAGCGCGTCCCCATCGTCGCCCACAATTCGCATCTCGCTGAACTGGATCGGCGTTCCCACCGAGTCGATCTTTGCCGCAAAGTCATGGTGATCGAGGATCGTGATGAATCCTTCGGTCAGACCGTAGAGCTCGTAAAGGGAATCGGGCAGAACGGGAATGAGCCGTTCCTTGTGCTCGCGGTGCCACGGAGCGCCGACGGAGCAAAGCATTCGAAGCGAGGCGACCTTGCTGGCCGTAAAGTTGGGCGCGTTCATGACCGCGACGATTTGCGATGGCACCATCATCACGTGAGTGACCTTCTCTCGCGCAACTGTCTCGATGAAGTCGACCGCGTCGAATTTCTGCTGGAGGATGTACGTGCAGCCGAGGTACCACGCGGGCATAAGCGTAACGAACGATCCATTGAAGACGAGAGATCCCGCGTGCATGACGACGCTTTCAGGCGTGACTCGAAAAGCTCCGGCGAACAGAGTGCAGTACATGCCGCGAATGTAGTGAGTATGGACGATGCCTTTTGGCTCGCCGGTCGTGCCACTGGAGTAGATGATGTTGTAAACGTCGTCGTCGGTGATATCGACAGCAGCAGGAGCAGTGTCACTCTCTCCCGCAACGAGAGAATCGTAGCTGCGGTAACCGTCTCTTTCCGTGGATCCCGTGAGTACGTATCGGTCTGGTGGGATCGAGTCGAGCTCACTGCGAGCGTCGTCGAGAGCATCAGCCATTGATGGCGCTGCAATGACGGCAGTCGCATCGGAATCTCGAAGCAGTGACGCGAGACCGCTGCCTCTCAGCAACGGACTGAGCGGCACTACCGCAATGCCGAGCATCGCGGCGGCCCGGTAAGCGTAGAGAAGCTCGGCACAGTTCGGCAGGACGAGCGCAAGCTTGTCGCCCTTCGACAGGCCCATCGCCGTAAGGGCGCGGGCAAGTCTGTTCACCCGGCGCTCGAGTTGAGCGAACGTGAGCCGATCGTCACCGCAGATCATCGCCACATGATCTGGACGGAATCGCGCGTGCCACGCCAGCAGCGATCCGACATTCATTGCTGTCCCTCGCTTGTCCGGACGGGTGATGACAACAGTGAGCTTCCCGCCAGCCGCCCGCCGCAAGGCGGACGGCCGACAGGGAAACCGTTACCGGTCGAAACGAATGCCAAGGAAGGCCATGGTTCCGATTTCCGGCATGTTGATCATCTCGATGTGCTTCTTGCCGAAACCGCACTCCTGTTTCGCTGTGTACTTCAACGGCTTCTTCGCAGCGAGCCAGCCGTCAATGGTCGATGTCCCTCCGCGGCAGGCTAACAGATTCTGCACGCTGAGGTTGAGACTCGCACCGAGTGTCGGAAGCTTGTAGCCGGCAGTCACGTCGAACGTGCTGAACGTCGGGACCTTGCCGTTGTTGATGCCCGACAGGAAGTGATATCCGTTCACGTAGCGAACGGTGAAGCCGCCACGTACCTGGTTGTTGTAGAGATTCGCAAAGTCCATCCCGACGTTGAACTTCGTCGTTGGACTGTTGAATGAGGTCGCTTCAAGCGGGTCAGTCGATTTGCGCTCGACAGTGTCGAGCTTCTGAAGACTCGCCGTTCCGTTGAGCGCGATGTCGGGCCGAACCAGAAACTTCAGTCCCATATCGGTGCCGGTGATCTGCGCATTGCCGACATTGAAGTAGGTCAGCGGAATCTGAAGTCCGCCGGTCGACCCAGTGAGCTGTTTCCCGGTTTTCGAGTCGAAGGCGAACGTGGGACCGCCTGCCGCCGCCGGTGTGAGCGGATTGGCGATGATCACGAGAGGACTCATGAACTTCTTGAAGTTGGATCGATAGCCAGTGATGTCGACGAAGAGCCGATCGGCGAGCACGCCCTTGTAGCCGAGCTCCCAGGTGGAATTGCGCTCCGGAGCGATCGGGTCGATGGTCCGGACAACGGCGCCCGCGGAGTTCTTGATCGTGTATCCGTTCGCGTTTCCGAACACGCCGACGAGCGGCGCAAAATCGGGAAAGAAGAATCCATATTGAAGAACTGTCGGCGACTTGAATGCCTGGTTATACGTGACGCGAAAGGTCTGATCCTGTACGGGCGAGAACAGCAACGCTGCCTTCGGGCTGAACTGGCCGTCGAACAGTTCGTGCTTGTCGTACCGCGCCGCGAAGACAGCGCGCAGCATACTCGTGAGCGGCAGGTCGGCCTGTCCGTACACGCCTCGCTGATTGGTCTTGATGTCCTCGCCGGTGTTGCGGTCAACGAGCCATTGGCGCTTCGAGCTGACGATGTCGTGCCGGTACTGCGCGCCGTAAGTAAGGCGGAGACCATTGAGCTGCGGCAGAGCGAACGTGTTCTGAACCTCGGCCGCCATCAACCGTCCTTCGGCGGGAAAGTCAGAGAGATGCTTGACCGAGTCCTCGCTCAGCGTCGGGAACCGCAGTCGGTTCTGCGAAAAGCCGTTCAGCTGGTACGTGTCGCCCGATAGCGACTGCGTCACGTATGCCTGGGCAAACCAGTTCGGGTGCGTGAACTTGAGCTGCGCATCCCGATACTGCCAGTTCACGAGCTGATTGCGTCCAACGCTGGTCTGTCCGATTCCGTTCGACTTGCTGGCGCCACCTGTCAGCTCGAGCCGGGACAGGCCCGGCATGTAGTAGACGAGTGCTCCGCTGCCGCGAAGAACGTTGGTATTCCAGTCGGCGTTGAGTTCGGGAGAAGGCGGAGCCGTCGGGGCTATCGGAGCATAGATGTTCTTGTTCTCGAAATCCTTCGCGCGCTGGTACTCGCCAGTGATCTTGTAGCCGAAGTTGTTGGCGAAGACGCCGGCCTGTCGTCCCTGAATGTCGGCGAAGCTGCGCGCTCCACCTGCTGCTTCGAGGATCGAGCCGGGATACTCGCGCGGATCCTTTGTGCTCAGCGTCAGGACTCCGTTTGATGCGTCCGGTCCGTACAGCGCGGAGCCCGGCCCGACGAGCACTTCAATTCCGGCGAGATCAACTTTTGGAGTCGTGGTGAACGCGCCGACAGGAAGACCGTTTTCGGGAAGAACCGCAATGCGGTTGTCTTCCATCATCAACATCCGGTTGTTGAACGCCGAGTTGAAGCCGCGGGCGTTGATGGCGACAGCGGTGACGCCGACCTGGATGAAGTCGATGCCTTTGACTTCCTTGAGCGCTGGCGCGAACGAATTGCCGACAGTGTTTGCGATCGCCGCTGCGTCGATGCGCGTAATGGTCGCCGGTGCGTCGGTAATTTTCTCGGCCCGTCGTGACGCGGATACCACCATTCCGCCGAGCGATAGGGGGACCGTTGCGAGTGTGACGTCGACCTTGGCTTCTTCGCCGGGTCGGACGGACACTCCGGAGACTGTCTGAGCTCGCTGGCCGATTCGCTGAACGCGAAGGTCGTGCGTACCGGCCGGCACTCCCCCGATGCTGTAGCGTCCGGAGGCGTCGGAGACTGACGATAGCCTGGTTCCGACGACCGTGACTTGAGTGCCGGCGAGCGTCGCGTGGGTTGAATCGGTGACGGTTCCTGAGATTCTGCTGTTCTGGGCGGCGGCTACAGATGGCGCGGCGGCCAGAAGCACGGCACAAACAGCGGCGAATAGCGGCGGAAATACTTTACGAGCGCGGGTCATACTGACTCCTCCCCGGCAGGGGAAATGGGCCGTTTTGGTGGATTTGTGGCAGCCGGACGGGTGCCAATACGTATTGGCTAACCCAAAATGTCAAGAAAAATTTTCTTTTCCGCTTATTTCAACCCCCGCCAGCCGCTCCGAGCCCAACTCCCGCATAGCCCTGCTCCGCTTCTCGTCATCAAACGCATTCTCACTCCTCGAAATCACCAGAGTCGCCGCCCCATTGCCGATCAGATTGGTGATCGCACGCGCCTCGCTCATGAACCGGTCCACCCCAAGAACCAGCGCAATTCCCTCGATCGGCACCACCTTCATCGCCCCCAGCGTGCTCGCCAACACGATGAATCCCGATCCGGTAACTCCCGCTGCACCCTTCGAGGTCAACATCAGCACCGCCATCAGCTCGAGCTGATGTGCCAACGTCAGATGCACGCCAAACGCCTGTGCAATGAACAGCGTGGCCATCGACAGATAGATCGAGGTGCCGTCGAGATTGAACGAGTATCCCGCCGGAATGACGAGACCAACGATCGTCTTCGCGCAACCGTACCTCTCCATCTTCACCAGCATTCGCGGCAGCACAGCCTCTGACGATGACGTGCCGAGCACGATCAGAATCTCTTCGCGGATGAACGTCAAATACTCCCACAGGCTAAAGCCAAATATTCGGAGAATGACGTTCAACACGACGAAGATGAACACGGCCATCGTCAGGTAAACGTCGAGCATGAGCCGACCGAGTGGCAGCAGCGCCGTCAGCCCGAATGCGCCCACCGTGTAGGACATTGCCCCAAATGCGCCAATCGGCGCGACCTTCATCACAATCGCGACTATCCGGAAGAACACGAGCGAGAGCTTCTCCAGAAATTCGGTAACCGCATGCCCTTTCTCGCCAACCATCGTCAGCGCCGCGCCAAAGAGCACCGCCACGAACACAACTTGCAGCACATCGCCCCTGGCGAACGCGTCGACCATGCTCGACGGCACGATGTGCATCAGAAAGTCCAGGATGCCCATCTGCTTCGCCTGAGTCGCGTACGCGGAGATATCGCCCTTTGACAGCGCGGCGACATTCACGCCGGCACCGGGCCGAGTGATGTTCACGACGATCAGTCCGATTGCGAGCGCAAACGTCGTGACGATCTCGAAGTAGAGAAACGCCTTCCCGCCGACCTTCCCCACTTTCTTGAGATCATGCATGCTCGCGATCCCGAGCACGATCGTGAGAAAGATCACCGGCGCGATCACCATCTTCACGAGACTGATGAAGATGTCGCCAACAGGTTTCATCGACTTCCCTATGCCTGGAGCAAATGCACCAAGAAGGGCGCCGAGCGTGATTGCAGTCAGAACCTGAAACGTGAGGTTACGGGAGAGCCCGCCCAATCGCGAGTTGTCTGTTGCCATGAGCATGAATTTCCCATAACCGCGGCTCCGCCGGAACCCGACATACCGGCTCGCTGGTTTCGGGCTATCTTGGACGGATGCGCTTACCGACGGTCGGTGATCTTCTCGCGGCGCTTGCTGGTGTGGCCCTGCTAGCGAAGGTGACACTCGCGCAGGTCGCGCCAACCGAGCTTCGTATTCGCATCGAGTCCGGCCCGAATGCACCGATACCCGGTGCGCTGGTTGCCGTTCTCGATGGCGATCGTGTTCTCTCCGAAGGTCTGAGCACCGCGCGCGGAACTTCGATCCTCACCGCACCGCCCGGCATCTACCGCGTGAGCGTCCGACGAATCGGGTTTCGTCCGTTCGTCTCCGAACCGGTAACTCTGCCGTTCGCCGGCGAGCTGCTGCTCACCGTCCAGACAGACAGAGTGATGCTGGAAGCGATGGTCGTGTCTGCCACGGCTCGCTGCGGCCCAGTAACCCGCGACGCCGAAACGCTGTCTGCGGTCTGGGACGAAATCTCGAAGGCACTCCGCTCGAGCCAGCTCACCCTCGCGGATCTTGCCGGCATGGGCATCATGAGAACATACCGAAGAGAAGTCGGCATTTACGGAAACATCCTCGCGAATGACACCGCCGTGAAGAAAATAACAAACGGGCGGCCGTTCGGGGCGATCAATCCGGATGCGTTGGCGACGCTCGGCTACCTGCGCGGGAGCGCGTCGAGCGGATGGGAGTACTTCGGGCCCGATGAAGCGGTGCTCCTATCGACCAGCTTCGCCGAGACCCATTGCTTCAAGGTTGTTCGGGACCACCGAAAACGGGCCGGACAGATTGGAGTTGCATTCGAGCCTGCGCCGAACCACCGGCAATCGGACATCAAGGGTGTATTGTGGGTCGATGAAAAGACAGCCGAGCTCGACGACGTGAGATTCACCTTTGTGAATGCGGGAGTGTTGTCGCGATTCGAGCCGGGCGGCTTCACGAGATTTCATCGCGCCCCCTCGGGTGCCTGGGTTGTCAACGAGTGGCAGCTGCGAATGCCGCGTGTCGAGCTTCGTGTCGGCGCGCAGCGGGAGCTGGTTGTGTCGAGCTACGTCGAGAATGGCGGATGGATCGGCAACGACGATTCGCCCAGCCAACCGATGAAACCGAAGCACTGAGGAAACAGTCAGAACCGTGCGGCATCCGGATTTGGCGATAGCGCGGGCAAACCAGGGGTCGCCGTGCCGCGGATGAACGGGCACACAGAGATTGAATGAAGCGATACTAGTCCTGACCCGGCGCTGGCCAACACAACCATCGCGAGCGCCGTACAGTAGGGACAGATACGTTCGCTCCAAGGAGTGAGCACGGGCGGCGTCTTTCCATCAGGGAGAACGGTGGCAGATCGCTGGCTGATCCAGTACGGAAAGAGCAGAGACAAAATGGCCATCGTCGGAAAGGCGGGCACGCGCGCCGACGCAGCAGCGACGGCCCAAGCTCACCTTGACGTCAATCCCGAAGCCTTCGACGGCGACCGCATCGTCTTCCCGGCCGATAACCCCGCCGGGGAGTATTGCTGCGCGGGCGGGTTCTACCGCATCACGCGGCTTGGCTCGGGCCAGTGGCGGGCCATCGTCGACTGATCGGTGCGCCACCGGTCGTCATTGCTGACAACTCGGCGCCTTGAGATTCGATACCGGAATCGTGACCCCCGATCTGCGGTGACCTTTCAACAATGTGTTGAATGATTCGGTATCGGCACTCGCCAACTGCTGCCACTCGGCAATCACTGTGGCAAGCTCGCCGCAAGTTCGCGTAAACGCGGCCATTGTCGCCGCAGTCGGCTGCATGTCTCCCAGATCCTGCGCATTGAGCTGAGACACGAGAGCGGCATTGATCGCTCTGAAATTAGGCCGAGCCTGCCCGCCTCGGCCGCGAGCTCTCGATGCATCGAGACCGGCAACCGTGTCGAGACGGGCGGACAATGACGCCAGGCGCGTGACGATGTCGGGAAATTCCGGCTGCGCGCGGGGCGGCACGAGCCCCTTCAACGCCGCTTGAAGCGCTAGCGCCGCGCGATGACCCGCATACGACACGTTGATTCCCTCAACGATCTTCATCAGCAGCGCATGCTGAACCGCGAGTGCTTCTCCGCTCGCCGGTGACCGTGGATCAGGCGTTACGGTTACGCTCTGCGAATACGATTTTCCATCGGCCGTCAGCTTCACGGTGTACACGCCCGGCAGCGCGATCGGCCCGAGTGGAGACGGTGGCGTCAGGCCAGGATTTGCATTGATCTCGAAGCTGTGGGTGAAGGCAGGCGGAGAGTCGTACCGCAAATCCCAATTTGCGCGGTTCTCGCCCGCATTCGCGGGCAGTCGCTCAGGTGGCGCGACCCAGAAATTCGGATGCGGTGGACGCGCGGCTTCCGGAATTGGTGTCGGAACCGCACTCGTGAGATGACGCACCAGTGCTCCCGATGCATCGGTTACGTCGACCGTCAATTCGCTCGCCGGAGCCTTCGCCAGCCAATAGTCGATGATTACACCATCGAGTGGATTGAGGGCGTGCGGTACTTCCGGCGGAAACGGCGTGTCGGCTCCGACGTTGCGCCTCACGCGCACAACGTCACCCGGCTTGAACAGGTGCGCGCGCTCTTTCTCAATCGACGGCGTAAGCTGACGCAGCATCGACATATCATCGAGAATCCACATGCCTCGACCGTAAGTTGCAACAATGAGATCGTTGTCCTTGATGACGATGTCGCGGTATGACGAGTTCGGCAGATTCGCCATGAGTGACTGCCAGTGATCGCCGTCGTCGAACGATACGTGCATGCCGCTCTCGGTTCCCGCGAATAGCAGACCTGCCTTTTTCGTATCACTTCGCACCACCCGCGCAAAGCTCCCGCTCGGCTCCGATGTCGGCAGTCCGGTCACGATTCGCGTCCATGTCTTCCCGGAATCGCGACTGCGAAAGAGATACGGTGCGTAGTCGCCAACGCGATGCAGATCGATCGTGGCATACGCGGTCGCGGCGTCAAAATGCGACGCATCGACGCCGAGTACTTCGGCACGTGATGGATTCGGCAGGCCCGGAATGGAGGCGTCCTGCCACGATTGCCCACCGTCATGGGTAACCTTGATCATTCCGTTGTTGGTACCGACCCAGATTGTGCCGCTTGCAACAGTTGAGGCTGAGATCGATTCGATCGCTCCGCCGGTTGGCGTTGCGCCGCCGGGAGTTGACGGACCGGTTGGCGCATCGGGCCGCACGCCGAGGTCGGCGCTGAGCGGTGTCCAGTGGGCGCCGCCGTCGGTGGTCGCCATCAACTGCTGAAAGCCGGCGATCATCATGTGCTGGTTCCATGGCGCAAAGATTATCGGCTGAGAGAAGGCAGTTCTCAGCTTCGCGCCCGGATCGGCGGCAGGACTGACATTGATCCACTGCTCGCTCGGATATGAGATCCGGACAATTCCGGATCCGCTTGCGTACACGCGGTTTGGATCGAGCGGGTCGGCGATGATCGTTCCCCACTCCCAGCCCGACACCGGATCCCAATCCAGTGGCGTCACTGCGCCAAGATTCCCTCGGCTTCGGGTGCGAATGGCGCCGGCGTCCTGTTGCGTGCCGTATACGTAGTACGGAAACGAGTTGTCGGCCGAGATGTGGTAGATCTGTTCTGTCGATTGGTTGTAGTACGAGCTCCATGTCGCGCCGCCGTCAAGAGTCACCGCTGCGCCCTGATCGATACCGAGCAACATTCGCTGCCCGTTTGTGGGATCGATCCACAGCTGCTGCGGATCGTCGCCGCCGGGTGCGCCCTTGAATCCGGTGAATGTTTTTCCGCCGTCGCGAGAGATGTAGCTCGAGGTGCTGATCGTGATCACGACGTCGGGATTTTGCGGATCGACATAGACCCCGCAGTTGTATCCGCCCTGGCCGTTTCGAATTCGGGCGTCATCGGCGGCCATCTGTCGCCACGTCGCGCCGCCGTCGTCCGATCGGTAGAGTCCGGTGTTCATGACGAGAAATACACGCTTCGCATTGGTGCGCATTGCGACGGCGACTGACGTGCGGCCGTTAAGGTGCGGCAATCCGCCGCCGAAGATTTCCTGCCAGGTAACGCCGGCGTCGGTAGACTTGAAGAGCCGTGTTTGAGTTCGCCCCGTGTCGGGAGTTGCCGCTGGCCGCGGTGCGACATTGGGTGCTGGCGTCACAGGTGGCGCACTGTAGTGTCGAACCGTTGTCGCGAAGATCACGTTCGGCATGTCGTTGGCGCGCGCGAGCTTCTGCGCACCGGTGCTGTCGTCGGCGAAGAGAGTGCGTGTCCACGTCTTGCCACCGTCGGTCGTCCGATAGACTCCGCGGGTTTCGCTCTTGACGTGCACGTCGCCCTGCGCGGCGAGGAGTACCGTGTTCGGATCGCGGACATCAACGAGCATCGACGGGATCTGTTTCGTGGCCTCGAGTCCGAGGTGTCGCCACGAGCGTCCCGCATCGGTGGATTTGTAGACACCATTCCCTTCGTTGATCGCGCCCCCGGTGACCATGTCGCCGGTTCCGACGTAAATGATGTTTGGGTCAGACGGTGCGACTTCGATCGCGCCGATGGACGAGACCTCCTTGATCGCGTCGAATATCGGATACCATGTCTCGCCAGCGCTCGTCGTTTTCCAGATTCCGCCGGCCGGCATTCCGGCGTAAAACACACCCGGTTGTCCGATTGCGCCGGAGACGGCAGCAACTCGGCCGGCGCGAAATGGGCCGATGTTTCGCCAGGTGAGCCCTGAGTAGAGTTGCGGCGCGATGGTGGCCGGCTGGACTGTTCGTGATGAGGGACGTGCAGCGACGAGACTGGCGAGAACGAGGGTCGCGACGGCGAGTCGGCCAATGGATGCGTTCAGCATGGGAAATCCCGGCAAATTGACGATTTTTCCAGATGATTATGACTCGCGAGCAGTGCTGGCTGCAAGCACGTGCCTTGCGCCGGCAGACGTGAACGCGAGATAATCGGAGCACAACTTCATTGATTGTGTTGCACCAGGGAGAGCTATGACAGAATCCGCAGATATTTCCTACATCGAGACGGAGAATTCGCCGTCGCCAGCCGGACACTACAGTCAGGCCGTGGTTCACAGAGGCGTCGTCTATGTGGCGACCCAGCTTCCAAAGTCTCTGGATGGCAGCGTCTCGCCGGATGATCCGATTGAGATTCAGCTACGCCAGTCTCTTCGGAACGCTGACGAGATTCTTCGAGCAGCGGGATCTGATCTTTCGCGCGCGCTTCTCGTGACTCTCTATGTCAGCGATATCGGTTTATGGGCGCGCGCCAACGCTGTGTATGCCGAGATTTTCGTCGATCACAAGCCCGCACGCTCCGTCATCCCGACGGGACCGTTGCACCTCGGCTATCAGGTGGCGGTGCAGGTGATCGCGGCGCAGGAATAGTTATCAATCCGAATCGACTGGATAACCGTGACCGCCTCGACGTGACGTCGATATTCGGCGCCGTGGTCGTCGGCCGCTTCTGACTGCGCCCTGGCCGCACAGCGCATCAGCAGGCACTTGAGCGCGACTTCGCGCCCTAACGGTGAGGTCGATCGCCGGGTGCGGTCGGAAACAGCACGCGGCCAATAAGCTGCCAGCGCTCGGCCTCCCAGATCCACGAATCCACCATCGCCACCTTATTTTGCCCGGACGCAGACGCGGGAGATGCGCTTTGCGCTGCGGCGGGTCTCCCCGCAGCCAACCGCTCACGGTTGACTGGCAGCATCAGCTTCACCTCGCCGTGTGTGCTCTGCACCTGCACGGAGAGGATGCGCGGCAGCAACGTGTCTGCGGACGGTGCACTCGTTCCCGCGTCACGGATCCAGGCCGCACGAGCCCTCGACGGCGCCGTGACCTTCGCTGGACGCACGGTGAACGCTGGATGGATGAGTAGCTGTAGCGCTGTGGTGTCGTGTGACTGAATCGCTCGTGCCAGCGCTCGCTCCGCCCGGATGAGCGGGTCTCCAGGGTCCCCCCGTTCGTCCATGACGAGGTGACTGACGACGAGCCACGCTCCTTCGGTCTTCTGCAACACGAGGAGCCAGTGCGTGCGTCGCACGCCCACGGGAGCGCCGGTGGTAAAGCGCTGTCCATCCTGTTCCCCATACTCGTGCACGATCGCCACCGTCGGCGCAGGGAATCGCACGGAGATGATGCTGTCGACCCCGAATTTGACGGAATCGCGCTGGGGACTTCGTAGCACGCGACCGACGAACGCTCGAATCTGTTCTCGGCCGCGACGCTGTATCCCGAAGGCGTTGATCCATTCGGCGTCAGGCGCGTAGACGGCGGCCATCGCGTTCACGTCCCGGTCGCGCCACGCCCGCACTATGGTGAGTACAACATCTCGCACCATACGATCGTCATCAGACGTACCTTGTGCGGCGATCCGTGCGGACCCGCTCATCGCCAGGACTATGACCGCCGGGATTATTCGCCTCCAGCGAGTCGCTCGACCTGTCAAGCTCGGCCGTGCCTTCGATTCGACTGTCATCATTCTCCTCATTGCTAGGTGGGCCCCAGCCGGAACCAGGTCCGTCCGTAGGCCGGTTGGTGCGAGTGGTGGATTCGCCCGCGCTTGAGAGAAAGCCCTGCAAATAGCCTCCGGCAATCCCGGGCGATTCAAGGCGTCCGTGTCGGGGGTAACGCCAGGTTTAGCTGCGGGCGAACCAAATCATTGCGCTTCCACAGCGCGCCCGTCAACTACAACGCCACGTTAGTCGCCTGACACCGCGGGCTCGTTTGTCCACCGCCTTCGCAGGCTGCGGGGAGGGCGCCCTTGGCGCGATGCGCCTCCGGCTGTCGGTCGCGTCAATTGTCTTCGCTCAAATCGTCGTCCACTCCGAGGTCCGCAAACTGCTGGCACGCCAACTCGGCACCGCCCCAGCTGCTAAGCCCAAGATGGACCAATCTGTCGACCTCCGGGAGAAGGCGCCGCTCACGATGGCCGAATATTCAGATTGCCTCGAAACACATTGTCGGGGTCGTACCTCTTCTTGATCGACACCAGGCGCGAGTAATTGCGACCATACGCCGCTTTGGCCGCCAGCTCCCCCTCGGCGCTCATGAAATTCGTATACATCCGCCCGCCCGAGTACGCCTGCAACTGCTTCCACGTCTCGTCCAGCCATGCGGTGCATGCCGCCGCACGCTCGGGCACGTCCCACTCGACTCCGAACGCGAGATGGATCGCGCCAGGGGCGCGCAACTCGAACGCCGTGGCATCCGGCGCGACCCGGCACACCTCGCCGTGCGTGTAGTGGTCGAAGTCGAAGCCGAACTCGCAGCCGGGCGGAGGTGTTGCGAAACGCTCCAGGATAACGTCGATCGCCTCATCCGAGAGGCGTTCGAGATAGGAACCACGTATTGCGTGGAATGCGCACGAGGGGCCCTCGTCACTGTACGGCGGCATCGTGTATGTGTCC
>JBBSFT010000026.1:0-27595 GCA_038254845.1 Gemmatimonadales bacterium | reverse complement strand
GGTGACGCTCGGCGGCTGATCGAGCGCGGTGTGAGGCCGGGCCTCGCGGTCGTTCTGGTAGGCGATGATGCGGCGAGTGCCGTGTACGTGAAAGCGAAGGGAAGAGCGTCCGACGAAGCGGGAATGTTCAGCTCGACGGCGATACTTCATTCGACGACGACGCAATCAGAGCTCCTCGCGCTGCTGGGTAAGCTTAACGCCGACGTGCGCGTTCATGGAATTCTCGTTCAGATGCCGCTCCCCGCGCATCTCGATGCGGACGCGGTGATCAGAGCGATCGATCCGCGGAAGGATGTCGATGGCTTTCATCCGGTGAACGTCGGGAAGCTGATGATCGGAGAGCGCGACGGGTTTGTGCCGTGCACACCTGCTGGAATCGGCGAGATGCTGCGGCGTGCTAACGTGGACACGAAGGGAGCAGAGTGTGTCATCGTCGGCCGCAGCAACATCGTCGGTAAGCCGATGGCGTCACTGCTGATGCAGGATGCAGTCGGGGCGAATGGAACTGTGACCGTATGTCATCGGCACACGCGTGACCTTCCATTGCACACGCGGCGCGCGGACATTCTGATTGTTGCTGCTGGCCGGCCCGGTCTCGTGCGGGGCGACATGATTCAACCTGGCGCAGTCGTGATCGACGTTGGGATGAATCGCATCCCGGACCCGTCATCTCCGCGCGGCTACCGATTAGTTGGAGACGTCGAGTTCGACTCTGCGCGTGGGGTCGCGTCGTTGATCACGCCGGTGCCTGGTGGAGTCGGTCCGATGACGATCGCGATGTTGATGGCGAACACGGTACGGGCCGCGTCATCATTCGGAGTTGCGGCGTGAAGCGCGGCCGGAGCGAGCTCTCCTTGAGCCTCGGCGACAGTGTCGCTCCGTACCGCGATCAACTGCCGAGCACGATTCCCGGCACGTCGCGTGAAACGGCGATCGGGATCAGCCGGTTGAATGAAGCGACACGAGATTTGCTCGAGAATTCCTTCGGATTTTTCTGGGTTCGCGGCGAGGTGAGCGACTTCAAGCCGCATCGTAACGGCCACTGGTATTTCAGCTTGCGCGATCGGTCCGCGCAGGTGTCGTGCGTGGTGTGGAGCAAGGATCAGCAGGGAATTCCCGCAGCGCCGGACGACGGCATGCAGGTCATTGCTCTCGCGCAGATGACCGTGTATCCGGCGCGCGGGTCGCTTCAGCTCAGAATCGGGCGGATGGAAGCGGCTGGCGACGGCCTGTGGCGAAAGGCAATGGAGCAGACCATCGAGCGACTGAAGGCCGATGGGTTGATGTTGCCCGAGCGCAAGCGCGCGTTGCCGCGGTTTCCGCGATGTATCGCGATCGTGACGAGCACGCACGGTGCAGCGCTTCGTGACATCATCTCTGTCGCGCAACGGAGGCGTCCCGGAATTCGAATCGTGGTCGCGAATACATCGGTGCAGGGCGACAACGCGCCTGCCGAGATCTGCGCGGCAATTGCGCGAGTCGTTCGATGGCGGCGCGCGCAGGTGTTGATCGTTGGACGCGGCGGCGGATCGCGCGAGGATCTGTGGGCGTTCAATCATGAGCAGGTCGCGCGGACGATTGCGGCGTGTCCGATTCCGGTGATCTCGGCGGTTGGTCACGAGATCGATGCGACGGTGTGCGATCTTGTCGCCGATTTTCGCGCGGCGACTCCGTCAGCGGCGGCCGAGGCTGCAGTACCGTCGCTGGATGACCTGGTTGATGTCGTTCGCGCGCGGCAATCGAGACTGATGCGGAGTCTGTCGCGGAAGCTCGAGGTTGCTGGATCCGATTTGCGTAGCGCGGCAAGAGGGATGAAAGGCGCTGCTTCGAGAGCGACTGAACGGCGCAGATCGCAGATGGCATCGGTCGCCGGAAGACTGAATGCGCTGAGTCCGCTGGCGACACTCGAGCGAGGCTATGCCGTTGCGCGCGATGAAACGGGGCAGACCCTCAGTTCCATTAATCAATTCAAGGAGGGATCGCGGTTCGAGTTGACGCTCAAGGATGGAAAGGTATCCGCTCGCACCGTTGGGAATGAGGATTGAGGGTTCAGGACCTTGCGGGTCCAGGACCAGCAGCAATCGACGATCGACGACTTAGTGCGGTCCGAGGACAGGGGCGGGAATGGCGGGGGAAATGATTGTTTATGCGCCTTTCTGGTTGAGGGGGACAGATCGGCGTTCGCTTTCTTCAGCGATGGCCCACAATCTCCCCGTTTCTGCGGATGATTCCAATGATCCGCTGCCGCGTATGCGAGTGTTCCAGATTGCGAGTGCGCTGATACCCGATTCGTTCGAGGACGCGAAGCTGCTCTGTGCTGAGCCGATTACTGAACCGATCGCGGGGTAGCTTTACGCGGCGGTTTGTTCGATTGAGGCAAACATCAGTGAAACGTATTCTCGCAGTTCGGGGAAAGATCGCGCCCGAATTTTTGAGTACGCCCTCGGCTCAGTGCGCGAGAGTATGAGCTGGTACTAATCGTCTCTGCCGATCCTCGGAAAAAAAACGACCGCGGACGCCGTGACCGCCTGGAGGAAATGCGGCGCCTGCTGCTGGCGATCATTCCGCGCGAACGAGGCAAAAAAATGACGTAATCGGCAACCGCAGTTCCGCGCTTGTTCGAAATCCGCGCTAAGTCGTCGATCGTCGATTGCTGTTGGTCCTGAACCCGCAAGGGTCCTGGATTCTGAATCCTCAGAATCTCGAGGACTGTCGAGGACCGAGCACTTGTAGAATCCCTGATCTTGCCGCTGACGCCTTTACAGCGCCCCCTAAGTGGGCTATTCTTAAAGGCTTACGCAGATTCAAAGACACCTAGCGCGCACCGCGCGCGGAGATCACAGCAACAACATGGCATTTCAGAAGACCCCAACAGTCGAAAAGTACCGCACGCACGAGACCGACACCGGCTCGGCGCAGGTCCAGGTCGCGATCCTCACCGCGAACATCAACTACCTGACCGGTCACTTCCGTACCCATGCGAAAGATCATCACAGCCGCCAGGGGCTGCTGAAGATGGTCGGCCGCAGACGTCGCCTCCTCGATTACCTCAAGCGCACCAACGTCGAAGGGTACCGCAAGATCATCGCTGATCTTGGCCTCCGTCATTAGTCGAATCTTCTGACGATGTCCCGCGCGCGGGCGCACTCTGCTGCCCGCGCGCGTTTTGTGTTCTCTAGAAAAAAGAAAAGGCAAAGAAATGCAACGCACTGAACGCGATTTCGCGGGCCGGAAGCTCATCATCGAGACCGGACGCATGGCCAAACAGGCCGCCGGATCAGCACTGGTCCAGTTCGGCGAGACAATGGTTCTCGCAGCAGTCACAGTCAGCGACAAGGAAAGCACCCTCGACTTCTTCCCGCTCCTCGTCGAATACCGCGACAAGTCATACGCCGCCGGCAAGATTCCCGGTGGATTCATCAAGCGCGAAGGACGCCCGCACGACTCCGAGATCATCAAGGCGCGAATCATCGATCGCTCGATTCGCCCGCTGTTCCCCGACGGCTTCAAGAACGAAGTACAGGTCTTCATCTACGTCATCTCCGCCGATCAGGAGAATGACGCCGATGTGCTGGCCCTTCTCGCCGCATCGTTTGCGCTGAACGCATCGAAGATTCCTTTCCTCGGCCCGATTGCCGCCGTTCGCGTCGGCCGCGTGCAGGACAATTGGATTCTCAATCCAACGTTCCAGCAGCTTCCTTACAGCGACATGGACATCGTTGTCGCCGGCTCGCAGAACTCGATCATGATGGTCGAAGGCGGCGCCATCGAGATCTCCGAGCAGGACACGCTCGAAGCACTCAACGTCGCCCAGGGCGGCATTCGCGAGCTCGTCGCGATCCAGGAAGAAATGCTCGGCGAAGCTCGCGCCACGAAGATGAAGTGGTCGAAGGCCGAACCCGACGCGAAAATCGTCGCTCGCGTCAAGGATCTCGCCGGTGGCAAGATCACCACCGCAATCAACCAGCCCGACAAGCACACGCGAATCGAGCATGTCGAGAAGGCAAAGAAGGAAGTCTGCACGATGCTCGAGACCGAATTCCCCGACAACGGGAAGGACGTCAAGGCACTTGTCGAAGACGCCGAGTACAACAGTCTCCGCGCGCAGGTGCTCGATTCGGGCAAGCGCGTCGACGGCCGCGGCCCGCGTGAAGTTCGCCAGATCACAATCGATACGCCGGTTCTTCCACGTGCGCACGGCTCCGCTCTCTTCACACGCGGCCAGACGCAGGCGCTCGTCGCCGTAACGCTCGGTACTGCTCAAGACGTTCAACGTCTCGACTCGATCGACGACAAGGGCGAGACCACAAAGTCGTTCATGCTTCACTACAACTTCCCGCCATTCTCCACTGGTGAAGTTCGCCCGATGCGTGGCACCAGCCGCCGCGAGATCGGGCACGGCAATCTCGCCGAGCGCGCGCTGCAGAGCGTGTTGCCGCCGTTCGAGGAATTCCCATACACGATTCGCATCGTCTCGGACATTCTCGAGTCGAACGGTTCGTCGTCGATGGCTTCCGTCTGCGGCGGCTCGCTCGCGCTGTTCGATTGCGGCGTTCCGATTCGTGGTGCCGTTGCCGGCGTCGCGATGGGCCTCATCAAGGAAGGCGACAAGTACGCCATCCTCACCGACATCCTTGGGACTGAAGACCACCTCGGCGACATGGACTTCAAGGTTGCCGGAACCGAGAATGGAATCACGTCCATCCAGATGGACATCAAGGTTCAGGGACTGTCGATCGACATCATGAAGGAAGCGCTCGATCAGGCGCGTGAGGGCCGTCTTCACATTCTCGGCGAGATGAACAAGGCTCTGTCAGGGCCGCGCGCCGAGCTGTCGCTGTATGCGCCGCGCATCGTGACGATCAACATCAATCCCGAAAAGATCGGCGAGCTGATCGGCCCCAAGGGCAAGACAATCCGCGGCATTCAGGAAGAGACCGGCGCCGAGCTTACGGTTGACGATGCGGGTCTCGTCACGATCGCGGCCGTTGGCGGCGAAGCGATGGAGCGCGCTCGTCAGATGGTTCAGGCGCTCACGGCTGAGCCGGTCATCGGCGAGACGTACGAAGGCACGGTCAAGAGCACGACTGCATTCGGCGCGTTCGTCGAGATCATGCCGGGTACTGAAGGCCTCGTGCATATCTCCGAGCTGAAGCACGGTCGCACTGAGAAGACCGAAGACGTCGTCAGCAAGGGCGATCGGGTGAAGGTCAAGCTTCTCGAGCGCGACGAGCGCGGACGTCTGCGCCTGTCGATGAAGGCGCTCGTGCCGAAACCGGAATCGGATGGCGCTGCTTCGTCATCCGAAGGCAGCGAGCGAATGAGCAATGGATCTGGCGATTCGTCCGAGACGGCGGGAGTTGGCGCCGAGAGTGGATCGTCGTCCGAGGATCGCCCGCGCCGTCCGCGGAGCCGTCCACCTCGCAGCGGCGGAGGTCGCGGCCGCGAGTGACAGCAACGGCGACGAAGGAGAATCAAGCACTTCGCCGCACCGTTCTTCCCAACGGCCTGACCGTACTCTCGGAGCACATGCCGGGAGTGCGGTCGGTTGCATTGGGGGCCTGGGTGCGCGCGGCGTCGTTGCATGAGAGCCCCGATGTGATGGGTGTCTCCCACATGCTCGAGCACATGGTGTTCAAGGGCACACCCACTCGATCGGCAAAGGATCTCGCGCTGGCGCTGGAGACTCTCGGTGGCTCGCTCGACGCGTACACGTCTCGCGAGCACACGTCATATCAGGCGCGGGTGCTCGACGAGCACGCTGGCATCGCGGCTGAAGTGCTGGCCGATCTGATTTTTCGGCCACTTCTCAAGAAGTCTGATCTCGAGCTCGAGCGGAAAGTTGTTCTCGAAGAAATCAACACCGTTGATGACACGCCCGATGATCTCGTGTTCGAGCTTCACGGCGCGGAGCTCTGGGGCGATCATCCGCACGGCTACCCTATCCTCGGCACGCGGCAGACTGTCGGCGCGTTGAGCACGGAAAATCTGCGCGCGCTCCACGACCGGGCATATCATCCCGACAACGTCGTCGTCGCCGCCTCGGGCAACATCGAGCATGACGAGCTGCTTCAGATTCTCGATACCGGGGGCTGGGCCGGGCTGTCGCGCGGAGATGCGAAAACCGTTGCGGTGCCACCGGCGCGGCCGTTGTCTCCTGTGATGCGGCATGTCGAGCGAGAAGGCGCGCAAACTCACATCGTATTCGGATCGGCAACGGTCGGTCACAGCGATCCTCGCCGCTACGCATTATCGCTTGTGGGCATGCTATTCGGTGGCGGAATGAGCTCGCGGTTGTTTCAGCGGATACGCGAAGATCTTGGCCTCGCGTACTCAGTATACACGTTTCAGTCATTTCATCGGGACTCGGGAAATCATGGCGTATATGTCGGCACAGCCCCAGAAACCGCCGAGGAGGCCACGGACGCGATTCGCGAGGAGCTTCAGCGTCTGTCGACGGAAGGTCTTCCCGATGACGAGCTCGCGGCTGGAAAAAGCCAGCTAAAGGGGCAGATTACTCTCTCGCTGGAAAGCGTCTCGTCGCGGATGTACCGCGCGGCGGGTGTCGAGCTTTACGATGACGAGTACAGATCTCTCGATCAGTTGCTGAACCTGGTCGAAGAGATCAGCCGCGAGACGGTGATGGAGGTCTGCAACGAGTTTTTTGCGCCGGACTTGCAGACGATCGTGAGCCTCGGACCCCGCGCGGCAATGTGAGCGCGGTACCATATTAACAATCCCCAACGACACCAAGAAATGAAGATCGGCGTTCCGAAGGAAATCAAGACCAATGAGAATCGCATTGCGCTCGTTCCAGCGGGCGCCGAGGCACTCGTGTCCGCGGGTCACAGCGTTCTGATCCAGACAACGGCGGGTGAGGGAAGTGGCTTTTCCGACAGTGACTACACTGACGTCGGCGCCGCGATTGCGCCCGCCGCGTCCGCGGTGTGGTCGCAGGCGGACATGATCATGAAGGTCAAGGAGCCGATCGCGCCGGAATGGCCAATGATGAGAAAGCGCCAGACAATCTTCACGTATTTCCATTTCGCGGCCGACGAAAAGCTCACGACGGCGCACGTCGACAGCGGCGCTGTCTGCGTTGCCTACGAGACCGTCGAGCTGCCGACGCGCGAGCTTCCTCTGCTCACGCCAATGTCCGAAGTCGCTGGCCGCATGGCGGTGCAGGAAGGCGCGAAGTATCTCGAGAAGTTGTACGGCGGTCGTGGCGTCCTCCTCGGCGGCGTCCCCGGTGTGGCGCCGGGCAAAGTAGTAATCCTCGGCGGTGGAGTCGTCGGCATCAATGCCGCGAAGATGGCCGCTGGACTTGGCGCGAAGGTCACGGTTCTCGATCTATCTCTCGAGCGCTTGCGCTATCTGTCCGATGTGATGCCGGCGAATGTGACGCTCATCTATTCCAACCGTCACAATATTCTGGAACAGATATCGACCGCGGATCTGGTCATCGGCGCCGTCCTCATTCCCGGCGCGGTTGCGCCGCGGCTGATACGCCGCGAGGACCTCAAGACAATGCAGCCCGGATCAGTCATCGTTGATGTCGCAATCGACCAGGGTGGTTGTGTCGAGACGATTCACGCGACAACGCATGAAAATCCGACGTACGTAGTTGACGGCGTGATTCACTACGGCGTCGCGAATATGCCCGGCGGCGTTTCCCGCACGTCGACCCTTGCTCTCACCAATGCGACGTTCCCGTACGCACTTCGCCTTGCCAACCTTGGCTGGCAGAAAGCGTGTCGGGAAAGCATGCCGCTGAGGAAGGGACTGAACGTCATCGACGGAAATGTCGTGTACCCAGCAGTGGCCGAGGCATTCGGCTTGCCATTGAAAGACGTCGATTCATTCCTGAACTAAGACAGAGAAATCATGCGCTGGCCCTTCAAGAAAGGTTCACTCTTCCCCGCGAACGCGATCGCAGTCGATCTCGGCACCGCCAATACGCTCATCTACGTGAAGGGCGAGGGGATTGTGCTCAACGAGCCCTCGGTCGTCGCGCTCGATCGGGAGACGAAGAAAATCAAGGGAGTGGGCCTCGAGGCCAAGCGCATGCTCGGGCGCACACCCGAGGGTATCATCGCGGTTCGTCCAATGAAGGACGGAGTCATCGCCGACTTCGATGTAACCGAGAAGATGCTGCGCTATTTCCTGGCGCTTATCATCGAGAATCACGTCTTCAAGGTGAAGCCCCGTGTCATCGTCTGCGTGCCATCGGGCATCACCGAGGTCGAGAAACGCGCGGTTCGCGACTCGGCCCTCGGTGCGGGGGCGAAGGAAGTGTTCATGGTTGCGGAACCGATGGCCGCAGCGATCGGCGTCGGCCTCCCTGTAGAGACGCCGACCGGAAACATGGTGATCGACATCGGCGGCGGTACGACTGAGATTGCCGTCATCGCGCTGTCGGGCATCGTGAGCGACACCTCGATTCGAACTGGCGGAGACGAGCTCGACGTGGCGATTCTTCAGTCGATGAGAAAGAACTACAATCTCCTCATCGGCGAGTCGACCGCCGAGCAGGTGAAGATCCAGATTGGGTCCGCCTATCCGATTGGCGAGGAACGGGAGATGGAAGTGAAGGGCCGCGATCTCGTCTCGGGAATTCCAAAGAGCGTGAGGATTCATTCGGCGGAAATCAGGGATGCGGTTCAGGAGCCGATCCAGCAGATTGTCGGGGCGGTGAGGCGTGCGCTGGAGATCACCCCGCCGGAGCTGGCCGCTGACATCGTCGAGCGAGGGATTGTCATGACGGGTGGTGGAGCATTGATTCGCGGACTCGACGTGTTGTTGTCGCAGGAAACAGGCTTGCCCATTCATGTTGACGAGGACCCACTGACCTGCGTGGTTCGCGGTACCGGACGAATCCTCGATGACGAGGATAAGTATTGGTCCGTTCTGGCCACCTGAGGTAACTGAAGTGGCAAGGGCAGTACGAAGCAGTAACAGCCGAACAGATCTGATCGTTCTCGCGGTGGCCGCCATGCTGGCCCTGGCCGCGCGAGGATTACCGCAAAACATGCGCGATCCGGTTGCGAGCTCGATGCGCCGGACGTTCCTCGCGCCGCTCGTCATGCTCCAGGAGCGAGCCGAAGCGAGTCGCCGGTCACTTGTCCTCGACAATGAACGGACGGCGATTCGGGATAGCGTGACAATGAAGGCGATGACAGTTCCCGCGCTGGAAAACGAGAACGACAGGCTTCGACAGCTCATCGGGCTTGGCTCGCGACTGAAATGGGGGTTTGTACCGGCTGAGGCAATCCATGGTCGGGCCGTTCGTGACGTGACGAGCATGACGCTTACCGCCGGGTCCAACGCCGGTGTCAGCCGTCTCAACCCCGTCGTCTCGCCGGAAGGTGTTGTCGGCATGGTCTCCAACGTCGATCCGACCATGAGCGAAGCAATGATCTGGACCCATCCGGACTTTCGGGTGAGCGCGATGTCGTCAGACGGAAGCTCGTTCGGAATCGTTCAGGCTCACGCAGCGAGCGCGACAACCGGCTATCTGATGGAGCTGCGCGGGATTCCGTTCCGCAGCAAGCTGCCGTCAGGGATGCTGATCGTCAGCTCCGGACTGGGCGGTGTCTGGCCGCGAGGAATACCCGTCGGAACAGTGTTGTCGGAGATCAGTACGGCCGAGGGATGGGCGAGGACCTACCTGATCAAGCCGATCGTGTCTCCGGCAGACGTCGGAGCGGTGATGATTCTTCGGTCCGATCGCACGGTGAAGGGATTCGACAACGTCTGGAGCAGCGTCGCGACGGCTAACGCGGCAGCCGAGCGCATCGTGGTTTCCGGCGATTCGGCAGCGAAGAGCGCGGCTCTTGCTGAAGCGGCAGCACGACGCGCCGCGCTCGACACGGTGCGTCGCGATTCGACAGCCGGGGGACAGATTCCCGGTGGCCTTCCACCTGAGCTGATGCCCGACACCCTGTCCCGACCGCCTGTTGTTACCGCTGCTCCTCGTGATTCCGCCGCGGCGGCGGCGGCCCGGCGACGAGCGGCTGCCCGACGCGATTCGATCAGGCGCGATTCGGCAGCGCGTGACTCGTCGGGCGCGCCCCGCAGCCCGACCCGAGGCAATTGATGAACCTCGGCAGCATGGCGCGAGCCGTCGCGACGTTCCTGATTCTTGTTCTCCTTCATTACACGCTTCGTCCCCTCCTCGGCTGGCGAGCGCCGATGGACTTTCTGCTTCTCGCGCTGCTTCTCGCATCGATTCGGGTGCGGCCCGCAGTTGCCGCAGTGATCGGTCTCGCCCTTGGACTTGTCTCGGACTCGCTGACACCGGACGCACTCGGGGCAGGTGCGATTGCCATGACAGTGGTCGGCTATCTCGCCTCGTGGCTCAAAGCCGTTTTCTTCGCCGACAATCTCGCGCTGAACGCATTCTTCTTTTTCCTCGGAAAGTGGATCCTCGATGTGATCTACTTCACGTTTGAACAGAAACTCCGCGGCATCGAGCTCGTGCAGCAGCTTCTGCTCTGGTCTCCATTGTCGGCCGCGGCGACTGCGCTCGCCGGTATATTGCTATTGTTGATTATGCGACCGCTGCTGGAGCCTTCCCGAGTATGAGTTTTCATCCAAACGATATTGCCCGCCGAACCCGCCTGAGCTCGTACGCGCTCGGAGTCGGGTTCGTTTTGCTTTTGAGCGCGTTCTTTCGCGCTCAGGTTCTGCAGAACGCCTCCTATCTCAAGGCATCACAGGACAACCGCTTGCGGACGATTCCGTTGCCTGCGCCGCGCGGCATCATCTACGACCGAAAGGGCAACATCATCGCCGAGAATCTGCCGGCGTATGCGGTGTCGCTGACCGCGCCGAGCCTCGATTCACTGCGGGGAGCGCTCAAACAGCTACAGCCGACGCTTCAACTAACGGACGGCGATATCAACTCGGCGATCCGCCGCTATCGTCGCGCGCCAACTCGGCCGACAGTAGTTCTGCCTGATGCATCGATCGATGTCGTCTCGGTGCTCGAAGAGCACCGGATCGATTTTCCGCGACTGATCATCCAATCGGTTCCGAAACGCTTTTATCCAGACGGGCCGATCGTCGCTCCGTTCGTTGGCTACACGGGAGAAGTGACGGAGACCGAGTTGAGCGCACCAGAATTCGCAGGCTACAAGCCTGGGCAGATCATCGGCAAAGGCGGCTTGGAGAAG
Source organism: Gemmatimonadales bacterium (assembly GCA_038254845.1). Taxonomy (GTDB): domain Bacteria; phylum Gemmatimonadota; class Gemmatimonadetes; order Gemmatimonadales; family Gemmatimonadaceae; genus UBA4720. The sequence continues at coordinate 16,421 of JBBSFT010000026.1, read as the reverse complement.
CAGTATGAGGATGTGCTTCGCGGAAAAGAGGGAGCGAAGTTCGATGAGGTGGATGCCCGCGGCCGTCCCGTTCGGGAGGCCGGGTCCCGGCCGGATGTCACACCGGTCGGTGCGCCCGCACTCAAGACGAACATCGATCTCGACCTCCAGAAATTCGTTGCGTCTGTTTTTGGCGATTCGCTTCAGGGCGGTGCAATTGCGCTCGATCCGAAGACCGGTGCCGTGCTCGCGCTGTATAGCAATCCGAGCTTTGATCCGAACCGGTTTACTGGCGGCATTCCGGCAGACTATTGGAAGGCTCTCAACACGGATGTGCGCCGGCCGCTGTTCAACAAGGTCATTCAGGGCACGTATCCCCCCGGCTCGACGTGGAAGCTCGCCACATCTGTCATGGGGCTCCAGGATGGGCTGATCACGATGAACTCACACATGCCGATCGCGTGCAGCGGCGGGCTTCAGTACGGTCGCCGGTATTTCAAGTGCTGGGAAAAACGCGGTCACGGCAGTGTCGATCTGGCCGGCGCAATCACGCACTCATGTGACGTTTACTTCTACCAGCTCGGCCTGAAGATCGGGCTGTCGAAGTTGGTCGGAGGTGGAATCGATCTTCAGTTCGGCGAGCGGTCAGGCATCGACCTGCCTAATGAATACCGGCCGCGGTTCCCGACTCGTGACGTGCGCGCCTACTACAATCGGCGTTTCGGAGCGAACTGGAGCAACGCTGAGGTGTTGAATCTGGCGATTGGCCAGGGCGCTAATTCGCAGACGGTGGTGAACATGGCGCGCTTTTACACTGCGCTTGCGACGGAGGGCACAGCGTCAAATCCCGAACTCGTCGCTCGCAACCCGACTCAAAAAAAGGTCATCAGTCTTACGCCCGCACAGTTCGCTGGACTTCGCCGGGCAATGGCCGGCGTGACGTCTGCCGGTGGTACCGCTGCCTCCGCGAATATCGAGGGATTGGTCATTGCCGGGAAGACCGGCAGCGCGCAGAACTCGGAAAATCCGAACAAGGATCACGCCTGGTTCGTCGGATTTGCACCGGCGGATGACCCGAAGATCGTGGTGGCGGTTTTCCTCGAGTTTGGAATTCATGGATTCTACGCAGCTCGCGTTGCGTCGAAAATCATTGGTAGCTACCTGCATGTTGGAAATGTCGTCGCGAACATCGAGGGCGGTTGATGCGGAAGATCGTCGCTGACTATCCGCTTGTAATTACCGCCCTGCTGCTGTCGGTCTTTGGCGTGGCGATGGTTTATTCCGCCGGCCAGACGGACACGCCCACCGCGGTTGCTCACGTCTATCGATCGCAACTCGTCTGGCTGTTATTCGGGATTCTCGGCGCGTACGGTATCAGTCGGTCATCGGTAAGATTTATTGAGTGGGTGGCATTGCCCGCATACCTGCTGTCAACCCTGTTGCTTGCCGCGACGCTCGTTGTCGGAAAGGGCGCCGGCACCGCTGCCAGCACGAAGAGCTGGCTTGCAATCGGCGGTGTTCGGATCGGCCAGCCATCTGAGCTTGCGAAGCTGACGGTCGTCCTGATGCTCGCGGTGATCCTCGCCAAGCGGAAGGAGCCGCCAAAGTCTCTTCTCGATCTCTGGCAGCCAGCGCTCATCGTCGGTATTCCGTGGCTGATCATCATGCTTCAGCCCGACCTCGGGACTGGCATCGTCTTCATCGGAATCTTTTTTGGCATGCTGTACTGGTCGGGCGTAGCGTGGCCGCTGTTGCTTCTTCTGGCCAGTCCTGTCGTCAGTCTGATTCTGTCGTTCAGCACCGGCATGTGGGGAGCGTGGTTCCTCGTTCTGCTCGCGCTCATCCTGTACTACCGTCCATACCTGATCGAGGGAATCGTGCTGCTCGCCGCCAATATTGCGACGGGCGTGATTGCGCCGATCCTCTGGGAGAAGCTTCAGCCGTATCAGCAGAACCGACTGAAGGTCTTCATCGACCCATCGGCTGATCCAAAGGCTTCCGGTTATCACGTCATTCAATCAAAGATCGCCATTGGGTCGGGCGGGATATTCGGTCAGGGATTCACTCTCGGAACCCAGAAACGGCTCGCGTTCCTGCCTGAGCAGCACACCGATTTCATTTTCGCGGTAGTCGGCGAGGAAATGGGATTCATCGGCGTTACAGTCGCTCTCACATTGTTCCTGATTCTCTTTCTGCGAATCACGCAGATCTCCGGGCGAGCCAACGATTCGTTCAGCTCTCTCGTCGCCTTCGGCCTCATGACGAGCTGGTTCGTGCATGTTCTGGTGAATGTTGGCATGACGCTCAACCTGATGCCGATCACCGGTATTCCACTCCCGTTCTTCAGTTACGGAGGATCGTTCATGCTCGCGTCCTGGCTGGCGATTGGAGTGTTAATGCGGATCTCGGGCGAAGGCAGGGGCAAGGCGGCGTTCAAGGCATCCTGATTTCTCTCTGCTGGTTGCCAGGGCAAAAAACCCGGGTTAACGCTGAGATCGCGGAGCAGCTCAGAGACCGGGGAGGAGAACGTTCATCCGCAAACCGTGGAGTTGCGGCACTGTGTCTGACACGTTTCTTTGGTCGATAAAGAGCAACGACACCTCAATGTCGTTGCTGTTTAACATCAAGTTCAAACTATGAATTGAATTGCTGCCGCAGTCGGCTGTAGTAGCCGTGAATGTCTCCTCGGCGTTCTCCGCGGGTCCCTCCGCGTTCTCTGCGTCAAACCCTGCAGTTAACTCTTCGGAAGTACCCGAGCCCTTGCCCCACAGAGTCCACCCGATTCACATTTGAAGCAATGGCCTGGTTCCGTAAAGAAAAGAAGCCCCGCACGCCGCGTCGTGAGCGACTCGAGATTCCCGCCGATGCCTGGGAAAAGTGCGAACGATGCGGTCACACTGACATTCGCGAGAAGTTCGTCCGCAATCTCAACGTCTGCCCCAATTGCGAATATCACCGGCGCATTCGGGCGATCGACTACGTCAATATCCTTCTCGATGACGGAACCACCGAGGAGACCGAGACCGAGATCAGGTCGATCGATCCCCTCGGTTTTCCCGAGTATCCGGCGCGGTTGACCAAGGCGCTCGCCAAGTCGGGCGAAGGCGACGCCATTCTTACGTTCACCGGCCAGCTCATGGGCCTTCCGGTCTGCCTTGGCGTGATGGATTTCGCCTTCATGGGTGGCTCGATGGGGTCCGTCGTCGGCGAAAAAATCGCGCGACTCGGCCAGAAGGCCCTCGAGAGAAAGTTCGCGTTCATCCTTGTGTCATCGTCGGGCGGCGCGCGGATGCAGGAGGGCGTGTTGAGCCTGATGCAGATGGCGAAGGCAGCCGCGATTCTGTCGCAGCTCTCCGAGCGCCGAATTCCATACGTATCGATCCTTACCAACCCGACGACCGGTGGAGTGAGCGCCAGCTATGCGATGCTCGGGGACGCAATCCTTGCGGAGCCCGGGGCGGTGATTGGATTCGCTGGACCGCGTGTGATCAAGCAGACCATCGGACAGGATTTGCCCGAAGGCTTCCAGACTTCCGAGTTCCTGCTCGAGCATGGCATGGTCGATCTTGTCGTTCATCGCAAGGATCTTCAGGAGACTGTTGGCCAGCTGTTGCGGCACATGAGTGGAAAGCCCGCAGCGACGGGGTGGACCGCGGCCTGAGCGCGTATCGGGAAGCCCTCGACGCCCTTTTCGCGCGAACGGGCACAACGTCGAAGTTCGGTCTCGATCGCACTCTTGCCGTTCTCGACCTGCTCGGGAATCCGCACAAGAAGCTCAAGACTTTTCACGTCGCCGGGACCAACGGCAAGGGAAGTGTCGTCGCGACGCTATATGCGCTGCTCCGCGCGAAAGGCTTGCGAACAGGCCGGTACACGTCGCCCCACCTCATCGATTTCCGTGAGCGCATCGTCGTTGATGGCACCACTGTAGACGAGCAATACGTTGTCGATTTCCTACAACGGTGGTCGCCCGCCGCCGAGAGAATGGGAGCGACATTCTTCGAGATCACGACCGCGATGGCATTCGACTACTTCGCTCAAAGCAACGTCGATGTTGCGGTCGTGGAGACCGGACTCGGCGGAAGACTCGACGCGACGAATGTCATTACGCCGCTTGCCGCCGGCATCACTTCAATCTCGATTGATCACACCGAGTATCTGGGCAACACCGAGGAAGAGATTGCGCGCGAGAAAGCCGGCATTTTCAAGAAAGGTATTCCGGCCGTCATTGGTCCGTTATCGACAGCCGCGAGGATCGCTGTCTACCGAGCTGTGGCGACTCAGGGCGCCGACGCCGTGATCGACGCGACCAGATTGTACAAGATTACGGATGTGATGGTGAGGGCCACCGGAACATGGTTCACGGCGCATCACGACGGCGAGTCGCTCCAGATGCGGACATCGCTGATCGGGGCCCCGCAGGCCGACAATGTGTCGGTCGCCCTGTCGATGCTTCGGTCGGCTCAGTCACCATGGACCGTCACGCTGGAAGAAGCGGCGCGGGTGCTGCCAGAGGTGACCCTTCCCGGCCGGTTTCAACAAATGGGGAAGTACATCCTCGATGTCGCGCACAATCCCGATGGAATGAGCGCGCTCGCCGCCGCACTTGGTGCCTGGAAACCAAAAGGACCGATTGTCGCCGTTCTCGGGGTGCTGTCCGACAAGGATTGGCGAGCCATGATGAGCGTCCTTCGGGAAGCAGTCGATGAAATCGTTCTCGTGATTCCACCGAGCGCTCCGGATGCTCGGAGGTGGAATGCCGCCGATGCGCTCAAGTTTGCTGAGAGTCGCTCAATCAAGGCGCGCGTTGAGCGGAGCTTTGAGACTGCGATTACCGACGGCGTCTCCGACGCTGGAACGGTCGTCATAACGGGTTCGTTTCACACTGTCGGCGACGCGCTCGTCGTGCTCGGCCAGACAGCAGTTTGAAGCATGAAGCAAGCGTCGGCACAACTTCGTTGCTTGCCGCTAAGTCCATGTAGCGCGTAGCTTTGAGCAATGGCTCAGGGAGCGTTACCGGGTTTCAGAGACTTCTACCCCGAACAGTTTGCGGAGCGCGCGTACATCATGGACGTGTGGCGAAAAGTTCTTCGTCGCTATGCGTTTGCAGAGTATGACGGCCCGCCCCTCGAGCCGCTCGACCTGTACAGAAAGAAGAGCGGTGATGAGCTCGTTGGGCAACTCTATTCGTTTATCGACAAAGGTGACCGGGAAGTCGCGATGCGGCCGGAGATGACGCCGACGTTCGCGCGCATGGTCGCAGCGCGCGCGAACGCTTTGCGAAAACCTGTGCGGTGGTTTTCTATTCCGCAGTTATTTCGCTATGAGCGACAACAGAAGGGTAGACTGCGCGAACATTTCCAGCTCAACGTTGACATCGTCGGCGAGTCGTCGGTCACCGCTGATGCAGAGCTCCTGTCAATCGCTCTTGACGTCATGCGAGAGCTCGGGTTGTCTGCAACAGACGTGCAGGCGCGCGTTTCGGACCGGCGACTGCTGCAGGGTCTGCTTGCACACCTCGGAGTTTCCGAAGCCGCGATGGCTGGCGTGTACGGTGTGATCGATAAACGCGGGCGCGAGCCGGCTGACATATCCATGAGCAAGCTTCGCGATGCGACGGGTTCGGGAGAGATTGCTGACTCGATCGATCGCATGTTGCAGATGACGAGCGTCGACGATCTCGGGTCGTCGTTTGGAGCAGTGGAATCGATCGCGCCTCATCTCGAAAGACTGCGCAACTATCTGGTTTACGTGCGCGCTCTTGGATTCGCCGACTGGGTAACGCTCGATCTGTCGATTGTGCGCGGACTCGCGTACTACACCGGGATCGTGTTCGAGCTGTTCGACACTACCGGGCAGTTTCGTGCGATCTGCGGCGGCGGCCGGTATGATACACTGCTTGATACGCTGGGCGGAGTTGATCTGCCGGCGCTGGGGTTTGGAATGGGCGACGTTGTCGTCGGAGAATTACTTCGTGACAGAGGGATGATCTCGAGGAGCCCACCCCGCACTGATTACTGGGTGGCTGGCGATGACGAATCGCTCACTGCCGACGTAATGTCCGTCGCGGCTGCGTTGCGGAGACACGACAAGAGCGTCGAGTACTCCCTCAAGCCGCAACAGCTCAGCCGCCAACTCAAGTCTGCTGCCAGCGCCGGAGCATCGCGAGCGATTGTACTGAAGCGTGACACGTTCGATGCGGGCGAAGTTACGGTTCGCGATCTCAACGCGGGAAGTGAGCGGTCCATACTGCTCGCCGAGCTCATCAATTCACTGTAGCAGGAAAGTAATGGCTGACGACAAGAAGCTGACAAAACGCGCCGACGACTTCAGTGCGTGGTACAACGAAACCGTTCTCCGTGCCGAGCTGGCGGACTACTCGCCGGTGCGCGGTTGCATGGTGATACGTCCGCGAGGCTACGGCATCTGGGAGCGCATGCAGCGACAACTCGACAGCGTGTTCAAGGACACGGGTCATGAGAATGCTTACTTCCCGCTGTTGATCCCCGAAAGTTTTCTCCACAAGGAAGCGGAGCACGTCGAAGGCTTCGCACCCGAGACGGCCGTCGTCACGCATGGTGGCGGCAAGAAGCTCGACGAGCCGCTTGTCATTCGGCCAACGTCGGAAACGATCATCTACGCGATGTTCGCAAAGTGGGTTCAGAGCTATCGCGATCTTCCGCTCCTGATCAACCAGTGGGCAAACGTCGTTCGCTGGGAAATGCGCACGCGTCTCTTTCTCCGCACCCTGGAATTTCTCTGGCAGGAAGGCCACACCGCGCATGCAACCGAGCAACAGGCCGAAGAAGAAACGCGAAAGATGCTGAACGTGTACCGCGACTTCATGGAAGGATGGATGGCAATGCCCGTCGTCACCGGCATCAAGACTGATTCGGAGAAATTTGCCGGCGCGCTGCGCACGTATTCGTGTGAAGCGATGATGCAGGACAACAAGGCACTTCAGGCGGGCACCTCGCACAACCTCGGGCAGAACTTCGCGAAGGCGTTCGATCTCAAGTTCCAGACCGAGGCCGGCGATGTTGCCTTCGCGTGGAATACGAGCTGGGGCGTATCGACACGAATGATTGGCGGCCTCGTGATGACTCACGGCGACGACAATGGACTTCGCGTGCCGCCATTGCTCGCACCGATCGAGCTCGTCATCGTGCCGATCTGGAAATCGGATGACGACAAGGCCCGCGTCTTCGCGGCGGCCGAACAGCTTGTCACGACACTCTCCGGCTGGGAGCGCAGTAAAACGGGCAAGCTTCGGGTCCATCTCGATAACCGCGAAGGCATCAAGCCCGGCGCCAAGTATTATGAGTGGGAGCTTCGGGGCATTCCGCTGCGTCTCGAAATCGGGCCGCGCGATCTCGACGCCAATCAGTGCGTGCTCGTTCGCCGCGACAGCAGAGTCAAGCGCACCGTCACCCTCGACTCGATCGGCGAAGATGTCGCGGACCTGCTCAGCATTATTCAGACAGACATGCGAGTTGAGGCACTCGAGCGGCGTGAAGCGAACAGCGTCCGCGGTAATATCTCGTACGATGATTTCAAAGCGCTCATGGAAGGCAAGGGAGGCTTCGTGTACGCCGGCTTCTGCGGCAGCCCCAAATGCGAACAGGATATCAAGGAAGAGACAAAGGCAACAATTCGGGTACTGCCGGACGAAGAATTCAGGTCGGCGGATGCCCCTGAGCACTGCCTCAAATGCGGTGCGCAATCGGTCGTCGAAGCGCTTTGGGCAAAAGCATATTGAGGCCTGCATTGTCGGAGGCAGCCGTCACGGCCGAGCCTGAGGCCGAATTGCCGGCGCGTGAACCTGGCTTCTCCAGAACAGACAACACGCTCACTTGCGATGGTGTCTCGCTTGACGCGATCGCCGATGCCGTGGGCACGCCAGCCTACGTGTACAGTCAGGGAGCGATCGAGGCGCAGTACCGCCACCTTCACGCCGCCCTGTCGGGTGTGCCTCACCGCCTGCACTACAGCGTCAAGGCAAACTCGAACCTCGCAATACTCGGTATTCTGCGGAAACTTGGTGCCGGCGTCGATATCGTTTCCGGTGGCGAGATGTACCGAGCGCAGTCCGCCGGTTTCACCGGTCCCGACATCGTCTTCAGCGGAGTCGGTAAGACGGAGCGCGAGATGACCGAGGCGCTCACTCTCGGCGTGCTGATGATCAATGTCGAATCGGAAGAAGAGCTTTGCCGTCTCGATGAAGTCGCTGGAAGGCTCGGGAAGAAAGCGCCCGTTGCGCTCAGGGTTAATCCCGAGGTCATGGTCGATACGCCACATCCGTACACGCGGACGGGAGTCAAGGGAATGAAGTTCGGGATTCCCTTCGACGAGACGCTTGCGATCGCCGAGCGAGCGCTCGCGATGCGGAATATCGAAATGGTCGGACTCGATATGCACGTCGGGTCACAGATCTCGCAGTTCGAACCGTACGAGATCGGCCTCGGCCGCTTGCTGCAGGTTCGGAAAGAGATCGAGGACGCTGGGGGGAAGAAGCTCGAGTATCTCGACATCGGCGGAGGACTGGCGGTTTCATATGACGCCGAGCATCCCATTGACGTCGACGCGTTTGGTGAAGTGGTACGCCGATTGGTGGCGCCGACTGGAATGAAAGTCATCGTCGAGCCCGGACGATTTCTCGTTGGCAATGCAGGCATCCTGCTTTCTCGCGTGTTGTATCGAAAGAGGAGTGGCGGTAAGAATTTCATCATCGTGGACGCCGGCATGAACGATCTGATTCGCCCATCACATTATGATGCCTATCATCGGATCGAGGCGATTTCGGGCATTCATGAAAAGACGACCGCCGATATTGTCGGCCCGGTATGCGAGAGCGGAGATTTTCTTGGCCTTCAGCAGGATGTCGATGATGTCAAGCCGGGCGAGCTCATCGCGGTGTTTTCGGCGGGTGCCTATGGATTCGTCATGTCATCGAACTACAACTCGAGACCGCGCGTCGCGGAGGTCATTGTGGACACGGGAAGATTCGGCGTTGTCACCGAGCGGGAGACCTACGCGGATCTCGTGCGCAAGGAACGCCTCGAGCCCGCGTGGCAGGAGGCCCAGTGAGAGTTGGCCTGCTCGCCGATACGCATGATCGCGTGCCCGCCGTCACAGCGCTTCTCCAGGCGATGAGAGACAAGGGGGTGACACTGGTGATGCATGCGGGGGACTATTGCTCGCCATTTGCGCTCGAGCCATTTAACGATTCCAATATGGCGCTGCTCGGAATTTTCGGTCGCAACGACGGCGATCACGAAGGGCTCCGCGCAGTTGCCGCCCGCGGAATGGGAATGGAACTGTACGAATCGCCGCACAGCTTCGATGTCCAGGGAAAGCGAATTCTTCTCGTGCACGACCTCGGTGAGGTGAATCGTCGGTCGATCGATGCGCACCAGTTTGTCGTGTCAGGATTTACGCACGTTCAGCAGACTGTTGTCCGCGCAGAAACACTCCTCGTCAATCCCGGCGAGGCCTGCGGGTGGCTGCACGGAAAGTGTACGGGCGCCATTCTCGACCTCGACACGAGGGAAGTCGAAATAATCGAGATATGAGCGGCCGGATTCTGATCCTCGACTACGGCTCGCAGTATACGCAGCTCATCGCGCGGCGGGTCCGGGAGGCGAGGGTGTATTCCGAGATTCATCCCCCGACGCGGAGTGCGGAATGGATCAGAAACTGGAAGCCGGCGGGAATCATTCTGAGCGGCGGACCCAACTCCGTGTACGCCGACGGCGCGCCGCGCGCCGACAGGGAGATGCTCGACATCGCACCGATACTCGGCATCTGTTACGGGATGCAGCTCATCGCGTTTCTCGAGGGCGCTGACGTCAGGAGAGCCGGGCGGCGTGAGTATGGTCGCGCCGAGGTGAATGTTACCGAAGCCGACGGACTGTTCGACGGGTTTGCCAGTGCACCGCATTTCGCTGCGTGGATGAGTCATGGCGACCATATCGAGGCACCGCCTCCGGGTTACGTCGCGACGGCATCGAGCGCGGGGAACCCAGTCAGCGCATTTCGGCATGAGAGCAGGCCGATTCACGGTGTCCAGTTCCACCCGGAGGTGGCGCACACACCACGTGGAGGCGAAGTCATCTCGAACTTCCTGTTCGGCATCTGCAAGGCCGAGCCGGCGTGGACGACTGGCGCGTACATCGAAACCGAAGTTGCGCGAATCAAAAGTGAAGTGGGCGACTCGCTGGTGATCTGTGGCTTGTCTGGCGGCGTTGATTCCGCGGTCGCGGCCGCACTCGTTCACCGAGCCATTGGTGATCAGCTCACCTGCATCTTTGTTGACACTGGCCTGTTGCGATTGAATGAACGGGAGCAGGTCGAGCGAACCTTTCGCCAGCACATGGGGATCAAGCTGGTGACAGTCGATGCGGCGGCGAGATTCTTATCGGCGCTTGAAGGCGTGACTGAGCCGGAAAACAAAAGAACGATCATCGGCCACACATTCATCGACGTGTTCGAACAGGCATCGGACGAAGCGGGTGGCGACGCGAAGTATCTGGTGCAGGGAACACTCTATCCCGATGTGATCGAGTCGTCGTCGCCGACTGGCGGTCCGTCCGTCACGATCAAGACTCATCACAACGTCGGCGGCCTCAAGCCGGACATGAAGTTCAAGCTGATTGAGCCGCTTCGTGAGTTGTTCAAGGATGAAGTGCGGAGCGTGGGACGAGAGCTGGGATTGTCGGAGGAGATGGTCGGTCGTCACCCGTTTCCTGGTCCCGGGCTCGCGATTCGCATCCTGAGCGACGTGACGAAGGAGAAGCTCGATCTTCTTCGCGAGGCCGACGCGATTTATCTCGAAGAGATTCGTGAAGCCGGATTGTACGATGCGATCTGGCAGGCGTTCGCGGTGCTGCTGCCGGTGAGAAGCGTTGGAGTCATGGGTGACGAGCGAACATACGAGAACGTTCTTGGATTGCGGGCCGTGACGTCGACCGATGGGATGACTGCGGACTGGTATCCGTTTCCATATGATGTCCTCGGCCGCATCTCCGGTCGCATCATCAATTCGGTTAACGGGATCAATCGGGTTGTCTATGATGTGTCGTCCAAGCCTCCTGCTACGATTGAATGGGAGTAGGGTTAGAACTACGGAACCGCGGAAACTGCCGTCAAACAACGATGGCACAGATGGAAGAGATGCACAGATGAACGACGGAGAAGAAAAAAAAAGTGGGGGAACAACGGGGAAGACCAGAGAGATTGGAACGACAGGAACGACAGGAACGACAGGAACGACAGGAACGACAGGAACGACAGGAACGACAGGAACGACAGGAACGACAAGAGCTTACAGCGAAAGACGGATGATTCCTTTGGTGAATGGGTTGGCGTGGAAGTTCATGAGAAGGCCTGTTCGAATTCCTGACAGCCGCATGTAGGTGAGAAGCTGATCGCGATGGACTGGCAGTGTTGCGGCAACCGCCTTCACTTCGACAATGACCGCATTGTTCAGGATGATGTCGGCCCGGAACGCAACGTCAAATACGAGCGAGTCGTAGACGCCCGGTATTGACACTTCGACGCTTACCTCAAACCCTCGCTTACTGAGCTCGTGGGCGAGCGATTTCTTGTACACGCTCTCCAGAACGCCGTTTCTCCAGTATTTCGAGACCGCAATCGCGGCGCCAATTATTTCGCGCGTCAGTGGATCCTCAACGCTCTCCATGAGTGATGCTGACGACGACGAGACGACCTCACGTCATCCGATCAATCAACAACCAGTCATTTTCCCCGTAGTCATCTGTGCATCATTTTCATCTGTGCCATCGTCGTTAACGGCAGTCAAGAAGTCAGAGAAACAGAAAAGCCCCGCGAAACCGCGAGGCCGTTTGATCGAAGCTGCTTAAACCTACACCCCTTTCTCTTCAAGAAGCTTCATGAATTCAGAAGGTTCTTTCAAGGCGAACAGCCGCTCCGGAACATCAGGCTCCTTGGAGAACTGGGCAATTTTGCCGAGCACCGGCAGATATTGGTTCGAGACTTCGAGAGGAGGTGCGACGATGAGGAAAAGGAAGTTCACCGGTTTCTCATCAATCGCCTTGAAGTCGAGCCCCTCGCTCTTGCGTCCAAATGCAACGCGAAGCTTGCTCACGACGAGGGAGCGGCAGTGGGGAATCGCGATACCGCGTCCAATGCCGGTCGAGCCGAGGTTTTCCCTGCGCTTGAGCATCTTGAAGAGCATGCCCTCGGACTTGTCGTCGAGGCCGAGGAGTCCGATGAGCTCCTTGAGAACGTCATCTTTCGTCGTTCCGTCAAGCTCGAGCTTGATCGCCTCTTCCGAGAAGAACTCGCGCAGTTCCATCCATCACCTCTTCTGTATTGGCCGCAGCAGCGCGGAGCCAAGCAAGTTATAGTTGGCTGTACCGAGTGTCAAACGACGATGTTGCAAGCACTTGTAGCCTCCGTTAGCATTCGTAATGAACCGCTTTCCGTTTGCGATCGACTCTGCGCTGCCTCTCTACCTCGCGCCAATGGCCGGTGTGTCGGAGTCGCCGTTTCGTCGCATCTGCAGTCGATTCGGAGCGGATGTTGTCGTGACGGAATTTCTCTCGGCCGAGGCCATTCGCCGAGAGAATGCTGCGACTCTCGCGAAGCTGAAGTTCGGCGCCGATGAGCGCCCGATCGGCGTGCAGATCTTTGGGGCCGACCCGCAGGCAATGGGCGATGCGGCTGCGCTCGTCACCGACGTTTTTCAACCGGAGTTCATCGACATCAACTTCGGTTGCCCGGTGAAGAAGGTCGTTCGCCGGAACGGCGGCTCAGGCTGCCTGAAGGACCTCGATATGGTGCAGACCATCATCCGGGCCGTGTCGGCATCCACGCATCTGCCCGTCACGGTTAAGATCCGAAGTGGGTGGAACGAAGAGATGCGCGATCCGGTCACCATCGGATTGCGGTGCCAGGAAGCCGGCGCACGAGCGCTCGCGCTGCATCCGCGCACGCGGACGCAGATGTACTCGGGCTCAGCGAGATGGGAGGAGATCGGCGCCGTCGTTGACGCGCTCGAGATCCCAGTCATCGGAAACGGCGACATCAAGACCGCCGAGGACGCCGTGCGGCTTCAGCGTCAGACCGGGTGTGCGGCGGTGATGATTGCGCGGGGAGCATTTGGACAGCCGTGGATATTCAATCAGACGAAGGCATTGCTGGCTGGACTGCCGAAGCCCAAGGCTCCCGGCGTCGAAGAACGGTTTGCGATCGCGATGGATCACGCTCGGATGGTCGAGAGTTACGAGGCCGACCTCGCCGGCGCAGCTATCGAATTTCGTAAGCACCTGGGCTGGTACGTGAAGGGTCTGCGCGACTCGGGCGAGCTGAGGAAGAGACTCTACGCCGTTGACCGGTTCAGCGACATCGAGGGCATCTTTGCCGAATACCTCGCCGGGCATGATGCAGATGTCGCGATGGCGGACTGCGAAGAGGCCACGGCCGCGGCCTAGTTCTCCTTCCGTCCCACTCCATTGAAAATTGCGTTGCCTCCCCGCTTTCGGCGGTCCATGTTGTAGGGCGGACAAGCAGCTCGCTCGGCATGGCGACTGATGTTGTTTTTGACATCCCGATTGGAGACGCAGATGGCAGCCGGCCCCGCCTTCGACAGAACGGACGGAAAGATCGATGGACTGGACGTGGTTGCCGAGCTCCGGGTCGGACGGAGGGCGACGCTCGATCGCCTTGTACCGCTCGTTTACGACGAGCTCCATGCGATCGCCCGGCGGCAGCTTGCGCGTCGCGACATCGGCGGCACGCTTTCAACTACTGGACTCGTTCACGAAGCCTACCTCAAGCTCGTGGATCAGTCGCGAGTTGCATGGCGCGACCGGGCTCATTTTTTTGCGCTCGTTGCGGTTGCAATGCGACACGTGCTGGTGGACAGGGCAAAAGCGCGGTGCGCGGACAAGCGGGACGGAGTACTTCGCCGCGTCACTCTGGACGACGAGCAGATAGCAGCGTCTGACCAGCCCGAAGCGATGCTCCAGCTGAGTGACGCAATTGAGCGTCTTGCGATTGTCGATCCGCGTCTTGCAAGAATTGTGGATTGCCGCTTCTTCGGCGGATTCAGCGAAGACGAGATCGCCGCAGCCCTTGGAATTACGGTTCGCACCGTTCAGCGCGATTGGGCAAAGGCCCGGATGCTTCTCCGACTTGCATTGACCGAGTGACGTCCCAAAAACCCGGCGAGCCGATTGCGTCGCGACCAATTCTCCCGGATAACTGGTCCGAGCTAAGCCCGTTGCTGGACCAACTGCTCGATACCCCCCCAGGGATGCGGGCGGCGCTTCTGGTTCAAATGTGCGGAGATGACACCGCCCGCACTGATACTTTGACGCGAATGGTGGCCGAGTGCGAACGCGAGGGACCGCTGCTCGACCGGCCCGCGCTCGATCGCTTTGATCAACTGGTTGAAGAGCCTGACGCCCCCATGCCAGCGTTGCTCTCTGACCGATACGAGTTGGGGCCACTGATCGGACGCGGGGGCATGGCGAGAGTATATCTCGCGCGTGACCTAAAGCATTCGCGCGATGTAGCAGTAAAAGTCATTCGCCCGGAGCTCGCACAGTCTCTCGGACGTGAGCTCTTTCTTCGCGAAATCGCAATCGTGGCAAGACTGCGACATCCAAACATCGTTCCTCTTTACGACTCGGGCGATGACAGCGGGTTGCTCTACTTCGTCATGCCGCACGAGCTCGGCCAATCGCTGAGAGAGAGATTGCATGAAGGCCCGATCAGCATTGGCGAAGTCCTGCGCGTGCTCAGGGATGTCGCACGGGCGCTCGCGCATGCGCACAAGCAAGGGGTCGTCCATCGAGACGTTAAGCCGGACAATGTGATGCTCTCCGGTGGTGCTGCCGTCGTCGCTGATTTCGGAATTGCGGTGGCGGTACGAGCGGCGCAATCTGGTGATCCCGGTTTTGGCACTAACGCCGCACGAGGGACGCCGGCGTACACTGCTCCGGAACAAGCGCTTGGCGATCCAGGAACCGATGAACGGGCTGACATTTACTCGTTCGGCTGCATGGCGTACGAGCTGGTCACCGGCAGGCCTCCTTTCAACGAAGGCTCGACAGAGGAACTCCTCGCGGCGCACCGCAGCCTTTCACCGAGACCAGTACGAGAGCTTCGCGGAAACGTCCCCCAGTCGCTCGCATCGCTCATCATGCGGTGCCTGCAGAAGCAGTCGGCCGCACGTCCGCAAACCGCGGAAAAGCTTGTGGCGGCACTCGACGAAATTGAAAACGAGGCGCGCACTCCGCGCTTCACGCATTTCCTCTACGCATCAATCTCGGTCGGGGTGATCGCCCTCGTTGCGCTAGGATTTTTTCTGACTACACCGTCGGGCACTGATTCGATGGAAGGCCGAGTCTCCGTTGCCGTGCTCCCGCTGAATCACGCCGGCGGCGATTCGACGCAAGTGTCTCTCGCCAAGGGTTTTGCTGACGAGATCGCCAGCGGGTTGGTTGGAGTGCCATGGCTTCGTGTAATGAGCCGCGGAGGCGCCAGCGGGTTTGGGGACCAGCCGTCTTACGATTACAAGCGGATTGGGCGCGACCTCGGCGTGAGGTTTCTGCTCACGGGGTCGATGCATGAGGTCAACGGCCGCCAACTCGTGACGGTCCAGCTGATAAATGTTGCTGATGGGAGCGAGCGATGGGCGGCGAGCTTCAATCGCCCGTCGAACGAGCTCGAAGCGGAGCGCGATGAGATTGCTCGCTCCGCCGCCGAATCAATGCGAGCACTTGCCGGAAAAGGATTCTCATCGGCGCAAGTCCCACGAACGGCGAAGCGACCGAACCCGCAGGCGTACTTCCTTCAAGTGCAGGCGCAGCAATGGCTCGACCGGCGTGGTCAGAGTGTGGCATTGAGCGCTGACTACTTCAGGCGTGCGATCGCAATCGATCCTCAATACGCCAAAGCGTATTCGGGGCTTAGCATGGCGCTCTCGTTGTTCCCCTACTTTCAGAACAAGCCCGCAGCCGATGTACGCGACGAATTGGTGCGAGCGGCAACAAACGCAATTCGGCTCGATCCGTCGCTTTCACAACCGCACATCGCCCTCGGTCTGGCATATCAACATGTGTTCCTCTGGGACAGCGCTGGTCGGGAATTCGCGACGGCTGTCAGACTTGACAGCCACGACGTGGAGGCGAGGGTTCAGTACGGTCGTCACCTGCTGTTCCGCGGCCGCACCATTGACGCTCTGCGGCAATTTCAGGCGGCTCGCGAGGACGATCCGGCATCGGCGCTCGTATTAGGATGGGTATCGTACACGTATTACCTATTGAAACGACTCGACAGTGCCCGGGTCATCAGCGATGAGGCGTTGCGGAGTAATTCACGCAACCTTAGCACCGTAACTCTGGCTGCATGGACGCGTTTTGGCGAAGGCGATCGAGTCCAGGCGCGAAAGT
>JBBSFT010000025.1:0-28115 GCA_038254845.1 Gemmatimonadales bacterium | reverse complement strand
AGCCCCGTCGTCGGCTCGTCCATGATGTACAGCTTGCGACCGCGCTTCTTCCCCGATTGCGCGAGCTCACGCGCAATCTTCACACGCTGCGCTTCGCCGCCTGACAGCGTCGTCGCCGGCTGGCCTAGCCGCAGGTAGCCGAGCCCGACCTGCTGAAGCTGCCAGAGAGCCTGGCCGAGCTTTTCTTCGCGCGGGAAAAAACGAATCGCCTGATCGACGGTGAGCTCGAGCACCTCGGCGATGTTTTTTCCGTTCACCTTCACGTCGAGCACTTCGGGCTTGAACCGCTTGCCACCGCACGCATCGCACGGCACATGAACGTCCGCCATGAACACCATCTCGACCTCGAGCGCTCCGGCACCTTCACAGTCGTCGCATCGACCACCTTCGACATTGAAGCTGAAGGTGCCCGGCGTGTATTTCCGTTGACGAGCAACTGGAGAGTCCGCGAAAATCGCGCGAATCTGGTCGAACGCCTTGATGTACGTGACCGGATTCGAACGCGGTGACTTTCCGATGGGACTCTGGTCGATCATCACGACCTCATCGATTGCATCCCATCCGGTGAGCTCGTCGTACTGACCGACGGATTCGCCAAGGTGGCGCTTCGCCGAATTCTCGCCAATGAGATGATTCTCGAGCGCGCGATAGAGCACATCGTGCACGAGCGTGCTCTTGCCCGAACCGGAAACTCCGGTAACGACCGTCAGCGCGCCGATGGGAATGCGGATATCAACACCCTGAAGATTGTGCTCGCGCGCACCCGTGAGACTGATCCACCGCGGCCCGACACGCCGCCTCTCAGCCGGCATCGGAATCTCTTTTTCTCCAGTGAGATACTGGCCAGTCAGCGGGCTTTCGCGAACGCGCGACATGGGGCCGGCAAATACCACGTAACCGCCTTTCTCGCCGCTGCCCGGGCCCATTTCGACCATGAAGTCAGCAACCTCGATTGCCGCCAAATCGTGTTCGACGACGAGCACGCTATTGCCGGCATCGCGAAGCCGCATGAGCAGCGAGAGCAATCGTCCCATGTCGCGCGGATGCAGACCGATCGACGGCTCATCGAGAACATAGAGCGTATCGACGAGTTGTGAGCCGAGGGAGTTGGCGAGACCGATGCGCTGCGCTTCGCCGCCGGAGAGGGTGCGCGTCGCGCGATTCAGTGACAGATAGTCGAGGCCGACATCGCGCAGAAACCGGATTCGCTCGCGCGCTTCGCGAAGGATAGTCGCTGCAACCGTCTGCTCGTACGGCGACAGCACGAGATTGTCGACCCAGTCAGTCAGGCGTCCAACCGAGAGATCGGCGACATCGGCGATGGTCTTCTCATCCACGCGCACGTTGAGCGCTTCGGGCTTGAGCTTGGTCCCGTGGCAGTCAGGACATTCCTGAGCAGTTTGATACTGACGCAGAAAAATCCGGATGTACTGCTTGTACCGCTTCTCCTCGAGATCCTTGAGGAACGGCAAAATTCCCTTGAAGCCGCGCGATCGTGCATTGAGCAGCTGATGTCGTTGCGTCGCGGTCAACGCGGTCCACGGCTTGTCCTGGGGAATTCCTTCCCTGCGCGCAAAGTCCGCGAGCGCACGTCGCTTGTTCTCGTAACGTGGCTTGGTCCATGGATCGATTGCGCCATCCCTCAGCGACCGACTTGGATTGCATACAATCAGCGATTCATCGTACTCGAGCACCGCTCCGAAACCATTGCATCGCTCGCACGCACCGCGTGGGTTGTTGAACGAGAACAGCTGCGGTGATGGGGCAGGGACTCGCGTTCCGTCATATGCGCACTCGAACCTCTCCGTGAACCGCAGGCGCTCCATCGTGTCGGCGACGATGATGACACACTCGCCATCGCCATCGGCGAACGCAGTTCCAATTGCATCGGTGAGGCGTGCTGCGACGTCATCCGATATTGCGAGGCGGTCCACTACCACGAGCACTTCGCTCACGCGCGTGAGGTCGATCTTCATGCTTTCGAGGTCGTCGAGATGCACGGCCGAGCCGTTTGCGAACACGCGGAGGAAGCCCTGCGCGCGCAGATTGTCGACAACGACGTTATGTGTGACCTTGTCGGAGAGGCGAAGGGGAAACGATACGTAAAAACGGGTTCCGCTTGCCAGCCGAAGGACGGTGTCGGCAACCGACTGAACGGTGTCGGGTTTAATCTGCCTCCCGCAAACGGGACAGTGAGTATGCCCGATGCGGGCCCAGAGAAGTCTCAGGTAGTCGTAAATCTCGGTTGCGGTGCCGACCGTCGAACGGGATGTCTTCGTCGGGTTTCGCTGCTCGATTGCAACAGCGGGCGAAAGGCCCTCGATCGAGTCTACGTCTGGCTTTTCCATGCGATCGAGAAACTGCCGCGCATACGCTGACAGCGACTCGACGTATCGCCTCTGGCCCTCGGCGTAGATAGTATCGAAGGCGAGCGAGGATTTTCCTGAGCCGGACGGGCCGGTGATGACAGTGAAGGTGCGGCGCGGGATCTCGAGGTCGAATCCCTTGAGGTTATGCTGGCGGGCGCCGCGAACGATGATGCTCTCTTTCACCCACTGAATCTATCGAGAGCGACGGGCCGAACAAACACCGGAGGCGTGCTATGTTCGTCTGATCAGTCGCCCGAGGAGAAGGAGCACGATCGCGCCTGCGGTCGCGAGCGCGACGGAGCGAAAATCAAAGGCGCCAGCAGTGACGGCTCCCCAGCCCAGCCTCGTGCCGAGGAAACCGCCAATGAAAGCGCCAATGATGCCGAGGAGAATTGTCACGATACAGCCCGAGGGGTCCCGCCCTGGCACGAGGAATTTCGCGAGTGTTCCCGCAATCAGTCCAAGTAGAATCCAGTACAGCCAGAGCGGCATTGTGCTAAACCCTCGTCACCCGTAACGGGGCAGTTATGGTACTCGAGTGCGGCCCCGCGTCGCCATGCGATAGATCCAGAGGAGGATTAGCGCGCCAACGATCGCAAGCAGCATGCTCTGGATGGAAAACCCGGACAGCGGGGTTCCCATTAGTGTGCTCCCGAGGAATCCGCCGATGACAGCGCCGACAATGCCGATGATCATTGTCACGATTATACCGCCCGGGTCATTGCCCGGCATTATGGCCTTGGCGATCGCGCCCGCGATCAATCCAAGTACGATCCATGCGATAAAACTCATTTGTCCTCCGTAGGGTGAATGACAGACCGGATTCGGGTCTGCGTACCGCGGAAGTGCAACCTGCGTACCAAGCTATTCCCGCGGTGGCGCGTCACCTCGTGAACCGCTAGGATACCGGTCGATGACCGCAACCGCAACACCGCATGAAGAAGACGCTCTTTCCAGAACATACGATTCACGCCTCATGCGGCGGCTGCTTGTCTATGTAAAGCCCTACAAACCGCTCGTCTTCGCGGCACTTGCCCTTCTCTGTATAGAAGGAGCGCTCCAGCTCGCCGGGCCGCTGCTGACGCAGCGCATCATCGACATTGCGCTTCCGGCGCACGATTCGTCCGCGATCGGCAGGCTGGCGGTTCTGTACGCGCTGTCGCTCGTCGCTCAGTTCCTGTGCTCATATGGCGAGACGTGGCTGACCAGTCTCCTCGGCCAGCGCGTGATGCGGGATCTCCGGATAGAGATATTTTCGCATCTGCAGCGTCTCTCCATCGCATTTTTCGACCGGAACCCGGCGGGCCGGCTCATTACGCGGGTGACCTCGGATGTCGAGACACTGAACGAGCTGTTTACGTCCGGGGTTGTCTCAGGGCTCGGCGACATGTTCACACTCGTCGCGATCGGGATCGCGATGTTCGTAATGGACTGGCGGCTGTCGCTTGCCTCGTTTGTCGTCGTGCCCCTCGTGGCCGGCGTGTCTCTCTGGTTTCAGACAAGCGTTCGCGATGCCTATCGGGATATTCGGACGCGCCTCGCGAGAATCAACGCATTTCTCCAGGAACGCCTGACGGGAATGCGAATTGTGCAGCTGTTCGGGCGCGAAGCAGATGAGGCGGAGCGGTTTCGGAAGCTGAATGAGGATCACCTGGATGCGCATATCAAGTCGATTCGCGTGTACGCGATCTACTTTCCGCTCGTCGAGCTGCTGACGTCGGTAGCGATGGCGCTGATCATGGTCCTGAGCGCGCATCTGGTCGGCATCAATTCGCTCACGGTTGGCACAGTCGCCGCATTTCTCCAGCTAAGCCGCCGCTTCTATCAACCCCTTCAGGATCTGGCCGAGAAGTTCAATATCGTCCAGGGGGCGATGGCGAGCTCCGAGCGGATCTTTGTGTTGCTCGATACGCCTCCATCGGCAGCAGGTGTTTCCGACGCTCCACGGCAGCGCTCGCGATCGAGTGTCGAGGTGGTATTCGACGACGTCTGGTTCGCGTACGACATCGGTCATGTCGCGAGACTATCAGCGATCGAGGTGGCCGAGCCGGAATGGGTGCTCAAGGGCGTGTCATTCATCGCGCGTCCGGGTGAAACGCTTGCGCTTGTCGGACACACCGGCGCAGGCAAGACGACAATCGTGAATCTGCTAATGCGTTTCTACGATCCGCAGCGGGGCCGAATTCTCGTGAATGGCGTGGATGTCAGGGAGATGCCCGCCGACGAGCTACGTGGGATGATGGCCTACGTTCAGCAGGACATTTTTCTTTTTGTCGGCGATGTCGCGACCAATATCCGCCTGTCGAATCCGATCGCCGACGAACAGGTAGTGAGGGCCGCGACGAGAGTGGGCGCCGACCGGATCATTCGACGGCTGCCTGACGGTTACGCGCATCAACTCGGTGAACGCGGATCGTCGCTCAGCGTTGGTGAGAGGCAGCTTCTGTCATTTGCGCGGGCGGTGGCGGCGGATGCATCGTTACTCATTCTCGATGAGGCGACAAGCGCGGTCGACAGCGAGATCGAGGCCGAAATTCAAGATGCTTTGGCGGTGCTGATGGAAGGACGGACAACAATCGCAATCGCGCACCGGCTCAGCACGATCGTGGCGGCTGATGAGATCCTCGTGCTCCACCACGGAGA
The DNA here is from genome assembly GCA_038254845.1 of Gemmatimonadales bacterium. Classification (GTDB taxonomy): domain Bacteria; phylum Gemmatimonadota; class Gemmatimonadetes; order Gemmatimonadales; family Gemmatimonadaceae; genus UBA4720. The sequence goes on along the minus strand of JBBSFT010000025.1, from coordinate 23,103 downwards.
GGTGGTTGAACGGGGTACACACCACCAGCTCGTCGGGCGAGCAGGGCTTTACGAACGGCTGTGGAGGCTTCAGAGCGGAGAGGTACCAGGCGGAATTCGGCTGGCAGGCTAGTGCTTGCTGCCCCCCCGCCGTGTGGCGTACTTTGTGTACTTGATTTGAACCCTGTTTCAGAGATTTTTCCTTGACCTTAACTTGCCCGCGATCGACGGGGAGCGCTTCTTAGTGCACCTGGCAGTCTCAGCGAGAACCGATACAGGGCGGCTTCGCAAAGGCAACGAGGACAACCTCTATGCCGACGCCAACGAGTACCGTGGCCTCTTCATCGTGGCCGACGGAATGGGCGGCCATGCGGCCGGTGAGGTCGCGAGCCAGATGGCTGTCGATCTCATCTCGAGCGAGCTGGCCGACCTCAACGATCTCACCGCCCCCGAAGCCACGGACCGCGTCTCCGAGACGCTCCGCCTGGCAAACCGCACGGTCTTTCAGCGAACGACGCGCGAGATCGACAAGACGGGAATGGGCAGCACTGCGTCCGCCCTTCTATTGTCCGACACTCACTACCTCATCGGGCACGTCGGCGACTCGCGGATTTATCTGGCCCGCGATGGCTCGATGCGCCAGCTCACTCGCGATCACTCGCTGGTCCAGGAGCAGGTTGACGCCGGCCTCATCACGCCGGAGCAGGCAAGGCACCACCCGCAGAGCAACGTCATTACCTGCTGCATCGGCATGAGCAGCGAGATCGAACCCGCGATCGTGACCGGTGAGACAAAGGTCGGCGATGTGTTCCTCCTCGCGAGCGACGGCCTTACCGGCATGGTAGAGGACAAGCGCCTTCAGCAGCTTCTCCAGTCGAACGCCGCCCCAGAGCGCATCGTGAACGCGATGATCGCCGACGCGAACAACAACGGCGGCATCGACAACATCACCGCCATCGTGGTCAAGGTGATCACCCCCAACGGTAACTTCCGGGCGGGAGACGTCACGCCTGTTCCGCAGTCGAAGTAAATGGCCGACGCGGGTAAAAGCGCTCCGGCCACCGGCGACGACGAAACCGTTTCCGCAGTGGCCGAGCTCTACCTCGGCAACATTCTCTATGCGCTCGAGGTAACAGCGTTATCGCTGGAGGAGCAGAGCAAACCAGCCGACGCTGGCTTCTACCGCGGAATCGGACGTAAACTGGCCGAAGCGCGAGGCCGCGAGAAGCATAAATCGGCATAAAGACTGCCGTTACATGGTGTCGTAACGGTCAAACGGAGTTTTCGATGGCAACCGCAACGCTTCCTGTCGCTGAAAAGAGCGCAGATACTTTTCCGATCAACGGCACCGACTACATCGAGTTCTACGTCGGCAATGCCAAGCAGGCGAGTCACTTCTACCGGTCTGCCTTCGGTTTCGAGGTGGTGGGGTATCGCGGTCCCGAAACGGGCACGAGGGACAGGGCCAGCTACCTCCTCCGGCAGGACAAGGTGAGACTCATTCTCACCACGCCGATCAAGTCCGATGGGGCGATTGCCGACCACGTCCACAAGCACGGCGACGGTGTCCGCGATATCGCGCTCTGGGTTGACGATGCGCGAACAGCCTTCAAGCTTGCCGTCGAGCGGGGCGCGAAGCCGGCGATGGAGCCGACGGTCATGAAGGACGAGAACGGCGAGATCGTCATCGCCGCGATTCATCTCTACGGCGACACCATTCACAGCCTCGTCGAGCGAAGCGATTACACCGGGCTGTTCATGCCGGGCTTCGTGCCGTTCACGTCGGCGGTCGAGGTGCGGCCGGTCGGACTCAAGTACGTCGACCACTGCGTCGGCAATGTCGAGCTCGGCGCGATGAATAAATGGGTGGAGTTCTACGAGAAGGTCCTCGGGTTCGTGAACATTCTCTCGTTCGACGACAAGACGATCACCACCGAATACTCGGCGCTCATGTCGAAGGTGATGGCCAACGGCAACGGCCGCATCAAGTTTCCGATCAACGAGCCGGCCGCGGGCAAGAAGAAGTCACAGATTGACGAATACCTCGAGTTCTACGACGGTCCCGGCGTGCAGCATATCGCCATCGCGACCGACGACATCATCAAGACCGTGAGAGACATGAAGTCCCGCGGGGTCGAGTTTCTGAAAGTGCCCGGGACATACTACGACAGCGTTACCGATCGCGTCGGCAAGATCGACGAAGATCTTGCTCCATTGCGTGAGCTCGGAATTCTCGTGGATCGCGATGACGAAGGGTATCTGCTTCAGATCTTCACCAAGCCCGTCGAGGACAGGCCGACGATCTTCTACGAGATCATCCAACGGAAGGGCGCCAAGAGCTTTGGGGCGGGGAATTTCAAGGCGTTGTTCGAAGCCATCGAGCGCGAGCAGGAACTGCGCGGAAATCTTTGAGGAGCAGTTGAATGCCGAATTATCACACGCTCGGATCGATCCCGCGAAAGCGGCACATCGCCTTTCGTAAACCTGACGGCGGATTATACGCCGAGGAGCTGATGGGGCATGAGGGATTCACCGGCACGTCGTCGCTGCTGTATCACATCTATCCGCCGACGACAGTCAAGTCGGTACGGAGAGTGAAGGAGACAAAGCTCGAGGCCGACGCCGACCAGACGCTGCATCACCGGCATTTTCTCACGTCGCGCATAAAGCGTGGCGGAAGCCCTACGCTCGACCGCATTCCGCTTCTGTTCAATCAGGACATTGCAATGCTCTATGTCGAGCCTGACAAGGAGGACGAGCATTTCTACCGGAACGCGCAGGCAGACGAGCTGGTTTATGTGAGCAAGGGTAAGGGCGTGCTCGAGACCGTGTACGGTAATCTGCCCTACGGTGAAGGCGATTACCTCGTGATTCACCGCGGAATACTTCACAAGTTCAAGCCTGACTTTACTGGCGAGCAGAACAAGTTTCTCGTGATGGAGAGCCGAGGGCACATCAGGGTGCCGAAGCGTTATCGGAACGAGTTCGGCCAGATCGTCGAAGGTGCGCCATATTCGGAGCGTGACATCCGGAGGCCTCTCTCGCTCAACCCGCGCGACGAGAAAGGCGATTTTCCTCTGCTCGTGAAACAGTACGATGGAATCAACGAGCTCGTGCTCGACCATCATCCATTCGACGTCGTCGGGTGGGACGGGTACTTCTACCCGTGGGCGTTCAACATCATGGACTTCGAGCCGATCGTCGGCAGGGTTCATCAGCCGCCGCCGGTGCACCAGACATTTCAGGGCGACGGCTTCGTCGTGTGCTCATTCTGCCCTCGGCCATATGACTTCCATCCGGAGGCGATTCCGGCTCCGTACAATCACAGCAATGTCGATTCGGACGAGGTCCTGTATTACGCGTCGAGCGAATTCATGAGCCGGAAGGGAATCGAGTTTGGCAGCATCACGCATCATCCCGATGGAATTCCGCATGGCCCGCATCCGGGTCGTGCCGAGGCGAGCATTGGCGCGAAGTACACCGATGAGCTGGCGGTGATGATGGATAGCTTCCGTCCGCTCAAGGTCGCGAAGCAGGCGATGGACATCGAGGACAAGGAGTATCACAAGTCCTGGGTCAACGCTCAGCACGAGCAGTTCAGTCCGCCGACGAGCTAAATGATTCGAGTACGATGACTGGGCCGATGTGGACTCCGTCACGGGATCGCATGGCGCAGGCAAACATGTCTGCGTTTTTGCGTTTTGCGGGTGCTGGCGACACGTACGAGGAGCTGTATCGCTGGTCGGTGATGCATCCCGACAGGTTCTGGCCGCTCATGTGGAAGTTTGCGGATGTCATCGCGGATGAGGGTGATGGCGATCCGTGGGACGAGGTGGTCATCGGCCTCGACCGGATGGCGCCTCCCGATCCAGAGCTTGGGCCGAGGTGGTTTACCGGATCGCGGCTGAACTTTGCGGAGAACCTGCTTCGCTATCGCGACGGCGGGGAAGCGATTGTCGCGTGGAATGAGCGTGGGCGGCAGCGACGTCTCACGTACGCCGAGTTGTATCGGGAGGTCGCGAGAGTTGCGTCGGCGATGAGAGGTCACGGCATGGTGCAGGGTGACCGTGTTGCCGGCTTCATTCCGAACATACCCGAAGCGCTGATCGCGATGCTTGCGGCCTCGTCGATCGGCGCGGTGTGGTCGTCGTGCTCGCCTGATTTTGGCGTGCAGGGAGTGCTTGACCGGTTCGGGCAGATCGAGCCGCGGATTCTCGTCTGCGCCGACAAGTATACGTATGCCGGCAAGGACATCGATTGCCTTGGGCGCGTGGCGGAGGTCGTCGGGAAGATCGGGTCGATCGAGAAGGTTGTCGTGGTTGCCAATGGCGACAGGCAACCGGAGATCGGGCGAGTAGAGAACGCAGCGTTGTGGGATGAGTTTGTCGATGCGGATGCGACGGACGTGGAGTTCGAGCGGCTGCCCTTTGACCATCCGCTGTACATCCTGTATTCGTCAGGCACGACGGGACTGCCGAAGTGCATGGTGCACGGTGCGGGTGGAACGCTGCTACAACACTACAAGGAGTTGATGCTGCACACCGATCTCAAGCGATCGGACCGGGTGTTCTACTTCACGACCTGCGGCTGGATGATGTGGAACTGGCTGGCGAGCGCGCTGGCGGTGGGCTCGACACTCATCCTTTATGATGGAGCACCGTTTTCTCCGCGCAAGGATTCACTCTGGGAGATGGCGGCGACGGAAAGGCTCACGGTGTTTGGGACGAGTGCCAGGTATCTCGCGATGTGCGAAAAGCACGGACTCGGATTGTCCGGCACGTACGACTTGTCAGCGTTGCGAACGATTCTTTCGACGGGCAGTCCACTCGCGCTGCACAGCTTCGACTACGTGTATTCGCGAATCAAGGCTGACGTGCACCTCGCGAGCATCAGTGGGGGAACCGATATCGTCTCATGTTTCGCCGGCGGGAATCCGATCGGCGCGGTTTATCGAGGCGAGCTGCAGTGCAGGGCGCTGGCGATGGCGGTTCATGTGTTCGATTCGGAGGGCAAGCCGACGGTCGCGCAGGCTGGCGAGTTGGTTTGCACGCGGCCGTTCACGAGCATGCCGGTCAAATTCTGGAACGATCCTGATGGTGCGAAGTATCGGGCGGCGTACTTCGAGAAGTATCCGAACGTGTGGCGTCATGGCGACTGGTGCGAGCTGACGGAGCACGATGGGATGATCATCTACGGCCGGAGCGATGCGACGCTCAATCCTGGCGGCGTGCGGATCGGAACGGCAGAGATCTATCGCCAGGTTGAACGATTGCCCGAAGTTATCGAGAGCGTCGCCATCGGCCAGGAAATTGGCGAGGGCGCTTCAGGTGACGTACAGATCGTCCTGTTCGTGCGGTTACAGGAAGGACTGACGCTCGACGACCGGCTTCGCGGCAAAATCCGAAAGCAGGTGAAGGACAACACGAGCCCGCTGCACGTGCCGAAAAAAATAATTCAGGTCGCCGATATTCCGCGAACGGTCAGCGGCAAGATCAGCGAGCTCGCGGTGCGCGATGCCGTCCACGGGCGCCCCGTCACAAATACGGAAGCGCTTGCCAATCCTGAATCGCTGAACTTGTTCAAAATGAGCTGATCTCAGCGGGATCCCGGTTTGCGTGATTGCCTATGGTGTGCATGGCCTCTTTTGTGCCCTGATCGAAGTATCCTCTCCCTTCAGGTTTCTTGCGTGAAAACCAATCGCTGTCAATTCGCATCGGTCCGCGTCATCTTCGCGGCCGCACTTGCCTCCGCCTGCGCGACAACTCCAGCGTCGACGAGACTCGACCTCATGACGCACGCGGCGTTCTTCTCGGAAGAGATGCATCTGGCCCCCGCTCTCGATCCGCAGGTGTTTGTGCGCGATGCGAACGCGCCCGCAGGCAAAGGGCCTCAGAAAATCCAGCACTCCGCCGGATTAAGAAACGCCCTCATCGCAGATCCAGGTGACTCACGCATTTACAACGCGCTCGGCGTGCCACTTGACGGGTTCACCCTCGCGACGTGGCTGAACGCCACCGGCTCGGTGACGATCGTGGCCCCCGAGCCAGGTAGCCCGCGTGTAACCGTGGAACTCGACGGGCTGCGCCCCAATGGAGTTTATAGTCTATTCGAGAACCACTTCGACCAGAATCCCGTTGGCTTTACTCCTCTCGATGGGGCTGCGACCGGCAATACATTCACCGCGGATTCGCGCGGCCATGCGAAGCTGACAGTTTCAGCGCCCCAGATGCTGACACACGACAACGCAGTTCTTGTCGTCTATCATAGCGACGGGATGGCGCATGGAATGGAGCGTGGACAGATCGGCGTTACAGCGCATCACCAGTTGATAGCGCGCGTACCACTCGGATCCGCGTCGCATTGATGGAAGGGCAAGACTGCTGCCGAGCGGCATGAGCATCACTGGAAGTGGCCCGGCGAGGTCGGCTCCGCGACGCCCTGCTGCGATCTCTTCGTCGTGCAGGTCCTGAAACGACAGCGATGCGCAAAGAAAGGTGTGTTCGCGCACGGATCCCGGATCCAAGTCGATAACGGGTGTCACCTCATCGGACGTCTGCAAGACTGGATCTGCCCACGCCTTCCCGATGCTCGATGACGCTGAATGATCCGTCTGTCTCGGGGACCACAGCAGCAACTGACGTGAGATCCGACAGACCCGCGGAGCGAACTGCGGCCAATACCTCGCCCTCTGATATCCGCGTGTGACGCATCGCATCGTGGAGCATCCTGCCCTGATCGAGAAGCAGCTTCGGCTCTCCGGTAAGAATTTTTCTAACCCATCCGAGCCGCACGCTCGACCACGTGACGGCGAACTGCAGGCCGACCAGAATCATCAGGCCCGCAACGCCTTCGGCCAGTGCAACGCCCTTGCTGATCAGGATCGAAGCCAGCGTCGAGCCGAGGGAAACAGTGACGACCCAGTCGAACGCATTCATTTTGGACAAGGTTCGTTTGCCTGACACTCGCAGCGGGGCGATCAGGAAGATGTACGCGGCGAGACCGATCACTATCGTCCTCATCACCCCGTCGCAGCCGTCGAAAAAGAGTCCGTTCAAGCGTTCACCCTCATTATCTCTCCTGTAATTCGCGGGGATCATGCAGCGCCGCCTCGGCGATTCCCTGCAGCATGCCTTTGAAGACGAGCTGATGCAGCGGAAACAAGGCATACCAGTACAGGCGACCAGGTAGCCCCACCGGGTCGAAGATCGCCGTCTGCCTGATAATCGTGGAGGGCGCGTCGCCTTCGACCTCGAACTCCAGCCACGCGCGGCCGGGTAATCTCATTTCGGCGGCAAGTCGGAGCAGCCGATCGGGCTCGATCGCCTCGACGCGCCAGAAATCGATTGCGTCCCCGACATTGAGACGCGACGGGTGGGATCGTCCACGCCGCATGCCCACGCCTCCGACGACGATGTCGAGCCAACCCCGTACCTGCCAAAGCAAGTTCCATTTGTACCAGCCCTTGCTGCCACCAATTGACTGGATCGGCGCAAACGCCTCCGCTGCCGTTGTCGCGACACGCACCGTACGTGAATCAACGAGCCGTGTTCCAAACTGAACCCCGCCCCACGATCGTGGCTCACCAGCAGATGAAAGCGCATCGGACCATCGTGTCGCGGCGAATTCGCGCTCCTCCCGCACGATTGCCTGTCTGACGGCATCGCGAATTCCGATCGGATGAACGTCGAATGCGTTGCGGGCAGCATTATCGCGCACAACCGTGGGATGAGTGATGCTTTCGATCAGTTTGCGACCGACTCGCGCGTAGAGTGGAGTTACCAGCCCGAGCCAGAGGCTGGACAGGTAAGGCGTGAGCACGGGCACCGAGAGCATCCGGAGCGGCAGCCCGCGTTGATGCGCGTACTCGCGCATGATGTCCGCATAGCAGACCTGGTCCGCCCCGCCGATTTCGTACACCCGGTATTGCGAAATGGGCAGCCGAAGCGCGGCCAGCAGGTACTCGAGGAGATCATGAATCGCGATGGGCTGCGCCATCACGCTGACCCATCTTGGCGTAACCATGAACGGCAGCCGCTCGACCAGAGCGCGGATCATCTCGAATGAAAGACTTCCGGAGCCGATGACGACGGACGCGCGAAACTCGAGCACCGGCACGCCCGACTCTCGCAGGATTTCTCCGACTTCCTGCCGGCTGCGAAGGTGTGGCGAGAGTTCTTGCGCGTCGTCGCCGAGGCCGCCAAGGTAAATGATTCGCTGAACACCTGCGGTCTTTGCGGCCCGCGCGAAATTCGACGCGGCCTGGCGATCCTTGTCTTCGAAACTGCCGGTCGAGCCCATCGAGTGGACAAGGTAGTACGCGGCTTCCATGCCGCGCAGCGCGTTTTCGAGAGATGCACTGTCGAGAACGTCACCTGCGACAACTTCTGTTGAAGGAGCGACTCTGCTCGAGAGGGCTTCCGGTTGTCTGGCGAGACACCTGACGTGGCAGCCCGTCATTTCAAGAAGCGGCAACAGACGGCCACCAACGTAGCCGGTAGCGCCGGTGAGCAGCACACTCTTCACGGGACTTCTCGATTCGCTAAAGGTTTTCCGCTGCGAAGCACAAACCTACTCCCACCTATTATTGCCAGTTATGGATGATGTCCCGCAAGACCGGAGTCAACAATACTCGCTCAGCAGAGGCCTGAATTACTTGACCGTCAAAGGCGTTCGCACCAACGTATTGACTAACCGGAGGGTTCATTATGAAACGCATACTTTTCATCGGGTTCTGCGCACTGTCGAGTTTCGCGTTTGTCCGCGGTGAGCCGCAGCCGTACCGTGTCGCGTTCGACCTCACCAGCCGCGACACGCTGGAGCAGAAAGCGGTGCTGCGGTGGCTGAGGGAGGTGGGAACGTCGAGTCCAGATGCCAGAATGGAAGTCGTGATGTACGGGAAGGGATTCGAGCTCGTCATGCCTGAGCGCTCTGCTTACATCGCCGAAGTAAAGGAGGCGATGAAAAATCCCAACATCGCCTTCAGGGTATGCGCGATTGCCTTGAAAAACAACAACATCGACAAGAGTCAGCTGGTCGCGGGAGTCGAAACTGTGCCGGACGGAATTCACGAGCTCGTGATGAAGCAGCAGGATCACTGGGGCTACATCAAGGTCATGCACTGACACCAGGAAGTCATCAACTCACGGAGTGGCGAACTGCAAGCCGCCAGTCTCCGTGAGCGAGTAAAGCGTGGATTTTCGATTACTGAAGGGCCGGCTGGTCGCTAATGATCCGGGCGGTTGACTGATGCAGACAGATCATCTCATGCCAATCCGACCAGCAATGAAAGCAATAGTGTTCGGCATGAACGAGACCATGCTTGACATGTCCGCCCTGGACCCGGCGTTCGCTGAAATATTCGTTGGCGACGGGCCCGAATTGCGCAAGCAGTGGTTCAACCAGCTGCTCCAGCTTTTGATGACGGCGTCGATCACCGGGAATTACCGGAACTTCGATGCGCTCGCTGATGATTCGCTTCGGATGCTGGCAGCACTTCGGGGCAAGGAACTCACGAGTGCCGACCTGTCAGTTCTGACAGATGCTCAGGGCAGAATTCGCGCCTATTCAGATGTCGGGCCCGGACTTGCCCGGCTCAAGGAAGCCGGTCTCACTCTCGCCACGCTCACGAACTCCACCGAGTCCAGCGCGTATCGGTTACTGGAAAATGCAGGCATTCGCGAGAATTTCGACCGGCTACTCTCGACACCATTCAGCGCTACAAGCCCGGCGCGGAAGCGTACGAGTACGCGGCGCGTGAGCTGGACGTCAGTCCGGACGACATGATTCTCGTCGCCGCGCATTCGTGGGACATAGCGGGAGCGCTCGCATTCGGGTGCAAGGCGGGTTTCGTCGCCCGGCCCGGAAAGGCGCTGAGTCCCGGGTTGCGGCCTGACTTCGAAACCAACGACGTAATGTCCATGGCAGAAGCAATCCTGGGCGCCCACGCCGGCGGCGCAGAGTAGCTAGCCGATCACTGTGAGCAGCTCCTTCGCCGCTGCTGCGGACGAGGCGGGGTTCTGGCAGTCACCAGATTTCCGTCCCGAACCGTTCGGTCTAGTCCCTCTGACCCAGGCGAAGGATGGTCACGATGCGCGTTGCAAAGGATGCGGTAGACGTTCGGATGCAGGTCCCCGTTGTCACGATCAGGCAACGAAGGAATTTCGGCGATATACGCGGATTCGACAGTATCAGCGGTGAGTATTTCACCCTCGCCGCTGGCGTGGACACGACGCCCCTGTTCATCGGGCTCGAGGGCGACCTCTGCCAGTGCCCGCACTGGGGCTTCGTCATTCGCGGACAGCTGACCACCGCTGACGCTGATGGAACGCGGGAGACGGTGAATGCGAACGACCTGTTCTACTGGTCGCCCGGGCACAATGTCAAAGTTGACGCGGACGCCGAAATCGTGATGTTCAGCCCCGAACGCGAACACACCCACGTCATCAACCACATGATACGAAGGTCAGCGCCTGACCACTTCACCTCAACCGATCCACGCGACGAAAGAGTGCCTTCTCGCCGTCGGCATGGGCCTGCTCCTCGAGCCCGGCTAGAAGACCGAGAGATGTTTCGGGAGGACGACGAAGTAGATCACGTACGGAAAGCGACGGACAAGCGCCGTCCGAATGTCATCGAGGTATGACCAGGACCGTTCTGGATTTTCTTCGATCGCGGCGTAGATGCGACCGACTTCATCGACGGGAGCCGATCGAGTGTGTTTCCATTGAAGAAACGCACTTCATCGCTGGAAGCAGTCGGCAGACGCAGCGGGTCTCGCAAGGAGTAGAGGCAGTCTCTGAGCGATTGAATGACTTGAATTCATTGGGCGGTTTCCGTTGAGAAACCATGTGTGGAGTGCCTGGAAGTTATGACTGGGCTGGGACCAACCCATGTCATCCGTCGCTCGCCTATCCTCACGCTCGGACTGGACGTGCACAAGGACCCGATCACCATCGCGACGTTGCACGACGGCGCGCCCGTGCCCATCCGCATCGATCGGAGCCATTCAAGCAATCGCCCCGCATACTTCGCAGCGCGATGGAGACCAGAACACTCCAAGGAGAATAGCTGCCAAGGCGATCGCATCGTATGGACAGAAATTCCCAAGGCGATAGAAAGGGAGATAATGCGAGAGCCCACCACGATCGATGACAAGCTCTTCGACCAGCACGAACGTATTCATCAGTGCGAGCGCGACCGCCGCCTTGACACCTTTCGGTTGGTCGCCGAACGAGGGCTCATCCATCTGCGGGCCTCCGGTGGTGCTCACTAAGCTTCCATTCGTCGACTGACCGGATGGAAGCTGCGAATCTTCCGACAGCGTCGCGAAAGCGGCGACCAAAAACTCACGCGTCCCGGCGGCCCCGAGATGCGCAGCCACATCGGACCTGCATTGGGCTCCAGCTCCAGTGTGAATGAGAGAAAGGGGCAGCACTTGCGCTCGGTTGCGACGTACCGCGCAACTTCGTCGAAGACCTCCGCCCCAAAGCGGAACGCTAGCCGCTCGACAGATCGCGCCGCTCACGCGCGAGCTCGCGGAACAACCGATTCACGAGGACGAGGCGTGCAGGGCGCTCCCCTGGCGAGATCCGCTTCCACCGCTGCGAACGGCCAGGCTCGAATGAGCGTTGAATAGAATGCCGCTGCCTGACAGGACAAGGAAAGCGCTAGAATGTATTTCGCCGCGCGAGCTTCAAGTGCGTACGTGGTGACCATTGCGGCTGTGGCGACGATTTCAAGGAGTTCTGTTCCGGACACAATGCCCGCGTGTGCCCGCTCACTGACTCACATAGCGCAAATGTGTGGCGGCTGGACCATCAAGAACCCTGTCAATGCGAAACTGCGGCCCCGGCTCGCGTAGGTTCTCGAAGAGACGCCGCCCGCCGCCGAACAACACGGGTGCCAAGGCGATTTCCAGCTCGTCGACGACACCCAGGTTCAGGTACTGTTGGATCAGATCCGCTCCACCCGCGATACGAATATCACGACTGCCTGCGGAGTCCCGAGCCAGCTCTAGGGCTCGCTCCGGCCCGTCATTGATGAAGAAAAAAGTCGTCCCACCGGGGCGCACCCAGGGTTCGCGGTTCTCATGGGTAAGAACGTATACCGGTGTGTGAAACGGAGCCTCCTCTGGCCAGGCGCGCTCGCCCTGGTCGAACATTCGCTTGCCCATAATGTTGGCACCGAGGCGCTCCGTGGTGCTGCGAATCAGGTCATTGACCGGGCCGGTCTCTCCCCCTGGTCCGAGCTTGAGGTGATCGCGGAAGCACTGTTGATTGAGGATCCAGGCCATCAGCGCACCCCACTTAGCGCCCCAGTTCTTGTACTCAGGCTTGTCCCAATTCTCCATGGTCATTCCTTCCGGTGCCATGTAGCCATCGAGGCTAAGCCCAATGTTGACGAATACTTTGCTCATGATTCTCGTCTCGCATGTTCGGATGTCGGCCTAAAGCCCGAGCTAGTTGCAAGCGAATCATATAATAGTGCGCGCGCAGCGCGCAAAACTCAGTAAATCGCTTGTCAGCTTCAGCGTTCGTTATACCGCGCGGTCGAGATCCCGACCTACTTGTCGAACCAATGATATTGCGTCTTAGCGAGCTCCTCGCGTTCAGCGCGGCGGATGGCAGAGGGCGTCAATGCCGCATCGAGGACAGAGCGTCGTAACACCGTCCTGATTCTGCAACAGATTGCAAACCGCAAGCGGAATGGTGATTCATGACGCTTAGGGAGGTTGAGCGCATGGCTAAGCTGGTATTTGGAATGATGCAGTCGCTGGATGGCTATGTCGCCGGATCGCCTGGCGGTCCGGCGCTACCGCCGCCCGGCCCTGAGTTGCATCTCCACTTCAACGAGCAAATCCGACTCGTCGCGGGCAGCCTCTACGGTCGACGCATGTACGAGGTGATGCGTTATTGGGATGAAGATCAGCCAGAATGGGATGCGATCGAACGCGACTTCGCAACGGCCTGGCGAGCCCAGCCGAAATGGGTCGCCTCACGGACCCTCGAGCATGTCGGCCCAAACGCAACGCTTGTGGCCGATGATATTGGGACGTTCGTGCGTCGGCTAAAGGCGGACGTGGAAGGCGAGATCGACGTCGCGGGCCCCGAGCTAGGGCACGTTCTGACCGGCCTTGGCCTCATGGACGAGTACCGTCTGTACTTCCGCCCCTTCGTCCTGGGCGGCGGGAAGCCCTACTTCGCCGGCGCTCGGCCGCCGCTCAAGTTGGTTGCCGTTGATCGCATCGGGGAGGATGCAACGAGGTTGACCTGCGTTCCGGTCTGACCATCAAGATCACAGAGTGTACCGGGCCAATGACTGTATCCGTGTGATGCCGTTCCTTGCCCCATCGCGCCAGTGCGTTCTGGCCTCCGATTCTCCTGTGTAGCGTTTTGACCAACGCGCCCGCTGGTCCGGGATGCGCGGCGCATCGATCCTCATAAAGCGACCGAAGCGAGCAAACTTCAAATCGCCCGACTGTTGCAGCGGTCGTTGGTCAGCGCGCGCCAAGAAGTCTCTCTTCGCCGTTCGAATTGCTGCATCTCGATGCCCCGAAAGTCAGGATAGTCCAAATAATGTGAGATCGCTCCTCGATAGACCCAATCCCGGTAGCGTACCCAGTCTTCCACACGGCCCCGATCGGCTTGTGATCTGACGAAAAAAAAAACAATACTTAGGTATTGACCTTAGTATTATCCGGTGATAGAATTGCTCAGACGGATTGGGTACCCAACGAATCGAATGGTGTTGAAATGAATCAATCCGCAGTCGCTGACGATGTTTTTCACGCCTTGTCCAATTCGACTCGGCGAAAAGTCCTCGAGCAACTGTCTGTCGGACCAACCACGGTCAGCGAGCTGGCGGCGCCGTTCGATATGAAACTCCCCTCGTTCGTGCAGCACCTATCGGTGCTCGAACGGAGCCGACTGGTGAAGTCGAAGAAGCGAGGGCGGGTGCGGACTTATGAGATCGCCCCCGAACGGTTCAAGGTCGCTGAAGCCTGGCTGACCGAGCAGCGTCAGTTGTGGGAAGGCCGATTGGACCGGTTCGACGAATACGTCAAACAACTCAAGGAAAAGGAATCAAAATCATGAGCAAGCCTTTCACGATCAATCCGAAACTTGATTTCGCTCTCGAGCGGTTCATCGACGCTCCCAAGCATCTCGTCTGGGAAGCGTTGACGAAACCGGAACACCTCAAGGAGTGGTATATGCCCAAGTCCTGGGGGCGTGTTTCGCATTGTGAAATGGATGTGCGACCGGGCGGTATCTTCAGAATCGACATTGCAGTGGCAGAGGGTCAGGAGGTTCCCAACCTCGGCTGTTTCCTGGACGTTATTCCGATGGAGCGGCTCGTCTGGACTTCGATGTTGTTTGCCGACTATCGGCCGGCGGTATTTGATGACATTCCGATCACTGCCATTGTGTCGATGGAAACTGTGGGAACCGGAACTCGCTACGTCTTCACGGCGCTGCATCGGAATGAGGCTGAGCTTGAGACAAACAAAACGTCGGGTTTTCTGGAGGGGACCGAGATCGCCCTCGATCAGTTTGTGGCGCTCGTGAAGTCGATGACGTAGATCAGGCTCATTGAGCTCGAAACGTCATTCGGTGGGGCGCCGCGCTCACAATACCATTGATGATCACGCGCCCGCCCAACGCAAGTGCAACGTGGCTCCAATCATCAGGGCCACGGGATGAGCAACGCACAAACTCCCTTGCGAGCGCAATTGAGTTGGGCAGCAACAAGGCTTAGTAACGCAATAGCCAAAGCAACGGTGATGGAAACCCCAAGCATCGGTTTCGTTACAGCTGCGCTCGCGAATGCAACTAGACAGAGGTGCAACCAAACGGAATCAGTTGCCGAAAACGCAATCCTCGCACCGATCTCGCATGGTGTCACTTCGTTTCGAGCTTGGCCAGCATGACCCCCACTCGCGGGTCTTTGCGCAGCTTGTCGTACCGCGCACCCCTGGGAAACTGCACCAGCCAGACGTCATGCTTGGCAATCGCCTCCTCGAACAGAGCCACAGCGGGCTCGTGATCGCCGAGCTCCTCGAGGGCCGCCGCGATGGCTCCCGTCGCGGGAAGCCGGCCGCCCGATCTGGCCTTGATAGTCTCCAGCAACGCGCGCGCGCTTTCGGCTCGGCCCGCCTTGGCATACGCGTAGGCGAGCATGCCGTGAGCCTCCTCGATGCGACCGGGAGGGAGCAGCGCGACCTGCCGTTCCTCCAGGGCTACGGCCTGCGCGACCTGCCCCATCGCCACCAGGGCATTCGCGCGCCAACTCCACGCCAACATGAACGATGAATCCAGCGCCATGGTAGCGCGGGCGACCGATTCGGCGGGCGCAAAACGGCGTTCCGCGTAAAGAATTTGCGCTTCCCAAATTCTTGCGATTAGCGAGGCCGGCTCTAGCGCCCGCCCCCGCGCAATCCGCGCATGCGCGCTACGATAGTCGCCGAGCCTACTGGCGAACAATCCGTACCATCCCCAAGCCGTCGCCACAGTCGAGTCGAGCGCGAGAGCGGTGCGAAAGCTCTCCTCGGCCCGGCTCAGCTCTCCCTGCAAAGAGTACGCGTAGCCCAGCGCGGTATAGGACTCGGCGATAGTCGAATCCATGGCGATCGCGCGTTCGGCCGCGGCGATTGCGCTCTTCAAAATCGGTGTCGTGCTGTCCTGCACGTAAGCGGGAAGCACTGCCAGTGCCATCGCCAGGGATGCCTGCGCACGGGCGTACATTGGATCGCGAGCCGAGGCCCGCTCGAAAAGGCCGACCGCCTGTTGGAGGGTGAGCGGGCCGCGCCGGTTGAAGAGCACTTGGCCCTGAAGGAAGAGAGCATGGGCTTCAGGGTCGGCGGTCTCAGCCCGCGGCGCAGTCGAGGGCGATCGTCCCAGCGACCCGAGCAGGTTGGTGGCGACGGTACGCGCAATTTCATCCTGGACCGCGAACACGTTGGCCAGCGGCCTGTCGTACTTCTCACTCCAGCGGACCGAACCGTCACTAGCGGACAGCAGCGTCACGTTGATACGCACCTGACCTTCTGCACGCTGCACCGTGCCGGTGAGCAGCGACCCGACGCCGAGCTCCCTCGCAATGGCGCGCTCGTCAAGTCCTTTGGCCTGAAGCGCACCGGCACTAACCCGCCCGATGACGTGCACCCCGTTCTTGGCGAGCGCGCGTGTTATCTCTTCGGCGAGGCCGATGCCGAAGTAATCATCCGCTTTGTCGCCGCTCAGGTTCGCCAGCGGAAGCACTGCAAGCGATTGTTCGGTGGCGGCGCTCGGTGCCCGTGAGTTTGCTCCTGAGCGAAGCGCCCACAAAAGGCCAGCGGTGACGATCACACCCGTCGCTACGACTGCGCGCGTCATGCTGCGGCGGGGGGCAGGGCGGGTTGGATTCGGAAGCGACGTCACCGGTGTTGCCACTGTGTCGAGCGCGGTTAGCAGTGAGGCGGCGGAGGCGGGACGGCGCTCGGGATCCTTTTCCAGACATTGCATTACAATTGCCGCCAGGGCCGCCGGCAAGGTGTGGTTTTTTCCGGTGATGGGGGCAGGCGGTTCTGTAATGTGCGCGGTGATGAGCTGCTGGGGCGTCACATGACGCCCGAACGGATGCGCGCCAGACAACAGCTCGTAAGCCACAACTCCCCAGGCATAGATATCAGCGCGATGGTCAACCGTGTCGACAACGGCTTGCTCGGGCGCCATGTACGCCGGAGTGCCAATCGCTCCGCCGGCCTGGGTGAGGTTGGCGGCTGCACTACCTTCCTGCGTGAGAGAAGCAGTGAGCGCCTTCGCGATGCCGAAGTCGGTCACCATCGCGGCCCCGTGCGAGAGCAGCACGTTCTCGGGTTTGATATCGCGATGCACCACGCCTTCGCTGTGCGCGTAGGCCAGCGCGCGAGCCACGTCGCGGAGGATGCTGACGCACTCCATCACATCGGGCGGCGTCCCGCTGGCGAGCCGGCCCGGAGCGATTCGCCGGTCACGAACGGCATGGTGTAATACGGCAGCCCCGCGGCGGTTCCCGCGTTTAACACCGGTACGATATTGGCCTGCTGGAGGCGTGCCGCGAGGCGTACTTCGCGGGCGAAGCGCTCCGCGC
This sequence comes from Gemmatimonadales bacterium, assembly GCA_038254845.1. Lineage (GTDB taxonomy): Bacteria > Gemmatimonadota > Gemmatimonadetes > Gemmatimonadales > Gemmatimonadaceae > UBA4720. The sequence continues at coordinate 6,018 of JBBSFT010000025.1, read as the reverse complement.
TCAGACCCTCGGTGAGGTCAGACGCGATCACTTTCACAACGACCTGCCGGTCGAGCGCCGTCTCTGTGGCAACCCACACTCGCGACATCCCGCCCCCACCCAGCTCGCGCTCGAGGCGATACCGGTCCGCTAGCGCAGCGGCGAGCCGAGCTTGAACCGAATCCAATGGCGGACCACTCAACGCGCTGTCCGCCAACTAATCGTCACCATGAGATTGCTTGAGAACAAAGTGCAGCGCTCAGACGACGCCGACAAAAACGGCGTCCCCCGAATTTTACAACGAGGCGCGCCCACCGTGGATCGCGGTTCCGAGAGTAGGGGTTTCCAAGCATGCGCTGGATCTGGTCGCGGAGCCGTTTCGTCACGCTCCCCAGCCTCGAGTAGCCCCGAATAGTCCAGGATGTTGATCTTGAAGTAAAAGAAAAGCCACAGATCGTAACCCGCCCCGACAAGCGTCAACGACAGGTACACCAGCGTGAACACAAGCGTCGGATGCTCATGCGCAATCCGGGACGCCACCGAACGCGTGTAGACGCGAAGTCTCTGCGCCTCCTCCATCGCCACAACATCAGCCTTATCCATGTGGCGCTCCCTCACTGCAGCCGATCCATGATTCGCCTCGCCACGCTTGGCTCGAAGGTCACCCTCTCCGACGAAAACACCCGAAGCCACCGCGCGCTTCTGTACAACTCCTCCGACAGCGTTGGCAGATTGATCGTGCCCGGCCAACCCTCTCCCGTCAGGCGCTCAACACCGCCGTTTCTCCGACAGACAAGAATGTCGAGGCCGAGCATCTGCGTCTTCATCGGAAAATCGAGCAGAATTGCACCCGGTTTCATCCCGATTTCGCGCGCAATCTCATCTTCTGCCTCGCGAATCCGCTCACGATCGGTCGCGATCCACTCGCCGAACCCGTCGGGGAGCGAGCTTGCCGGCCACTCAAGCGCACGCTTGTACAATCGCCGGCTCCGCAACGCATCAAGAATCGGTGTCGGATGCGCATGCTCGAGCCGATGCAGCAACCCTTCATCCGTATAAGACGGCAACAGCTCCGCATCGATTGCCGACACCCGCAACGCATCCTCCACCATTCGCTTGTACATGGCGGTCGCACTCCTCACACCATGGTGCCAGTACACGTTCCGGTACATCTGATATTTCGCAAACAGCAACGACTCGAGCGCCGATAACCCCTTTTCACGCACGCCAATCATCGGCTTGCCGGTATCAGGATCGTCGATGAGCAACATCGAGTTCGTCAGCCTGTCAACGTCGATCTCGCCATACGGAACACCGCACATGAACGCATCGCGCTTGAGGTATTCGATCTTGTCGAGATCAAGCGATCCCGAAATCAAACCCTGAAGCGGACTCGAGCTCACTCCCCGAATCAGCTCGAACACTCGCCTCGGCGCCGTCGGTGAGATCGTCGCCGAAAGGATCTCGCTGACAACGCCGGAAGTAATGAGCGGCTTCGCCACATCCTCGTGATGAAGCTGCCCGATCTCTTCGAGCGCGTGCGAGAACGGATAATGTCCGACATCGTGCAGCAGCGCCGCGGCGCGAATGATCGCCTGCTCCTCCGCGTCAGCACCGCCAAGACCGTCGCGCTCGTTCAATAGCGCAAGCGTCGCCCGCGCCAGATGATACGCGCCGAGCGCATGCTCGAATCGCGAATGGGTAGCGCCGGGATAAACGAGAAACGCCAGCCCGAGCTGGCGCACATACCGCAGACGCTGAAAGACATCGGTGTCAACGAGCTGAAGGGTCGGCTCATCAACACGGATGTTGTTCCAGATCGGATCGCGCAGAATCTCGAACTTCATGCGCGACCCGTTCGCTCAGGCCTTTGGGCCGGCGCCCTTGATCCCTTCGCTCGCGTCGCCGAACTTCTCGAAGTTCTTGCGGAACATTCCGGCGAGCTTCTTCGCCTGCTCGTCGTACGCCGCTCCGTCAGACCATGTCCCGCGCGGGTTGAGCACTGCATCAGGAACTCCCTCGATCGCAGTCGGCACCGAGAGGCCGAACACCGGATCCTCGCGTACATCCACCGAATCGAGCGCTCCCGACAGCGCCGCGCGAACCATCGACCGCGTGTGACCCAGTTTCATGCGCTTGCCCGTTCCATACGCGCCGCCACTCCAGCCGGTATTCACGAGCCACACCTTCGAACCATGCTCGGTCAACAGCTCGCCGAGCATCTCCGCGTACTTCGCCGGATGCCACACGAGAAACACCGCGCCAAAGCACGCGCTGAACGTCGCCTGCGGCTCGGTCACGCCGCGCTCGGTACCTGCCAGCTTCGCCGTATAGCCCGACAGGAAATAGTACATCGCCTGCTCGGCGCTGAGCCGCGCGATGGGCGGCAGAACTCCAAACGCATCGGCCGTCAGGAACACCACATTCTTCGGATGCCCACCGCGGCCGTCTTTCACGAAATTCGGGATGTAATTGAGCGGGTATGACGCACGCGTATTCTCGGTGATCGACTGATCGTCGAACTTCACCTGCTTCGTTGCCGGATCGAGCTTCACATTCTCGAGGATCGTGCCGAACATCTGCGTGGTCTGGTAGATGTCGGGCTCACCGTCGGGGGAGAGATTGATCACCTTCGCATAGCAACCACCCTCGAAGTTGAAAATCCCCTCGTCCGACCAGCCATGCTCGTCATCGCCAATCAGCGCGCGATGCGGATCGGCAGACAGCGTCGTCTTGCCCGTCCCCGACAATCCGAAGAACAGCGCCGAGTCACTTTCTTCGCCGACATTGGCCGAGCAGTGCATCGACAGAACACCCTGCTTCGGCAGCAGGTAGTTCATCACCGTGAACATCGACTTCTTGAGCTCGCCCGCATACCGCGTCCCGCCGATGAGAATGGTCCTCTCGGCGATATTGAGAACGATGAATGTGCTCGTGCGCGTCCCGTGTCGCTCCGGGTCCGCCAGAAACTCCGGCGCATGGAGCACCGTGAAGTTCGGATCGAACGTCGGCAGCTCGGAAAGCTCGGGGCGGATGAACATGTTGCGAACGAACGCCATGTGCCACGCATTCGGTGACACGTAGCGAACCGACAGGCGGTACGCCGGATCGGCTCCACAATAGAGGTCTTCGACGAACAGCTCTTCCTGCTTGTCGAGATACGCGCGGACATCTGCGATCAGCGTTTCGTAGTTCTCCGTCGAATAGGGCTGGTTGACCTTTCCCCAGTCGACGTCGTTCTCGGATGACGGCTCTTTCACGACGAACTTGTCGTTCGGAGAACGGCCAGTGTGCGGTGATGTGACCGCCACGAACGGGCCCATTGCAGCGAACTCGCCCTCGCCTTTGCGGGCCGCAGCGACCATCAGCTCCGGCGCAATCATGTTCCAGTTCACACGTCCGGACGGGTTCAACCCCTGTTTCGACAGGCCGATCGTGCTTTCGCGTTCAGCGTGGGCGCGTTCCGGCTTGGTTTCAGTCGCCATCCTTTCTACACCTCAAATTGAGTGTTCTTTTATTTCAGTGCGCGCCCGTCGGGCAGCGCCTCGCGACTGCGCGTCCATGACGGCGACGGCAGCCATGTTGACAATGTCTTCCACTTCGGCGCCGCGCTCCAGAACGTGCACCGGCCGCGCCATGCCTAACAGAATCGGCCCGATGGCCGTCGCACCGCCGAGATGATTCAACAGCTTGTAGGCGATGTTTCCCGCACTCAGGTTCGGAAAAATCAGAACATTCGCCCGTTCGGTCAGCGAGCTGAACGGGTATCCCGCTTGCAGCAGCTCCTCGTCGAGCGCCGTATCGGCCTGCATCTCTCCATCGACGACGAGGGACGGATCCTTCTCCCGCAGAAGACGAACGGCCTTCGCCATCTTCTCGGCCTCGGGGTGTCTGACAGATCCGAAATTCGAGAATGACAGCATCGCGATCCGCGGCGTGATGCCCAACGTGCGAACGATCCGGCCGGCCGAGTAAGCAATCTGCGCAAGCTGCTCGGCTGACGGATCGATGTTGACCGTGGTATCCCCGCAAAAGATAACGTGTTTATCGAAAACGAGCATGTACAAACCGCTCACCACCTGCGCCTTCGGATGTGCACCGATTACCTGGAGAGCCGGGCGAATTGTCTCGGGATAATGCATGTTCACGCCCGACACGAGAGCGTCGGCATCGCCACACGCCACCATCACTGACCCGAAATAATTTCCGTTGAACAGAAGCTGATGCGCCTCGCCGAGGCTCAGGCCTTTTCGCTGTCGGCGACGCCAGAGGTGTTCACCGTACTGCTCGCGATGCGGTGACGTCGCCGGATCTTCGATCTCGATGCCAACGAGTGGAATGGCGTTCTGTTTCGCAATTCGCTCAATGCTCTCAGGGTTACCGAGGAGAATGGGCTCTGCAATTCCCTGGTCAACGATGCGTTGCGCAGCGCGGATCACCTTCGGCTCTTCTCCTTCCGGAAACACAACGCGACGCGGATCGCTGACTGCGCGGTTGATGATACCACGCATGACACCGCGAGCGCGTCCCTGGCGCGCCTCGAGCTTCTCACGGTAATCGTCGAGATCGATGAACTCGGCGGCAACTCCCGTTGCCACCGCGGCCCATGCGACAGCAGGAGCCACCCACAGAAGAATTCGCGGATCGAACGGAAATGGGATCAGATAGTCGGCGCCGAACATTACCGACTTCAATCCGTATAACCGCGACACGCTGTCCGGAACGTCTTCCTTCGCGAGCAGCGCGAGCGCCCGCGTTGCCGCCATCTTCATCGCTTCGTTCACTTCGGTCGCGCGCGCGTCGAGCGCCCCACGGAAAATAAATGGAAATCCAAGGACGTTGTTCACCTGATTCGGATAGTCGCTGCGGCCGGTGGCGATAATTGCGTCATCGCGGACAGCGCGCACGTCTTCAGGCAGGATCTCCGGTTCAGGATTCGCGAGCGCGAAGATGATCGGCCGCGCGGCCATTCGGGCGATCATGTCGCCCGTGACCGCACCCGCGACAGACAGCCCGACAAAGACATCTGCGCCGTCGAGAGCATCCGCCAACGTGCGGCAGGTCGTCTCGTTGGCGAAGCGCGCCTTGTACGGATCCATTTCTCCGGCGCGGCCCTTGTAGATGATGCCCTGGCGGTCGCTCAGCAGGATATTCTCGCGATTCACACCGAGGCGCACGTAGTGCTCGGCCGTCGAGATAGCGGCTGCGCCGGCACCGGAGAACACGCACTTCACGCCCGCGATATCGCGGTCTGTAATCTCGAGAGCGTTCAGGAGAGCGGCGCCGGAAATGATCGCGGTGCCGTGCTGATCGTCGTGGAAGACGGGGATGCGCATCGTCCGGCGCAGCTCTTCTTCGATGTAGAAGCAGTCGGGCGCGCGAATGTCCTCGAGGTTGATTCCGCCGACAGTCGGCTCGAGGAGCTGGCAGAACTTGATCACATCGTCGGGTTTTTCCGATCCCACCTCGAGATCGAACACATCGAGATCTGCAAACTGCTTGAACAGATTTGCTTTGCCTTCCATCACCGGCTTGGCCGCCAGCGCGCCGATGTTGCCGAGTCCGAGTACGGCAGTTCCGTTGGTGACGACCGCTACGAGATTGCCGCGTGCGGTGTAGCGATATGCGTCATCGGGATTCTTGTTGATCTCGAGGCACGGCTCGGCGACGCCGGGCGAGTAGGCGAGGGCGAGATCGCGCTGGTTATTGAGCGGCTTTGTAGGGACGACGGCAATCTTTCCCGGCCGTCCTGACGAGTGGTAGTCGAGCGCGTCCTGTCGCTTCATTGCGTGGGCATTGTCTCGTCCAAGTTACGCTGTCACAACCGGTTTGGGCAGCAGAAGGACTAGACCCGGCCAGTGGGCGCGTTTTGAGTCTACAGTTTTCAAGTTGGACAGTTGTTCAGTTCGACGTTTGGACCCCTGATCTGCACCATGTACGGACGGGAGGATGGGTGAGCTTTAGACCGGGAGGATGGGTGAGCCCTGAGCGGCGGTAGTTTGCCTTTGTCGGCTACTTCTCATGCATCCTCCTGGGTTT
>JBBSFT010000024.1:0-28382 GCA_038254845.1 Gemmatimonadales bacterium | reverse complement strand
TGCAACTACGACATGCCGGCGGAGATGCCCGAGCGGCCCTGCCTCGACTACTTCATCAAGCGCTGCAAGGCCCCGTGCATTCTCGCGCAAAGCCAGCAGGATTATCGATCGATGATCGACGAGGTCATCCTCTTTCTCGACGGCAAGCCGCAGGAGGTTGCACGCCGCATCCGTGACCGGATGGAGACTGCGGCAGAGTCGCTCGACTTCGAGCGGGCCGCCGGGCTGCGGGATGCCTTGAATCACGTGTCGAGAATGGAAGAGCCGACCGTCGTCCTCGAGGTCGAAGGTGGCGATCGTGACGTCGTCGGATACGCGCGCGACGCCGACGATGCGTGCGTCGTGCTGATGCGGGTGCGAGGTGGAAAGCTGCTATCGAGGGAGCACCGGTTTCTCGAGAACATCGAAGGTGAAGCCGATGCGGCCATTCTCTCTGCGTACCTTGCCGGCAGCTACGTGGCAATCGCCGAAAAGGCACGCGACCTCCTCGTGCCGTTCGATTTCGAAGACCGCGAGCTGCTCGAGCAGTCTCTCGAGCACGTGCGGATTCAGGTGCCGCAACGAGGCCCGCGCCGTGAGTTGATCGAGCTTGGGACACAGAACGCAAGACATCTTCTCGAAGAGCTGAGGCTGTCGTCACCGGAGGGAAGCACGAGAGCGGGTGATCCAGTCTATGAGCTTGCCCGCGAGCTCGCACTCCAGAAGCTGCCGCGCACGATAGCCTGCTTCGATATCTCGACAACTCAGGGAACCGACACGGTGGGGTCTTGCGTGTGGTTCGAGAATGGCCGGCCGAAACGCGCCGAGTACCGAAAGTTCAAGGTGAAGACCGTCGAGGGCACGGACGACTTTGCGTCAATGAGCGAAGTTGTCACGCGTTATTTCACGCGCCGGATCGCGGACGAGAAGCCGCTTCCGGACCTCATCGTGATCGACGGAGGCAAAGGCCAGCTCTCGGCCGCTCACGCCGCGCTGGAGTCGCTCGGCCTGGGCGACCGTCCGCTGATCAGCCTCGCGAAGCGAGACGAGGAAGTATTCATTCGGGGACGGGGAGAGCCCGTGCGGATGTCGCGGAGGTCGACCGCGCTGCGGATGCTTCAGCAGCTGCGTGACGAGGCGCACCGGTTTGCGATCACGTACAATCGGAAGCGCCGAACCATGCGAACCGTGACGTCGGAACTTCTCAAGGTTCCCGGCATCGGACCAGTCAAGCGGCGTCGGTTGATCCAGGAATTCGGCAGCGTGCAGGGCGTGCGTGAGGCAAGTGAAGACGCAATTGCGAAGGTGCCTGGCTTCAACGCGAGGCAGGCGCGGAAGCTGCTCGAGATACTCGCGGCAAACTCTCCGGTATAGTGCGTAAACCCCGATAACAGTTTGTTTTCCGCTGCCCGAGCTATAAATTACTTTAGCTATGGTTAGAGTCGCCCGCGTTTATCCTGACAGCATCGCCGAAGAGATTGGAATCGCTCCGGGGACTGAATTGATTTCCGTCAACGGGCGCGCCATTGGCGACTTCCTCGACTGGGAATTTCTGTCGGCCGAAGACGAGCTCGTTGTCGAGGCAAGGCAACCCGATGGCGAAGCCATCGTTTATGAGATCGGTCGGCCGGATGGCGAGTCGCTCGGGCTCGCACTCGAGCCCCCCAACGTCAGGCGATGCGCCAATCGGTGCGAGTTCTGTTTCATCGAAGGTCTGCCTCAGGGACTTCGGAAGAACCTGTACATTCGCGACGACGACTACAGGCTGTCGTTCACATACGGCAACTTCGCGACCTTGTCGAACGTCAAGCAAAAGGACATTGCGAGGATTCTGGAGTATCGACTCTCGCCGCTCTATGTCTCCGTACACGCCACCAACTGGGATGCACGCAAGGTTCTTCTGAACAATCCGCGCGTTCCCAACATCGTCGATCAGCTCGCTCGACTGGCTGACGGCGGAATTCAGTTCCATTGTCAGATGGTCATCGTACCCGAACTCAACGACGGCGCGATTCTCGAAGAGTCGCTGAGCGACCTCTGGAATCTTGGCGATGCCGTGATTTCGGCGGCAGTCGTTCCGGTTGGCCTGACACAGTTCTCGCACCTGTACAGCGGTCAGTCGATGGATTCGACCAAGGCATCCGAGCTCATCGCGCAGGTGGACCGGTGGAGTACACGCGCGCGCCGTGATCGCGACGGTGACACGTGGGTATTCGGATCAGACGAGCTCTATCTCCTCGCTGGCGTACCGCTCCCGGATGCCGAACACTACGGCGACTTCGCGCAGATCGAAAACGGGATCGGCTCGATCACGCAGTTGCGGATGCGCGTTGCCGATGGGCTTGGCGATCTGCCGCGGCTGGACGGACTCCGTGTCGGTATCGTGACCGGCGCGGCGATGGCTCCACTCATGCCCGAGCTTCTCTCGCAAATCACGGCGGCGACAGGCGCGACGTTCGAGTTGATTCCGACGGAGAATACGCTGTTCGGCCCAACCATCACGACGGCGGGGTTGCTCTCAGGCGCTGACGTTGCGCGCGCCCTCGACGGCCGAACAGATCTGGATCTCGCGCTGATCCCGGCCGAGAGCATCAACGAGGACCGCATCTTTCTCGACGACGTTGCCTTCGACGAGCTTCGGGAGACGTTCCCGATGCCGGTACACCCCTCGTACGATTTCATTGACATTCTCGGCAGCGAAGAACTCGCGGTAGCGGCATGAATATTCCAGTTGTAGCAATCGTCGGACGCCCCAATGTCGGCAAGTCTGCGCTGTTCAACCGAATTGTCGGGGACGGCAGTGCAATCGTCAGTGGCGAAGCGGGCACCACCCGTGACCGCCATTTCGCGCGCGCCGAGTGGAACGGCAGAAATTTCTGGCTCGTCGATACCGGGGGCCTGACAGACGATCCCCATCTTCCGATGGATCTGGAGATTCGCCGTCAGGTCATCGAGGCGATCGGCGAATCGGACCTCATGATGCTCATCGTCGATGCGAAGGTTGGGCTTCATCCGAGCGACTCGAAAGTTGTCGCGCTGCTGCGTGAATCACGCAAGCCGTGGGTCCTCGTGGCGAACAAGGTAGACGACCCGCAGTCGACCGACTTCTACGAGTTCTATGCTCTCGGCGCGGGCGACGTTATTCCAGTTTCTGCCGTGAACGGCAAGAGCTCCGGCGATATGCTCGATGTCGTGGTGAGTCAGATTCCGGTCGCGAGCGAAGAGGTCAGCGACGCCCTCAAGGTCGCGGTGATCGGAAGGCCGAATGTCGGCAAGTCATCGATCGTGAACCGACTTCTCGGTGAAGATCGGCTGGTCGTGAATGACGAGGCCGGTACAACTCGCGACGCGATCGACACGCCGATGAATTATCACGGCCGTGAGATCATGTTCATCGATACCGCCGGGTTGCGGAGACAGGCCCGGGTTGATGACGGCATCGAGTTCTACTCATCGCTGCGGTCACGCCGCGCAATCGAGCGGGCCGACATCTGCGTGCTCGTCATCGACGCCGTCGAAGGTCTCCACAATCAGGACCTCAAGATCACGGCGCTCGCGTGGGAGGCAGGGAAGGGACTTGTCGTTGTCGTCAACAAGTGGGACCTCGCCGAGAAAGAGACGAACTCGGCCTACAAATTCGAGAAGGAAGCTGGCGAGAAGGCCCCGTTTTTCAAGTTCGTGCCGTTCATCTTCACGTCGGCGATCACGGGTCAGCGCATTACCCGAATTCTCGATACAATCGTGAAAGTCGACGAAGAGCGAAAGAAACGCATCTCGACTTCTCAGGTGAACACTAAGCTCGAGGAACTGCTCGCGCGGCGGCAGCCGCCGCAGGCAGCGGGCAGGGAAGTCAAGCTCAACTATGCCACTCAGGTTGAAACGACACCGCCAATGATTGCAGTATTCGGAAACAATCCCGACCTGGTGCAGGAACATTATATCCGCTATTTGCACAACGGATTTCGTGAGGCGTGGGGATTCACCGGCAGTCCGCTGCGCGTCGTGATGCGGCGGAAATCGGCGTAAGTGCACCCGCTTCTCGGGCTGCTGATCGCGTACCTTCTCGGTTCCATTCCGTTCGCATACCTGGCGGGTCGCGCGAAGGGTATTGATTTGAGACAGCACGGCTCGGGAAATCTTGGAGCAACGAACGCAATCCGGGTTCTCGGGCCGCGAATCGGTGGACTTGTGTACCTCGCGGACACATTGAAGGGAATGCTGCCTCCGTTGCTGCTGACGCCACGCGTCAACACAACGCATCCGGAGCTGTGGGCGATCGCGTTCGGGTGCGCCGCCATCATCGGTCACGTCCGCCCGATATTTCTGTTTGGCAAGGGCGGTGGCAAAGGAGTCGCGACCGCTGGCGGCGTGTTCTTCGGACTCGCGCCAGGTCCCGCTCTCATCGCGTTTGGCGGATTTGTCATCACCGTTCTCGGAACGCGCTTTGTAAGCCTCGGATCGATCGTCGCCGCAATCCTGCTCCCGACCCTCATATTCTTTTTGAAGGGCGGGCTGAGCGTGCTCTTTGTCATCAGCTGCGCGATCGGAGTGTTCGTCATCTGGATGCACCGCAGCAACATCCAGCGACTGCGAGCTGGGGTTGAGCCGAAGCTTGGCCGCAAGAAATCCGAGGAGATTGTGCCGTGACTCGCTGCGCTGTAATCGGAGCTGGCGCGTGGGGAACCGCGCTCGCCGATCTTCTTTCGCGAAACGGCCATGATGTGTCGATCTGGGCGTATGAGTGGGATGTCGTCGAAAGTATCAATCGGTCTCACATAAACCGCCGCTTTCTCGCGGGTCACCAGTTGTCCGATTCGCTTCGGGCGAACAACAGCATTGCCGATACTTTGAAGGGTGCAGAGCTGGTCACGATGGCAACGCCCTCACATGTGCTGCGGGACATTGCGAAGTCGTGTGTCGACGGGGTTGCAGCAGGAGTACCCGTCGTGGTCGCGTCGAAGGGAATCGAGCGCGATACCCTCGCTCTCATGACTGACGTGATCGCCGAAGCGCTCCCGCATTCTGTGGTTGTCGCGCTATCGGGGCCGAGCTTCGCGGCAGAGGTTGTCGCGCAGCAGCCGACTGCTGTCGTCGTTGCATCGTCAGATGAAGATGCTGCATTGTTCGCGCAGGCGGCGTTCAGCTCCGTGCACTTTCGCGCGTACACTCAGGCCGATGTGATCGGCGTGGAGATTGGCGGAGCGCTCAAGAACGTGATGGCCGTCGCGACGGGTATTGCCGACGGCCTCGGACTTGGCTTCAATGCCAGGGCGGCGCTGATAACGAGAGGATTGGCGGAGATGACGCGGCTGGGAGTGAAGCTTGGCGCGGATCCCGCAACGTTGTCCGGATTGGCCGGCCTTGGCGACCTCGTCCTTACCTGTACAGGTAGCCTTAGCCGAAATCGAAGTGTCGGCGTGGACGTTGGTCGCGGCGCGTCGCTGGAGAGCGTGCTCGCCGGCCGCGAGACCGTCGCCGAGGGAGTGGTTACGACTCAGAGTGCCCATGCGCTTGCTGCGCGAGAGGGAGTGGAAATGCCGATCGTTGACGCCGTTCATCGAGTGCTGTTTGAGAATCAACCCGCCCGTGATGCGATCGGAGCGCTCATGACGCGCGAGCTCCGGGCGGAGGCCGACTGATGACAAGCGAGCCGGTCAGGGAATTCTTTTCGATGGGCGATGTGTGCAATCTCACGGATCTCAAGCCGCACGTTCTAAGGTACTGGGAGAGTCAGTTCCGGTTTTTGCATCCGGCAAAAAACAGATCCGGTAATCGGGTGTACCAGCGCCGCGAGATCGAGCTGATCATGCTCGTCCGGCAGCTCCTGTATACCGAGAAGTACACAATCGATGGCGCGCGCCAGAAGATCGACGAATACAAGAAGAACGGTGAGTTGCGAAGTGTTGCCCGCGCAGCGCTCGACATGCAGACAGTCGAGTCGCTCGAGTCCGAGCTTCGCGCGATTGCCGCAATCCTCGATGGGGAAGAGCCACGCGAATGAGCAGGACCGTTATCGTAATGCCGGCATACAACGCCGAAAACACCCTCCGCCCCGTCGTCAAGGGACTGCGCAAGTCAGTACCGGCCGGTTATATCATTGGCGTCAATGATGGGTCGGCCGATGGAACCGCCGCCGTTCTCCGCTCAGTGTGTGATACGACGATCGACTTCACGGAAAACCGGGGGAAGGGCATGGCGCTCCAGGCTGCGTTCTCGGCAGCGCTCGAGCTTGGGTGTACCGAAGTCCTGACGATCGATTCCGATGGCCAGCACGATCCGGCGTTTGCGCCGTCGGTGCTCGCCGCTCTCGACAATTGTCACATCTCCATCGGGACGCGCGATCTTGTTGGAGAGCAGATGCCAAAACACCGGCGCGTCGCGAACTTTCTGTCTACCACCGCTACCAGACTCGTGTCGGGCGGCGCGGTCAATGACAGCCAGTCGGGATTCCGCGGTATTCGCCGCGAAGTTCTCGAGGAAGTTCACGCTGCTGGCGAGCGCTATGAGTTCGAGACCGATTTCATCATCCGTGCAGCGCACGCCGGTTTCTGCATTACCAACGTTCCGATCTCCACCATCTACGGACCGCCGAGCTATTTCCGCGAAGTTCGCGACGCGCTGCGGGTGATCGGCGTACTGTGGAGTCATCGCGGCGGTGCGTTCGTGAAGCCTGTTCATCGCAAAGTGGCTCGCGTCGGCGGTACTCCCTGATGCGCCTTCTCTGTACGAACGACGACGGCTTCCTCGCCCACGGTCTCAAGATCCTCGTCGCAGCCGCCGAGCCGCTCGGCGAAGTGACGGTGGTGGCACCTGATCGCGAACAGAGCGCGACGAGCCATTCGCTCACGCTTCACCATCCGGTTCGTCCGATTCAACGCGACGAGCGACGGTGGCAGGTTGACGGTACGCCGACCGATTGTGTCATGCTCGCGTGTGAGGTGCTGATGCCGGAGCGTCCCGATTTTGTCCTCAGCGGGATCAATCACGGTCAGAATATGGGGGAGGATGTTCTCTATTCCGGCACCGTTGCGGCGGCGATGGAAGGTATCTCGATCGGCATTCCATCGATTGCGCTCTCGTTTGCGGGCGGCGACCTTCGCGCGGATGTGACGATGCTCGACGATCAGGTCGAGTCCGTCACGGAGCTGCTGCGCCATCTCACGTCGTTGCCCGCCTTTCCAGCGCATACGCTGCTCAATGTCAATATTCCGCCGTTGCGGCGTGGCGAGACGCAGGGCGTAAAGCTGACGCGGCTTGGACAAAGAGTTTACTCCGATTCGATCAAGCGGATGACAGATCCGTGGGGCAGGCCGATCTATTGGATTGGCGGGGGATCGATCGAATGGTCCGGGCCGCCAGACTCCGATTTCCGGGCGGTGCGAGATGGCTACATCTCGGTGACGCCATTGCATCTCGACGTGACGCATCACGCAATGCTCGACGAGCCGGAGAAGTGGTGGCTGGAGCAGTAGACCCGCAGGAGTATCGCGGCGCGCGGCGGAGATTGGTGGAAACTCTGCAGGAGCAGGGAATCCGCGACCTCTCCGTTCTCCATGCAATCGACGCGGTCCCGCGGCATCTGTTCATCCCGACTGGTGTGAGACACCGTGCATACGAAGACTCGGCGCTTCCGATCGGAAACGGGCAGACGATATCTCAGCCGTCCATTCATGCGAGGTATCTCGAGTTGCTCGGGCTGACGGGCAACGAGAAGGTTCTCGAAATCGGCACGGGTTCGGGTTACCAGACTGCATTGTTGTCCCGGCTGGCGTCGCAGGTGTTCACAATCGAACGGATCGCGCCGTTGCTTGACCGCGCGCGGGAAGTCCTTCAACAGATGAATGCAAGCAACATTTCATTCATGCTTGGTGATGGAACGCTGGGGTGGAGACAATTTGCGCCGTTCGATGCGATCCTGGTTGGTGCAGCCGCTCCCAGCGTGCCGGATGCGTACACCGAGCAGCTCGCGGAGGGGGGAAGGCTGCTGATTCCATTGGGTGACCGGGGTGAGCAGATGCTTCATCTATTCACGCGGAAGGGAGCCGAGCTGAAGCAGCAGGACATTGCCCCGGTTCGGTTCGTTCCGCTTCTTGGGAAGAATAGCTGGGAGGCATGACATCGATGACCGAGAATCCTGCCGCGGCGGCGAGTCGGGCGAAGCGACATGGACCGTTCGCCGGACCCCGAGCTTCTGTCACCGCGCTTGTCCAGGACGCAGGCATTCTGTCCATCCAGGAATTCGTCGACGAGTTGCCCTCGATCGACGAATTTCTTATCGCGGACGAGCCTTGGCGCGAGCAATTGCCGCTTCCCGATGAGCGCGTTGAGGAGCCAGTTCCGTGGTCGTCGTCGTCGGCTGCGCTGGGGGATGATGCTGAGCATCCTGACTTTGATGCTGATGGATGGGCGATCGCTGGCTGGCAGTCATACGATTGGCATGGGGCGGCATCACTGGGAATAGCGGGCAGTTTTTCGGGGCCCGACCACGCCGGCTGGAATACCACCAATTGGGATCAGCCAGCCCGGGCGACGCCTCCCGCGAATCGATGGAACCCTCGCGCTTCGGACGATTATTCTCCGTCAGCGGATGAGGTCGCGGGCGCTCTCGACCGGATCGCCCAGCGTATCAGATCGGGAGAGCTTCTGATCGATCAGGTCATCGGTACGCCACCGGAAGCGGCGATGGCGGCGGCTCTTGCGGCAATACTGCGGATGCGCGGCTGACGCATGGGCGCGATGCATTTGCGCGTGACCGGCCGCGTGCAGGGCGTCGGATTTAGATGGTTCGTACGGGTCGCGGCCCGAAAGCTTCAGCTTTCCGGATGGGTGCGGAACCATTCGGACGGATCGGTGGAGATCGTTGCATCGGGCGCGGACGACCGGTTGGCGGAGCTTCGACGTCTGGTTCGCCATGGTCCCGATGGAGCGGCCGTCGAGTCAGTAACTGATATCGACGCGGCGGAGGAATCGGTGGAATTTCCGTTTGCGATGAAGAAATAGAGTCGGTTCAGGAGGGGAAGCGGCCGCCTCCTGGGTGTAACCCCTTAGCATGGGGCATTTGCTCCGTTAACTTGGTCAGGTTCGCCTCCGTAGCTCAGGTGGATAGAGCAGCAGTTTCCTAAACTGTTGGCCGGGTGTTCGAGTCACCCCGGGGGCATCTACCTCGGTTTCACTTACAATTCAGATAATGACCATACCTCTATCTTCGTCGGATCGCACAGAGTCACTGATGGACTGGTTTGAGCTTCACAGCCGGCAGGTTGTGTGGGGCTCGGTCGCGCTGGCTGTGGTTGTTGCGGGCGGCTGGTTCTACAACCGGTCTCGGGAGTTGAAGGCAGAACGGGCTGAGAAGGCTTACTTCGACGCGCAGCGGTCTGTTGTTTCGGGCAATCTCCCGCTCGCTGAGTCGGACCTTCGGAAGGTAGTCACGCGTTACGACGGAGCTCCGGCGGCGGCAGAGGCGCGCCTCGCTCTGGCTCGGGTTCTTTACGATCAGAACAAATTTCAGGCTGGTGTTGACGAGCTCAGAGGTGCCGAGGAAAAGGTTGGGAAGTCGTCGGAGTTCGGGTCGGCGGTTCATGCTGTGTTGGCCGGTGGATACGAGCAACTCAAGAAATTCAAGGAAGCTGGTGGCGAGTACGAGGCGGCGGCGAAGTCAGCGCGGTTTGAGGCAGACCGGCAGCGGTATCAGTCGTTGGCGGCGAGGGCGTACCTGACCGGTGGGGATGCTGGCAAGGCAAAGGAGATCTGGACGGTGCTTGGCGCAGACTCGAAGGGTGCGATGGCGGGCGAAGCGCGAGTGCGTCTTGGCGAGCTAACGGCGCTGGCAGAACCGAAGAGCTAGGGGCTGATGTGGACTGGCGCCATCAATGCGCCGGCCTCTGGTCGGGCTGATGATCTTTGCGCTGAGCTTGCAGCATATAATATATGTTATGTAAACTATAGACCGTGGATAAGTGTGGAGAACCAAAATCCACAATACGCTACGCTTCCCCGTAAATGGTTGTGCTTACTCGTTTTGACCGATGCCACCTAGAACCCGCCACAGGTCTGCGGCAAACCGCGGGGCTTCCGAAATCAATCTCGGAAGGACAGCTGAGCGCCTCAAGAGTCGTGTCGCGATAAATGGCGCCACCGGGTGGTGCGCTAGTCCAGGCTCAAGTTCCTCAACTGGCCAGCGAAGATGATATCAGCCGAACCACGAAGCGAGGCATACCAGGTGGTGCCGTCGCGGCGGATGGTCACAGTCAGGCGTTTTCCAGATCTGGTCTCCAGCGAAATCGGCGATACGGCTTTGCCCCATTCCACAAGCAGAATTGAGCTGGCGACCGCCCCAGTCCCACACGCCAGCGTTTCGCCCTCAACGCCGCGCTCATAAGTCCTGACCGTCCAGCCTGCCTCATTGGCGGACAGAAAGTTGACGTTGGCTCCGTCCCGCAGCGACTTATCTCGCCGGATCGACGAGCCACGGCCCAGAATATCAGCTGTCTGTACATCGGTATCGATGATCGCGATGTGCGGAACGCCCACACGCGCAAACCCGAGATTGGCCTCCCGCTCGAGCCGCGGAATGCCGTGCGCCTCGAGACGCACCTCCGACACTGGCGCGAGATCTATTTCGGGAAGCCCGTCAACGATCCGCGCCGTTACCAGTCCCGAATCGGTCCGGATCGTCATCTCCGGCGATGATACGATCCCGATCTCGTGAGCGAGACGCGCCGCGCAAAGCGTCGCGTTGCCGCAGAGCTCGCCCAGCGATCCGTCGCTATTATAGTAGCGAATAGAAATGGACTCGTTTCGCCCCGATTTGAGAAATACCACTCCGTCGGCACCAATTCCGGTCGCGCGGGCACTCAGCGCCCTGATCGCACGCGGGGTTTCGAGCTCGGAAGTATCGCCCTCACTCGCGTCGAAGAACACGAAGTCGTTTCCCGACCCGCTCATCTTGTAAAAGTTGCGGCCGACCTCGATCACACGTGGCCTCTCATTCCCCACCACCGAAGCTTCCACACCATCCAGACGGCTTCGCGCACAATCCGCTTCGACATCTTGCTCGAGCCCTCGGTCCGATCGACGAAAACGATGGGAATTTCCTTGATCCGAAAGCCCTTCTTCCACGCCCGAAAGGTCATCTCAATCTGGAACGCATACCCGTTCGATTTGATTTCGTCCAGGTTGATCGCCTCGAGCACTTCCCTTCTGAAGCACTTGAAGCCTCCGGTCGCGTCGAATATTCGCAGTTTCGTCACCTTTCGCGCGTAGATGTTTGCGGAATAGCTGAGAAACAACCGGCTCATCGGCCAGTTCACGACATTCACCTGACCGTTCTGATACCGTGAGCCGATGACAAGGTCGACGTCCCTGATGGCGTCGAGAAAGTGCGGAAGCTTGTCCGGGGAATGCGAGAAGTCGGCGTCCATTTCGAAGATGAACGCATAGTCTCGCGCGAGCGCCCATTTGAACCCGGCCACATATGCGGTTCCGAGGCCGAGCTTCGATGCCCGATGAATCGCGTGCACACGGGGTTCTGAGGCGGCAATTGCATCGACAAGCGCGCCCGTGCCGTCGGGAGAGCCATCGTCGACAATGAGCATGTCGATTGACGGGTCCTTCGCCAGAACCGCCGAGACGAGCTTGGCGATGTTCTCCTTCTCGTTATAGGTCGGGACGATGACGAGTGCACGGTCAGGCAAGCCGCTTCCGCTCCTGTGCGATGCCAGCGAGAACAAGCAATCCTGCGGCGCCGAGCGCCAGGATCGTGATCATTTTTCCCCGCCCATACGTCGGGTTGTCGAACCAAAGCTCAATCTTCCGTGCTCCTTCAGGCAATTGGACACCGATCAGCGAATAATCGACTCGGCCCACGGGGACCTCTTTTCCATCCGCCGTCGCGTGCCAGCCCGGATAATAATTCTCCGAGACGATTAACGCAGAGCCGTGTGGCGCGCCATCGGAAAGCGTGATCGATGCTTTCCCCGGCGCGTAGCGCGTGACGGTCGTCGTCAGTGACAGCGGAATGGGCAGCGCCTGGAGACTCGGCACCCCGTCAACTGGCGCGTCTTCCGCAAACAGAGCGGCCGCCCTCAGATCGAAACCGGGATGCAGCAACGTAGCCCGCACCGCCTCGTCGCCTGCCTTTACGATCGTTGGCGCAACCCACGAATACGGGTTCTCGCCCGGCAACCGGTAAAGATAGGTCTCCGCGCCGGCATTATCCGGCACCGGTCCGATGACCCACTCTGCACCGGGGAAGATCTGCTTCACGTCCGCTGTGTTGGTCAGGAGATAGCGCATGTTCAACAATTGCCAGACGCGCGGGTCGAGGACTTCCTGAAAGCCCTCGTCCTTGTCGAGAAGAACATTGTAGCGGCCGAGCTGATTGCCGTGATATCCGAGGACGCCACGAATCCGGTGGATCATGAGCCCATCGCCTTCGAGATTCACATCGCGAACCGGCAGGTCCTTCAAGGCAAGAGCAAGCACGCGCGATGGCTGCGGATCGGCGATGATGCGGTCGAGCGCAGCATCGGATTTGTACGTGACCGCGGCTGGTGGTGAGAAAATCCAGTAATCGCGCATGATCGACCACGAGTCAACCGCCGCGATCAGGGCGATGGCCCACCCTGCCATCGCCATTGGCAGCTTGCCTTTTTTGTACGCGATGATCAACGCAACGGCAAGTGCAACGAAACCGAACGACCGCCACGCACCAGCCAGGAGCTTGCCCGAGTTTGCATTTACTGCGTCAAGCATATCGTCCGCGGCGAGCGCTTGCGCAAACTCGTTCAGAATTCCGGTTGCGGCGAGCGCTGCGATGATTCCCGCCATACCAAGCCAGACGAATGCGTAGCGATTGCCAAGGTCGCGCGTAAGAATCCGTTCGACGCCGGCCGCTCCAAGTACCGCGATTCCCATCATGCCGACAAAAAAAACTGTCGCCGGAGCTCGAAAATATTTTGTTCCGGGAATGACGGCGTACGGAATGTGGTAAAAAGGTGTGTCGCCACCAAGCGCCCACAACACTGCAATTACAACTGTAAGCGCCCAGAACAGGAGGAAACCCTTCCGCGGGTCGCGCCCGATTCGAGAAAACGCCGCACCCGCAACGAGCAACGCCGTTGCGCCGAGATAGTCGCTGTGGAGATGGATCGAGTTTTCTCCCCAATAGCCCTCGATCATGCCGGTGAACTGCGGCAGGTAGGCGTCGAACAGTTCCTTGATTGGCCACGCGAATGACACTGCGGTTGCATAATTGGCCAGGCCACCAGCGCGCGGCGACCATGCGACGTACTCCTTCACCGGCAGGTACTGGATCGCTCCGATCGCCAGTCCGAGAACAACAGCGCCGAGGGCGAATGCGAGACGGATGAGCATGTCGCGCAGAGACAGATCGCCGCGACGCAGTGCCGAGACTCCAAGATGAAGCGCGAACGCAGCGCTGGCGAGAAGAAGGTATTGCAGCAGCTGGGGATGCGGACTCAGCACGGCGAGTCCAATGACGAAGGCCAGCACGCCCCAGCTCCATCGCTTCCCATCGCGGATTGCGAGCGTGAGCATCCACAGCGTCAACGGAAAGAGTGCACTGACGAAGAGCTTTCCGTCATGCCCGGGTGAGACGAGAGAAGCGAGTTGCCCGCTCATCATGTAGGCAACGCCCGAGAATAATGCGGGATAGAAGCCGAACCTGCTCACCCGCACGAAGTTGTACGTGAACACGCCGGCCAGGAACAGGTGCAGCATGAACGACCACGTCATCGCGGTGTCCGTTGGCATCACGAGGCGAAGCAGAAACGTCGGATAAAAAATGTCACCGTGCATTGCCGCGATGTAGGGCATGCCGCCGAACAGATATGGATTCCACTGCGGGAATCCATGGGTCGCCTTGAGCATCGCCGCGCCGAATTCGCGAAAGGCATAACCGGCGATGTACTGATCGCTGTTTGGTCCAGCAAGAAATTTCCCGGCGAACGCCTGGTATCCCAGTGCGATGGTGCAGATCGCGTACAGCGCGGCCGCGAGGAGTCCGCTGTGGGGCGGTCGCGTCTCAGCCACCATTGCTGCGGTCACCGGAGGATACCTCGGCGGAACGAGCTGGTCAGCGGTCGCCGTTACGGGGGCGTCGCCGTCCATGACTGCTTGCCCGCCCCCATCACGGTCGGCGAGGCCGGTGAGCGGCGTCCCGTTTCTATCCTCTACGTCTGTCACTGTATGGGGCGCGGTACGGGTTTACGGCTTGCGAGAAAGACGAGACCAGGCACAACCTCGATCGCCGTCAGCCAGAGTCTCGAGGCAATTGCAACGGCGAGCGCGTCAGCCTGTCCGGACAATCCGAGGCGAACCATTCCGGTCACCAGCGCACTCTCACGCACGACCGCGCCTCCCGGCGCGAACAGGGCGAGAAAACCGATGATGTAAGACGCGGCATAAACTGCGATGTACGATGATGGCGCGCCAGCGGCGGTGCCGAGGATGCCGCGCACGAAGAACATGAACGCAATCCCGTAGGCCGCCCACGAGATGGCCGAGCGCAATGCTGCTCCCCATACGGTCATGCCGTCAATCGACGGAAGTTCGATTTGTTTTCCCGTCAACCTCGCAGCGACCTGCGCAGTCGCCGGCAGAAGTCGCGGGGCCACGGCGACAAACGCGGCGACGACCGCAAATACGGCGACGGCAAGCCAGCGGTTCTCCACGACCTGTGACCCGGCGATCAGGACGACGCCGATGCCCGTAACGATCGAGAGGAGCTGAACGAGAATCGATGAACCCGCTGCCATCAGCGGAGAGACCGATTGTTGCCGCGCCATGACGGTCATCGCCGCGATCGACCAGACCTTGCCCGGCACATACTTGCCAAGGTTGGAAACAAACCAGATCCTCGCGGCGACCCCGAACGGAAGTAATTCGCCGGATGAGATCACGACGCGCCGCCAGGTATCGATCAGAAGTACGTACGTCAGAAACACGATGAGCGTTGCCAGCGCGATCCAGCCCCAGCCGATGGTGAGCGACGCGAGCCGGTCGCCCGCGAGGCGCCACTGGCCATTGAGAGCGCGAATGGCCGAGCCGATGATGATTGCCGCAAACACCCACTGAGCAGCAAGAAAGACTCTACGCTGCGTGGTCGCCAATTGTCCGCTTGTAGATGCCGGAGTACTGACGTGCGGCGGATTCAGGGGCGAACGCCGACAGCGCAAAGATTCTTCCCGCTTTACCAAGCTCGGCGACCTGCTGGGGGTGAATCAGGACACGGTCGAGCGCCGCCGACAATTCATCCACGTTTCCCGATTCGACCAGCAATCCTGTTCGATCGTGCTGGATGACGTCGGTGACGCCGCCCGAGCGAAAAGCAACGACCGGAGTTTCACATAGCAGTGCTTCGGCTGCGACCAATCCGAGTCCTTCATCGATCGACGGGACGACGACCGCGCTTGCCCTTTGATACAGTTTGAGAAGATCAGATTGCTTCAGCTGTCCGAGCCACGCAATCCGGTCAGCCACTCCGACGTCAGCAGCAAGCGCGCGCAACTCGGAATCGAGCGTACCCTCGCCGACTACGTCGAGCAGAGCATGTTCGCTCATTCGGGCGAGTGCCTTGATGAGGTATTCGAGTCCCTTTTGGCGATTGAGCCTGCCGGCAAACAGAAATCGGTTCTTCTCCCGAACGCCACCGGGGACGAATCTATCTGTCGCGACAGGCATCGGAGCAACCGTCGGCCGCGGCACGGACATCAGCCCCGCAACTTCCGATGAAAGCCAGCTCGACACAGTTGTTACGCTCGCCGACTGATTGAGCACGCGGCGGAGCAACGGCCGGCTCATGCCGATTTTCCTCGCGATGCGGATATCTGTGCCATGCAGCGTCGTGACGAGGGGCTTGTGCGAAAGCGACGACAGCCATGTGCCAACAACTCCGCTCGGAAACCACCAGTGGGCGTGGATCAAGTCCGGATCAAAGCTTCTTCTGGCCCCAACAGCCCGGACGAAATCAGAGCCGAAGAAACCGACGAGAGCGAGCCGCGCGCTCCACGACGTGGCCACATCCTGAGCCATGTTCCCAGTATATGCGAGCTTCTCGTATTTCCGTGGTGCATAGCGAAACCGCTCGACCGTCACTCCCTCGAACTCATCCTCTGTCGGAATGCCCTCCGCCGCAGGTGACACGACATGGACGCGAATGTCTTCATTCCGAAGGGCCACGGCGAGGCGAAGAAGAAACGATCCGGCTGCGTCCCCGGAGAAACGCGGGAACGAGTGGGTGAGAAAGAGAACTTTCAACAGGTCAGTGCTTGACGAGCGTATTGTCGCGGTGGGCAAGCTCCTCGATCCGCGCCCGAAGCTCTCGCGTTTCCGCGCGTTGTGCGGCAACCAGCTCGCCGACGAATCCGGTCGAGAAGAAGACGCTGCCCAGAATGAGACAGGTTTGAATCACCGTCCATACGGCGCGCAGTCCCTCACCTCGAACAAGAAGAAATAGAAGCGCCACAAGTCCGGCGAGAACCCCGAGCGTAAACAGCGCCGCACCGAGTAATCCGAACAGGAGCAGCGGCTTCTTCGCAAACCGAAGCTCGAACCACACCGCCAGCATGTCGATGACACCAACCGGAATTCGCCCAATCCCGAATTTCGATCTGCCCGCGTGACGCGGATACAGCGGCACCGGAATCTCGGACACGCTGAATCCCTGAGCGACCGCCATGACAATCATGTAGCGATGCCAGTCGGGACGGGCAGGTATCGCATCCATCACCTCGCGGCGGTAGGCCTTGACGGAATTCAGGTCGCGCACCGGCACGCGAAACAGCCGCCGGCTGAGTCGATTGTAAATGCCGGAGACGAACGCTTTCTCGTATTCGCCTTGCTTGTAACCGGTTACGATGTCCGATTCACCATCGATGATCGGCTTGACGAGGCGCGGAATGTCTTCAGGCAAATACTGAAGGTCCGCTGGATAGAAGACGAGAATGCTACCGGACGAGTGGAGGTAGCCAGTCCTCAACGATTCGGCGATTCCCCGGCTTGCGCGATGACGAACGGCGCGGAGAAACTGAAACTGGCCGACGAGCCCTTCAAGGATTTGCCACGAGCCGTCGGTCGATCCATCGTCAACTACGACGACCTCAAATTTACCGGGCTGACTGGCGAACACCCGAGCCGCCTGATCCATGAACAGCGGAAGGTTTTCCGCTTCGTCGCGCGCCGGCACGAGCACGCTGACAACGGGCTGCCGGGGGGGATGCGAATCCCGAGAAGAGGACAGCGACACGAGTGTGTTGTCGTCCACCTTCTCCGACCTGATTGCCGTCATATGCGCTTGCGCATTCTCGCTGAAAGCACCCCGAGCTGGTCGCGGTATTTCGCGACCGTTCGTCGCGCGATCTGAACTCCGCTCTCGCGCAGAATATTGACGATGGCCTGGTCAGTGAGCGGGTGCTTTGGATCCTCTTCCTCGACGAGCTTCTCGAGTTGCGCCTTGATTCCGCGGGCGGAAACATCGTCGCCGTCGGACGTAGCAAGACCTGACGAGAAGAAAAACTTGAGAGGAAGAACTCCGCGCGGCGTCTGCACGAATTTCTCATTCGTCACGCGGCTCACCGTGGACTCGTGCATGTTGATCACTTCAGCGACTTCGCGGAGCGTGAGCGGCTTGAGGTACTGCACGCCTTTCTCGAAGAATTCCCGCTGCCGGTCGACGATGTAATTCATGACCTTGAGCATTGTCTGGCGGCGCTGCTCGATGGCCTGAATCATCCAGTTGGCGGAGTTGAGCTTGTTCGAGATGAACTCCTTGTTCTCCCCCTCGAATTTCTTCTTGTCGCGGGCGATTTCCTGGTACGCCTTGCTCAGTCGAAGCCGGGGCAGGTTCGCATCGTTCAGGAACACGTGATACTGCTGGTCGATCTTGTCGACGATGAGATCAGGAATGATGTAATTCTCGTCACCAGATCTGAAGCGAAGACCCGGCTTCGGATCGAGTTTGGCAATTTCGTCTGCCGCTTTCTGGACATCCGGCGCGCTGATACCGAATCGCTTGGAGATTTCGCTCCAGCGGTGAGCGATCAGCTCTTCAAAGCAGTCGCGGACAAGACGATATGGAACGGACTGGGTCAGGCCCGCTTCCTTGAGCTGGAGCAGCAGGCATTCGCGAAGATCTCGGGCGCCGACACCCGGTGGATCCAGCTCCTGAACGGTGCGCAGCATCGCCTCGCCCTCGTCGATGGTGTACATCGGCAGGTCGGCGAGCTCCCTGTCTTCGAGATCCGCGGCGTGGGCGATGACGTCATTGAGAGTGGTGACAACCTCCTCAACCGGAAGAGCGAGATAGCCATCGTCGTTGATGTTGCCGAGAAATTCGTCTGCCAGCAGCATCTGCCGTGAATCGAGCTCGAGCAGGCTCACCTGATCGCGCAGGTGGTCGCTGAGATCGCGAGTCGCAACAGTTACCGGCTCGTAATATTCTCGCTCCTCATGCTCTTCGCGCCGGCCGCCCGCAGTGTCGAACCCATCGAGAAGAATTTCTTCCCAGTCGATCTCGTCACCTCTTTCTTTTTCCTCCGGACTCTCGGCGACTGCTTCGGGCTCGCTCTCGGTCTGTTCCTCTTCGTCTTCCTCCTCAGCTTCGACGAGATCCAGGAACGGATTATTGAGCAGCTCCTGCTTGAGGTGTTGTTGAAGGTCGAGCAGCGGCATGTACAGAAGATCCATCGCCTGATAGAGACGCGGATTGATCTTGAGCTCCTGCCTCAGCTGCGTTGACTGGCTCATTCCCGGCTTCACGATGCTGCTCCCGATTCCTTCGCGTGTGAAAAGCGCTGCCGCAGGCGCGCCGTAAGGGTGGGGCCAAGGTAGAGATCGGCGACCTTGTCGTCGAACACAAGATCGCGGACCGTCCCGGAAACCTGGACCTTCCCATCGAACATAATGTACGCCCGGTCCACGATGTCGAGGGTCTGCTCGACATTGTGATCGCTGATCAACACGCCAATGCCGCGGTGCCGAAGACCCGCGACGATGGTCTGGATATCATGGACTGCGATGGGATCGACCCCGGCAAAGGGCTCATCGAGCATCATGAATTTGGGGTCAGTGACGAGCGCGCGAGTGATTTCCAGCCGGCGCCGCTCACCGCCCGATAGTGAATACGCCTTGTTCTTTCGCAATCGCTTGATGCCCAGTTCATCGAGCAGCTTCTCGAGCCGCTCTTTTCGGTCGGCGCGCGACAGCGGCAGCGTTTCAAGAATGGCCATGATGTTGTCTTCGACCGAGAGCTTTCTGAAGATCGACGGCTCCTGCGACAGATAGCCGATGCCGAGGCGCGCACGCTTGTACATCGGCATTTTCGTCACGTCCTGGCCGTCGAACAGAATTTTTCCCTCCTGCGGCTCGATGAGGCCGACGATCATGTAGAAGGTGGTTGTCTTCCCTGCCCCGTTCGGGCCAAGCAGGCCGACGATCTCCCCCTGTTGGAGACGCACCCCGACATCATTGACGACGGCCCGGCGCCGATAGGACTTCATCAGGTGCTCGGCTTCGAGAACGCTTCCGTCCGGGACGAGCTGAGGATGCGGCGCGAGCTCGGCCATCGAATGCTCGCCGGTCTGACGAACGACCTCCGCGATTTCCATTCGGTGCGTGCCGATCTCGTCCCAGACCGGTTTCGAAAGCTGAATCGTCGCTTCGAGAAGATCGGCTTCCGGGTCGAGTGGCTGAACGATGCCGTCTCCGACCATTCGGGGGATGATCGAGCCGGCAAGGTAAGATTCGACCTCGTCGAGACCGAGTCGGCCGGCCTCACGCTCCGCATCTTTTCCCTCAGCGCGAAGCGACCTGAGAAACTCATCGCGGTATCGAATCACAACGGCGTGAAACGGCGCTGACCCGGTCTGGTCAGCGGTCGTGATGATTGCACCGAGTGCGATTGCCATCGACCGCTCATCACCAGAAAGCTTGCTGATGATCTCGCGAACGCGAGGCGGAAAGCTCTCGGGGTTCATGGCGTTTTACGGGTTTTTGAAAGCGGTGAGCCAGCCGGAGGCGTCGCCGGCTTGCCACCGGGCGAGGTCGCGCTCGGCGATGTCGGCTCCAGATAAACGCCGGAGGCCTTGTCGGTGACATCCACCTTGCTCACCGCCTTGTCTGCAAAGGTCACCGTGATCACGCGGCCACGAACATAGTTGATGTTTGGAAGAACCTTCGTTTTTCCGTTGCCGCCGAGCTGATAGAACGAGCTCGCGTTTCCGGTTGCAACAATGCGCTTCGCCTGAGGCCTGCTCGCCGTGTCTTTCGCAACGGCTGAGTCGAACTCGGCGATGACGACGTCCCCCTTCATCCAGTCGCGCTCAGTCGAGATGATGTGGACAGTGTCCGGAGCACTGTTCGCGTATGCCTTGCCGATCGCCCGTACTTCTCGCAAGCGCTGGCCCGGCAGGCGCGCATCGATCGAATCCGCGATCACTTCTCGATCGGGAGAGATGGCCTTTGCCCGTGACTTGCTTCCCCAGGCCATGATTTGCTGGAGCTGGTTCGCCTTTACGCGCAGGTCAACGGAGTCGGCGACGAGCTCGAGATCTTCGCTGAGCACGTGGCCGGTTGGCGTGGCGACGACGCGTTCCAGCTGGCGGTTCTTCGAGAAGAGATCGACGACACCGCCAGTGAGGGTGAACGGCCTGCCCTTTCGGCTCTGCACGGACGGAGTTCGCATGAGCCGTGCGAATTCCTTGCCGCCATCGAGGAATGCGGAATCACCCTTCGCGACAAGGTCGGGACGCACGATCCGAACGTCGCCCGATGCGTAGACGAGGTTGTCGCCCTCGGCCACGATGGTGTTGCCGTCAACCTCCGTCGGCTCCGGAGCGGCTGAGGTGGTGCTCTTCTGAACGATCGACATGTGAGGTCGCTGAGCCGCCACTGTGCGCGCCACCGGGCGCGTTGGCGTCGCGCGAAAGTAATCGATCACCGGGCCAGTGATGGTCGTGCCGGTTTGCGTGCGGACGTTCACGTTTCCTTCCGCTCTCAACCGGTCTTCGAGCTGAAAGTACGTCATTCGATCAGAGTCAACCTTCGCGCGGGTCTCCGTGTAGTGAACGCGGCCGATCATGTACAGCACGCTCTGGTCTCCGTAATACTCCGCGCTATCGGCGACGAGCGTGTTGTCCTGCCCCTGACAGTGGTATGTGACTCCGCCCCCCTGAAAGAAGTTGTATCGCTCGCTCGGCAGCTTCACCGCATTCGTGCGAGTGTTGCCGGTAGATGATTCGTATTGAAGGATGCACTGCTTTGCCGGCGTCTGCGCCGACGCGAGCGATGCCGATGCAGCGATCGCCACAACGAGCTGGGTTGCGTGTCTCATCGTCACTGTCCGGGCAAGGTCACGACACCCGTTGAGCCGCTCTTCGTCCTGAGAATTCTGACGTTCTGCATGTTCGGATCGGCTCTGAAGCCGACCCCGGCAAGCCGACGTCCCGGCTCGGTCAGAACAAAGGCGCTGTCGCTCGAGATTTCATTCATGGCTTGGTCAAACTTGAGCTCCGGCGTCACGAGACGGCGACCCTCTTCCGTGATGACGATGACACTGTCACGCGCGATCATGCTGCCAATGCGGCTTCGGTAGGTGCCGCGCTTCGACGTCAGATATGCGTCGCGCGCGCCGGTCGTCGTGTAAAACGTTGCCTCGAGCTTTCGCAGTTCGATCCGCGTGTTGTCCTCGAAGAAATACGCGGTATCGGCGAGCAGCTCGGCGCGCGACAAACCCTTGTCAGTCAGGTTGAAATGCGCGCCATACATCACCTGGTCGGCGGAATCGGCGAGTCCAACGCCGCGCGAAATCGGCGGAGCGGTGCGGTTGTCACAGGCTGACCCGGCAATTGCGGCGACAGCCAGGTTCACGAGCATGCGCAACGCTCTCATACGACGCCCGCTCGCATCAGGTCGTGAAGGTGGATCACCCCGACGAGGTTGTCGTTATTGTCAATCACGGGCATGGAGATAATTCCGTGCTGCTCCATTCGGTAGACAACGGCGCTGCCAAGCTCATCGTCGTGCGCGATGCACGGCGTCGTCGTCATGACCGTCATGACGGCAATCGGCATGACGTTTTCTTCGCGTTCCATGAGACGGGTCAGGTCACCGGACGTGACGACGCCGGCAACAGTTCCGTCGTCGGCCCGAACGACGGCAATTCCGCGCCGTTCGGCGAGCTGAACAACTGCTTCGCGCATTGTCGCGGATGGAGCAAGAACCGGCAGAAGATCTCCCGTTACCATTACGTCCCGTACCTGTGTCAGCAGCCGGCGTCCGAGTGCGCCGCCCGGATGTAGCCGCGCAAAATCTCCGGCTTGAAATCCCTTTTCCTCGAGGAGCGCAACGGCCAACGCATCGCCGAGCGCGAGCGCGACCGTGGTGCTCGTGGTCGGCGCCAGATCGTGAACGCACGCCTCTTCGCTCACCCACGCGTCGAGCGCGACGTCGGTATGAGTGGCGAGCGTGGACCTCATGTCGCCGGTGATCGCAATCGTGCATACCCCAAGACGCTTCAAGTGATCGAGCAGCGCAACGACCTCGTCCGACTCTCCGCTCTTCGAGATGAGGATTGCCACATCCGATTCTCCCACGATTCCCAGATCGCCGTGAAGACTCTCGGCGGGATGGAGAAAAGTTGCCGGAGTACCGGTCGACGTGAGCGTCGCGGCGATCTTCCGGCCAATGTGGCCCGACTTTCCCACTCCTGAGACGATTGCACGCCCAGTGGAGCGGGCGAGAATTTCAACCGCGCGCGCGAAATTGACATCGAGCCTCGCCTCGCTTTCAGCAAGTGCCTCTCGCTCCATGCGGACAACCCGCCGCCCCCGGTCGATGATCTCCTGGCGAGTCATCGATTTACGTTTTCCCAGAGCGAGACGAGCCGCGTGACGAGTGCGTCGAGCTCGCCGAGCGGCAGCATATTCGGCCCATCGCTCGGCGCATGGTCGGGATCGGGATGAGTCTCCAGAAAGATTCCGTTCGCGCCGGCAGCGATCGCTGCCATGGCGAGCCGCGGAATGAATTCGCGAGCACCACCGCTTGCGCCGCGTTCACCGAGACCAGGGCGCTGAACGCTGTGCGTCGCGTCAAAAATCACGGGCATTCCCGTCGCCGAGCGCATGCGGGTAAAGGTCCGCATGTCCACCACAAGATCTCCATAGCCGAAGAAGGTACCGCGCTCGGTAACCGCAATCTCCGACGCCTCTCCAGCCGCGCCGCGGACTTTCCCCACAGCGCCGGTCATGCCTTCCGGATGAAGCCACTGCCCCTTCTTCACATTCACTGCCTTGCCCGTTTCTCCCGCGGCGACAAGCAGATCCGTTTGCCGACAGAGAAACGCGGGAATCTGAAGCGCATCCGCAACTTCTGCGGTGATGCGGCATTGATCGGGGAGATGAACATCTGTAATCACCGCCATCCCGCTTCGGTCTTTCACGCGTTTGAGAGACTCGAGACCTTCATCGATGCCGGGTCCGCGGGCGGCGCCCGGGTTCGACCGGTTGGCCTTGTCGAAACTCGCCTTGAAGATGATCCCGCCGGGCACGCGGCTGCTCAGTCTCGCGAGCTCGTCGGCAACCTCGAAATTCAACGCATCAGTCTCGACAACGCATGGACCGGCGATGATAAACAGCTTGTCGGGCGGAAAGAGCAATGCCACGCTATTCCGCGGCCTCGAGCACGGCCAGTTTTCGCTCGGCCCGCGATCGCGCAGCCTCGGCCGCCGCGCCGACGAAACTCGCGAACAACGGATGTGGCCGCGTCGGTCGCGACTGGAGCTCGGGATGAAACTGGCATCCGATGAACCAGGGATGTGTCTGCAGCTCGACAATCTCGACAAGCGACCCGTCGGGTGAAAGCCCGCTCAGCGTCAGGCCATGTTCGACGAACGCATCGCGATAGGCGTTCGATACTTCATACCGGTGGCGATGACGCTCGCTCACTTGCGCAACATCGTAGATCTCGGCGGCGCGTGTACCGGGCCCAAGCCGGCACGGATATGCCCCGAGACGCATCGTGCCACCCATGTCGGTTACGTGCTGCTGCGATTCCATAAGCGAGACGACAGGATTTCCGCATTCGGGCGCGAATTCGCTGGAGTGACTGTCGTCGAGGCCAATGACATTACGCGCGAACTCGATGATCGCGGTCTGCATCCCGAGGCAGATTCCGAAGAACGGCAACCCCGATTCGCGCGCATAGCGAATCGCTTCGAGCATTCCCTCGACACCTCGGACGCCAAACCCACCCGGAATCAGCACGGCATGAAATCCCGCGAGCAGCTCGCGCGTCTTGTCGCGGCCGGTAAAGATGTCGCTCGCCAGCCACGAGATGTCGACACCTACATCATTGGCGATGCCGCCGTGAATCAACGCTTCCTGCACGCTCTTGTAAGAATCGATGAGCTCCGTGTACTTGCCGATGACGGCGATCTTCACGCGATCGGACGGATCGACAACGCGTCGCACCATGTTGCGCCAGCTCGATAAATCCGGTGCCTTGCGACCGAGTAATCCGAGTCTGTGCATCACGCGCTCGTCGAGGCCCTGCTCGTGAAACGCGAGCGGTATCTCGTAAATCGTGGGCACGTCTCGACTCTCGACGACAGCTCCGAACTCGACGTTGCAGAAGAGCGCAATCTTCCTCTTCACGTCTTCGGATAGCGCGCGCTCCGACCGGCAGATTAGAATATCCGGCTGGATTCCGATCTCCATCAGCTCACGGACCGAGTGCTGTGTTGGCTTCGTCTTCACTTCACCGGCGGCCGCGATGTACGGCACGAGCGTGAGATGGATGAAGATTGCGTTCTCCCGTCCGATCTCGTGGCGAAACTGCCTGATAGCCTCGAGAAACGGAAGCGACTCGATGTCACCAACGGTGCCACCGATCTCGACGATGACGACGTCGCTCTCTGGCGCGAGGCGCTTCATTGCTGACTTGATCTCGTCGGTGACGTGCGGGATTACCTGGACCGTCGATCCGAGATATTCCCCTCTCCGCTCCTTCGTGATGACGTTGAGGTAGATGCGGCCGGTCGTGACGTTGTTCGCCTGGGACAGGGCGCGATCGATGAATCGCTCATAGTGGCCGAGGTCGAGATCGGTCTCGGCGCCGTCGTCTGTCACGAATACTTCACCATGCTGAAACGGTGACATCGTTCCCGGATCGACGTTGAGGTACGGATCGAACTTCATGATCGTCACACGCATGCCGCGCTCGACGAGAAGGCGGCCGATCGAGGCGGCGGCAATTCCCTTCCCGAGCGACGAGACAACGCCGCCGGTCACGAAGATGTATCGCGTTTGCTGTTTTGTGTGAGGCTGCATTGGTTACCGTCCCGCGATGAATTCGTGCCATCGCGCATTCGCGCGAGACAGATCGTCTTCTGTGTCGATGCCACTCGCCGGCGTTTCCTCGGCGATGGCGACGCCGATGGGAATGCCGGCCGCGAGCGGGCGCAATTGCTCGAGCCGTTCGACGCTCTCCAGAACCGTGGGAGGCGATGAGACCCACTGCCTTAGCGCTTCCGGTGAATACGAGTATACGCCGATATGCTGCAGTATCCGCAAGCTTTCCGGGGCTGGTGGTTGATTGTCGCGAACAAACGGGATTCCGGCTCTCGAGAAGTAGAGCGCGCGCCCGCCGTCTCCGAGCACGACTTTCACGATGTTGGGGTTTGAGGCGATGTCCCAGGACGCCGGCGATGCAGCCGTGCCAATGGGGAATCGGCCCGATGCGACCACCTCGGCGGCGCCGCGCACCGCTCGTTCTCCGATGAATGGCTCGTCACCCTGAACATTGACTATGACATCGAAGTCGTTGAAGCCGCGCATTCCTGCAACTTCGGCAACCCGCTCAGTGCCGGACACGTGCTGGTCGCTCGTCATGACGCACTCGGCCCCGGCGTCACGAACAGTTTTGGCAACGTCTTCATCGTCAGTCGCTACCACGCACGCGGCAGCGATGTCCATCGCGGCGACGCGTTCCCACACCCTGACGATGAGCGGAACGCCGGCCAGGAGACGAAGCGGTTTTTGGGGGAGTCTGACCGCGGCGAGGCGCGCTGGAATAACCACGAGCGTCCTCATCCACCACCTGAATTCGCGCGGCTGGATGCAAGAGTCACGCCATCAAATATACAACGGACCCTGAGCGGACGCGAGACCTTCGCGATGTCTCGCGCCCGATTTACAGCGATAATCCTACAGAGAAGGCATGCCGACGGCTGAACGACGTCTTCCGGTAATTTGGGTCAACGTGATACTCCGCCTTGATATACTTGACCCCGACGGTCACTCCGATGTTCTGGATAAAATCTGGCAGCGATCCGACACCGGCTGAGCCGGCTGCATAACGGGCACCGATGATTGGCGGCCCGACGAATGGAATGAGCGGACCCCTGAGCGGAACGTCGTAGTCACCTTCGACGTAAACAAGCCGGTCTCCGCCGAGTGCCAGCAGATCGACCGTTGCGAGCGTGCCTGCGCCACCCAGATAAGCGTATCGCTGAGGGGGCGCCGCGACGCCGGGAGTAAAGACGGCGTGGCCGCGAAACGCGAACGATTGCGCCCCGAACGTCGGGAAACTCGACTTCGCGTTGATCGTGAACTGGTTGAAGTTGCCCGTCGATCCATTCGCCCCCGACGTCTGCGGGGCATCGAATGCGTGCTCGAATCCCGCGTCAACGACAGCGGTCGTTTGATCGACGTCGTAATCGACATTGATTCCCGCAGTGGCCGACGTCGTGTGCCCCCGCGCGATTGAAGGATTGATTCTCCGCATCTTCCGGTCGCCGGTGCGCCCGAACACGCTCCATGGAGCGGAAGTGTGCGGCAGAGCAGATCCGGTAGACCATGCATTCTCGTGAAGAAATCCGACTCGCGGGATAATCATCCGACCGGTCGAGGCAATCTCGCGGGAAAGTTCGGCCGTCACGCGATCGGCGCGAAAGTAGTTTCGTGCGTCGCTTCCGACGCCAAACGATGCGAGCGAATTGACGAGATCGGTGCGAATCCACGTGTCGTTGGAAAATGTCGAGCGGCCTCCCGCGATCATCAGCGCGTCATGAGGGCTCAATCGGATTCTCGCCTTTCCGAACGGATCGAACTTGCCGAGATGCGACCGATAGGTAACGGTGGGATCGAGCTCGAAGCGACTCTTGGCAAGCGTAACCATCGGGCCAAACGGCAGCGACAGGCCATTGACCCGGTCGTATGCCGGAATCCGCAACCCGACACCAAGTGGCAACGAAATTGGGCCGTCGTCGTACGTAACGTAACCCGTGTCTTGTTTGGAAACCGGAGTCGCCGGAGCGGTCGCCTGGGCTGACACGCTACCGGTAGCGAGAAAGATTGCCGCGAGGACTACGAATGTCGATTTCCGGTTCACAGGTTTCATGCGGAAAGCCGAAGAAAGTTTCGAAGAATGTCTTTGCCGTTCTGTGTCATCACGGATTCGGGATGGAACTGCACCCCCCACACCCGATGCTGGCGATGCTTCATGGCGTGGATCTCATCTGTGCCGTGCTCGCCGCGCGCGAGGATCTCAATCTCGCCCGGCAACGTACTGGGCTCAACGGTCAGCGAATGGTAACGCATTACCTCCAGCGGAGACGGGAGACCGGCGAATAGATCCCGTCCTTCATGTCTGACGAGCGAGGTCTTGCCGTGCATCAGCGTCGCCGCTCGCACGACGCGCCCGCCGTACGCTTCCGCCATCGCCTGATGGCCGAGGCACACACCGAGGATCGGGATGGTCGCGCCAAGCTGGCGAATGACATCGACGCTGACTCCAGCCTTGCGTGGCGTGCCCGGCCCGGGTGACACAACGATTGCCTGTGGCCGCATCATCCTTATTTCAACGATATCGATCGCATCGTTGCGCCGAACGACGGGCTCACTTCCAAGCTCGCCAAGATACTGAACGAGATTGTACGTAAACGAATCGTAGTTGTCGATGACGAGAATCATGCGCGAGGATGAAACTGTCGATGCACAGCCCTCAGGTACTCCCGATCCACATGCGTGTAGATCTGAGTCGTCGAAATATCGGCGTGGCCCAGCATCTCCTGCACTGCTCTCAGGTCCGCTCCGCCTTCGAGAAGATGGGTCGCGAACGAGTGGCGAAGCGTGTGCGGCGAAACCGGTTTGGTGATGCCGGCCTTGTCCACGTACTTGCGCAGAATTTTCCATGCGCCCATCCGCGACAGCGGCTCCCCCCGCGCGTTCAGGAACAGCACGCCCTTCCCCTGCCCCTTCTCGAGGCGCGGGCGAAGCTCCCGAAGATAGAGCGCGACCGCCCCGATGGCGCTTCGGCCAATCGGAACCAGCCGCTCTTTCGATCCTTTGCCAAAGACCCTGACGAGATGGTCGTCCATCAATACGTCT
>JBBSFT010000023.1:0-28819 GCA_038254845.1 Gemmatimonadales bacterium | reverse complement strand
GCTGGGCCCCCGTGACTTGCATGTGTTAAGCACGCCGCCAGCGTTCATCCTGAGCCAGGATCAAACTCTCCAATAGTAAGAGATTTCGATTGCTCTCCGAACGCGGCTCTACCAGACGCTAATGCCTCTGGCATCACTGCGTCCGGAATCACTTGTAATGTTTTCAGGTTCAAAGTCTCCCCGTGCCCCTGAATGGACCCGGATCGATGACTTCGCCTCGCACATCACTTGATCTCAACTTCAGTTTTCAAAAAGCTCCTGCTTCAATCCAGTTGCCATTCTATGGCAGCCTTCAATTATACGACTCTGCTACAGTGCCGTCAAGCGTTTGCGAAAAGTTTATCGCAATTTTCTTGACGATTTCCACCGCTCAAACCCCACCCCGATTCGCACCGGTCAGACTCAACGCGGAGAACTCAGTCTACCCCGCAACGACTGAGACTTCAACCCCTCCAACCAACAAACCTCCGACACCCATTTGATTCGCCACGCAATGTCCCCGACACCTACCGGCGCCGCGTCGGATTTGAGGGGATCAACAACTGCGACCAAGCAACGAACGGTACACGGTTTTTACGGATAGAACGGATTAGGAACCGGCACATTCATCAATCACGCCCGGATCATCTCGGTTTTTTTTGGGGAAACTACCGGCGGGGTCACGGATTCACGACTTTTCTCGTGGCCTGTCCCTGGTCCGTAAAATCTGTCGATCCCTGTCCAACGCAGTTGAAGCTGCGTGCCTGATCCGCTCCCATCCCGACGATGTAAATTCCGGTGTGTCGAAGCCTCTCATCATCGGAATCGCCGGCGGCTCCGGAAGCGGTAAATCAACAGTCGCCAAAAACGTCGCCGACAACCTCGGCGCCCTCTCAGTTGCGTTCATCGACATGGACGCCTACTACCGCAATTTCACGACACTTTCCCTCGACGAGCGCCGCCACCTCAACTGGGATCACCCCGACGCCTTCGACTACGACCTCCTCACCGCTCACCTCTCGCGCCTCGCCGAGCGACGAACCATCGACAAACCGGTCTACGACTTCGTCACCCACCTCCGCTGCGCCGACTCCGTCCAGGTACAACCCTCCGACGTTATCGTCATCGACGGAATCCTCCTCTTCGTGGATGAGCGCGTCCGCGACCTGTGCGATGTGAAAGTGTTCGTCGACGCCGACGCCGACATCCGTCTTATTCGTCGCATCCAGCGCGATCTTTCCGCTCGCGGCCGCCCCCTCGGCGAGATCATCGACCAATACCTCTCCACCGTTCAACCGATGCACCTTCAGTTCGTCGAGCCGAGCAAACGCTACGCGGACATCATCGTGCCGCGCGGAGGCCACAACTCAATCGCGATCGAAATGATCGTCGCTAAAATCAGGCAACGTCTCGGCTACTCTGCTTCGGGTCTCACCGCGCGGTAGGAATCGAGAGCCATCCTCAGCGCGAGCAACGCGCTCGCCTCGAGGTCGAACTCCATCGTCATCTCGCCAAGCTCGTTGCGTGAGTGCCCTTTCCCACGCGCGATCCGGTCACAGTTTTCATGCCGCCGGATGTACTCGCGGCTCGCATGCCACAGCATGTTGCTTCGCCGCCACCAGTCTTCGCTCGCCCGGGCAGGGGCCTCCGCCGTCACGTTCTCATAAGCCAGCATCGCCGAGCCGAGAAGATCGTCATGCATGAACGCCATCTCGAGCGCCGACTTCTGCTCCGGGGCGGATACGCCCTTGTCGACGAGCCGCGAATATCGCTGGTGTTGCCGGCAGCATTCAGCGCCCGCCCGATACAGCGCGTCCGCGCACTCGACAATGGCCGTTGTTCGCGGGCTCATCGGCGAACCAGTCCGATGAGGTGGTGCATGAACCCGGGAGTCTGCGCGTCGATCTGCTCGATGAGTTCGAGCTCGCCCTTATCGAGCCACATTCCGCCGCAGCTGCCACACTGATCGATCTTGACCCCGTTGTGGTCGCGTTCGCTGAGATCATGCCCGCACCGCGGGCACTTGTTCAGGTGCGCAGTACGCTCGCGCTTGCTTCTCTCCTCATCGAGCTGCGCACGCCGCTCTTTCATCAGCTCCGCGTCTCGTCGCGCGAAATATTCGTGCTCGTTTCGGCTTGGCTTCTCGTCGTTCGACATCGTTGCCTCTGATTCGTCGAGTGCAAAATCGCGGCGCGCCGCGTTTCGAGCAGGAAGTATTGTCAGGCCTGCGTGCAAACGGAAGTGACACACATGGGCGCCATGAGACGTTGCAGACACGACACGCGCGAAGTAACGTAGGCGGCCGCACCGTGCCCGCGCTCCGGCTCTGGCCCAGCTGCCCAACCCACAAACCCGAGAGCGATAGTTGGACCTCACGAAGTCGTCATACGATTTCCACTGCGGGCTGGAATCGCCGCTTGAATTTTTCAGGCGTGAGTGGAAAGCTATCGCGATTTTTGGCGGCGGGTTCTGTCTACTGATGCTCGCTGGCATCATTCTCGTCGATCCTGCCTTCTATTACCCGCGGCTTCAGACCGATCCGCTTCTCTACTACCTGAAGGCCAAGTCGCTCGTCGAGACCGGAACGACAGCCGCACGTCTCGCAACGAATTCCCGCCCCTTTGCCTATGCTGCCATGGCGGGTGTTCTGAGGGCGCCGGCACTTCTCGCTTTCCGCGATTTTGACGATCAGTGGCGTGCCATGCAGCTACTCAACATACCGATCGTTGCCGGCGTCGCACTCATGTCGGCATACATCGTGTCCTGGACTCAGCCGGTGCGGCGACACTGGATGGCGATTGCCTTCGCGTTCGGATTCACCGCAATCAGCCCGATCTGGCTCACCAACGTGTACATGCCGCTGGCGGACGCGCCCTACGCAGCATTTTCACTTCTTGGACTCCTGGTCGCGATTCACGTCCTGTGCAGGAAAATATCGCGAGATTCGGTTGGCTGGACTCTGCTGTTCATCATTCTTTTCGTAGTCGTATTTCTTCTTCGGTTCACCGGTCCCGTCATGCTCGTGTTCTTCGCGGCGCTCGCGTGGGGACGGTGGCAGGGGCGGGACCTGACGCCGGCGCAAAAACGGACGTTGATCGCTCTACCGATTGCTCTTCTCGGCCTTCTGGCCCTGCTCGTGTCACTAAACACGCAGGCTATTTTCGGCAAGTATCTGCACGAACCTTTTGTGTTCGCGCGATACGCGGAGAAGTCCAGCCTGATTTTCAATCTGCTCGGTGTCGCGCTCCCCGATCAGATAATACCCGATTTCCATTTGGGCTTCTCGGCGCCACCGCTCGTCGGCCTGCTTCGGGGCGAGTTTGGCCGGACCGCATTCGACAGAGTTCTAACGACGACGGGAATCGGCATGTCCGCAACGATCGCACTCGGCATGTGGCGTCTGAGATCCAGAATTCTGCCAGAGATCCTGTACGTGTTGGCGCCCTTGCCAGTGCTCGCGCTGATGATGCCGAGCACTTCCAGATATTTCATCTCCTACCAGGCATTTTTCTGGCTGATGTTCATCGAGGGCATCACCGCGATCGCCATGCACGTTTCCTCCCTCATGCCTCGCAAGCGGAGATCGCGCTCGATCGTAGGTGTATCTGTTTTGCTCGCTGTGATCGTCGCCGGTGCTCTCAGGTGGTCGCGCGTAGCAGGAACCGCTGCTGAGCGCAGCTTTGCGATATCGATGCAGGCCGCGCCGCGTTACGAGAGAGAAGTGAGCCGAACATTCAGGTCTCTCCGAAATTTTCTCGCCACGCTGCCGAAGGATCAAACGCTGCTCATCGGCACGTCCGGGACGGTCGGCAGGTGGAATGCGATTGGCGATCATTCCTACTACTCGCCTGACAGCGCGCTGCTCAGTGTCAGCGCTACCAAACGGGTCTACCTCGTCGTCGAGTGTGGCACGCGAGACTTCTGCCAGTTGTTTTCCGAGACAAAAAATCACATCCAGGACAATCTTTGTCGTTTTGGCGAGTTTAATTACGCGCGCGTGTTCGCAGTGAGCTCGGATTGGGCTCGCGCTGAGGTTTTTCTAGTGACACCCGCTGCTTAGCATCATACGTGCGAGAGCGCGCGCCGGTCCCGGATTCGGCCCCGATGCTGAGATACCTTCCTGCCGACATTCACGCCCTGCTCTCTGGCATTGACCGTGGTTCGCTGAAGCGCGATGTTTACGCCGCATCGTGACCGTGTTATTGTCGCAGACTCCGCGGCATCGCCCCTTGGGCTGATTGCCGTTACCATCCAGCACACCATCCAAACCCGGCCGCTATTGTCGTGACTCAGAGTTCCTCAGTTGTTACCGATAGGATTCAAATCGGCGTTGGTGGTTTTCGGACATCGGAGCGGGCGAAGCAGCTGGTGATGGAAGTCCTCGAGAGCAATCGAATCACGGCGGGCCCGATGATGAGCCGGTTCGAGTCGGGGATCGCATCGCTTCACGGGTGCCGGTTCGGCCTGATGTCGAACAGCGGCACGAGCGCTCTCCAGATTGCGCTTGCCGCTCTCAAGGAGAGGCATGGCTGGGCTGACGGTGACGAAGTACTCGTCCCCGCTCTGACCTTTGTCGCCACTTCCAACGTCGTACTGTACAACGGGCTCCGGCCCGTGTTCGTCGAAGTGGACCCGACTTACTACACGATAGATCCGGCGGAGATCGAGCGCCGCATAACCTCACGGACGCGTGCAATCATGCCGGTTCACATCGGTGGGATGCCGTGCGATATGGATCCAATCATGGACATCTGCAGGCGCCACGGCCTGCGGATGGTGGAGGATTCAGCTGAGACGATGTTTGCGCGTTATCGCGGAAAGGTTGTCGGATCTTTTGGTGACGTTGGATGTTTCTCGACCTACGCAGCGCACATCATCAGCACCGGTGTCGGTGGCCTTTGCACGACGAATGACGCCGAGCTTCTCGTTCTGATGAAGAGCATCATGAACCACGGACGAGATTCGATCTACATTCGCATCGACGACGACGCCGGCCGCACCGGCGACGAGCTGTTCCAGGTTGCCGACCGCAGGTTCTCGTTCATTCGTCTTGGACACAGCTTTCGCTGCACGGAGATGGAAGCGGCCCTGGGGATTGCGCAGCTCGAGGAGCGCGAAGCGCAGTGGGCGACACGCCAGCGCGTTGCCGCGAGGTACCGGGCCGGACTCGCATCTCTCGGCGACAGGCTTCAGCTGCCTGCGCTCCGCCCTGATACCGACCACGCGTATATGTTTTTCCCGCTGGTGCTGACCGACACTTCGAGCTCGAGACCACGCCTGATTCAGTTTCTCGAGGAGCGTGGCGTAGAGACTCGCTACCTGCTCCCTCTCATCAATCAGCCGGTTTACCGGGAGCTGTTCGGAAACCTCGACGCAGAATATCCCGTCGCCGCGCGGCTCAACGAAAACGCATTCTACGTTGGCTGTCATCCAGAGATGACCGACGACGACGCAGACTATGTCGTCGATTGCCTTCAAACCTATTTCACTGATCGTACATGACCGGTTCCAAGACCCGACCCTCCGGCAAGCGGCCTCTCGCGGCACGGAAGGACCGCGACGCTCTACGGCCGGTTCGCTGCCAGATATGTCGAGCCAAGACAGTTCCGGGCCTCGACGTGGGCCCGCAGCCAGTAGGCGACCTCGTTCTTTCGCGTGGCGACCTCAATCGTCCCGAGACGTTCTACCCGATGCAGCTGCACCACTGCCCTAACTGCGGATTGACGCAGCTCGGTTACATCGTCGATCCGCGCATCGTTTACAAGAATTTTCCGTTCGTCAGCGGTACGACTCAAACCGCGACGCGACATCTGCAGTCGCTGCCGCCGCGTCTGGTCGAGATGCAAGGTCTCGGGCCCAAATCATTTGCTGTCGACATCGGGTCGAACGACGGAACGCTGCTGAAAGCGTACATACCGTTCGGCGTTCCGTTTCTCGGCGTCGATCCGTCGGGCGATCCTGTGCGCATCGCGCGCGAGCAGGGCATCCCGACGCTTCACGCATTCTTCGACGACGACACTGTCTCGTCGATCCTCGCCGATCAGGGCCACGCGGATTCTGTAACCGCATGCGGAGTATTCGGTCACATCGCCGATATGGGCGGGCTGATGGCGGCGGTCAAGCGCCTGCTCGCACCGCGCGGAGTTTTTGCGACTGACTCGCAGTACTGGCTCGACACGATGGCGAGACGTCACTACGACAACATGTTCCATCAGCACCTGCGCTACTACTCGATGAAGCCGCTCATTCACCTCTTCGGCCAGTACGACATGGAAGTGTTCGACGTCGAGAGGTCGGAGGTCTACGGCGGGTCGATTCGCGTTTTCGCCGGCCACAAGGGCGAGAATCCGATTTCTTCGAGGGTGGGCGACCTGATCGCCGTGGAAGCGGAAGCCAAATTGTACGAGGATTCGACAAACGAGGTTTTTGCCGCGGATACTGCTGATCAGCGTAAAAAGCTGTTCGACGCAGTCTACTCGCGAGTGAGAGCTGGCAAGAAGATCATCGGCATCGGTGCTCCAGCGAAAGCGGCAACGGTCTGCAACTATTGCCACCTCGGCCCGGAGATGATCGACTACATCACCGAGGTGAATCCGCTGAGGATGGGGCGCTATCTGCCGGGCCTTCACATTCCGATCGTCGATGAAGAGCAAATGTTCGACGATCCTCGCCCTGCCGATGCAGCTGTGTTGTTCGCGTGGAACTATCAGGACGAGATCGTGCCGGGACTGCGGCAGCGAGGATTTGCGGGCGAGATACTTCTGCCGTGAGCAGCGAGGGAGGGCTCGACGAGACCGGCTCGCCCGCGGACCTGCGCAAGATGAAGTATGTGCTTGTCACCGGCGGCGCGGGCTTTATCGGTTCGCACGTCGTCGAAGAGCTGGTTGCTCGTGGCTGCGACGTCGTCGTTGCGGATAACCTGTCAACCGGCTTTGTGCCCAACCTCAGTGCTGTCGAAGGCCGGTTTCAGTTCATCGACACCGACTTGCTTCATGACGACTTGGGCAACGTCCTTGCTGCGCGGCCGTTCGACACGGTGATCCACGCTGCAGGCAACTCGTACATTCCCCCGTCGATCGAGAATCCGCAAAAAGATCTCGAGGATAACATTCTCCTGACGCACAAGCTCCTTGCAGCACTGCGTGCCCGGGACTCGCGCGCGGTACTCGTGAACATCTCCAGCGCTGCGATTTACGGCCAGGGAAG
Source organism: Gemmatimonadales bacterium (assembly GCA_038254845.1). GTDB lineage: Bacteria > Gemmatimonadota > Gemmatimonadetes > Gemmatimonadales > Gemmatimonadaceae > UBA4720. The sequence continues at coordinate 21,634 of JBBSFT010000023.1, read as the reverse complement.
CGGGACGCCGATGGAGGAGAATGACGCCGCGCGGCCTGTCTCGCCATACGGTATAAGCAAGCTCGCCGCAGAGACGTACGTCGCGCTGTATGCCAGGATTTATGGCCTGAAGACGTCGACTGTTCGCCTGTTCTCCACTTTCGGCCCACGTCTGCGCAAGCAGGTAGTGTGGGATTTTATGAATCGGCTGTCGTCGGATCCGAGCGAGCTTGTGATCCACGGTGATGGCACAGATCTTCGCGACCTGAATCATATCCGGAATGTTGTAGCGGCCATCCTCCTGGTCGCCGAGCGAAGCCCGATGAACGGCGACGTGTTCAACGTCGCTGGAAAGGAAGTTGTAAGCATCAATGATCTTGCCGTCGATCTGGCCGCCGAGATGGGTTTATCTCCTTCGATCCGTCATAGCGGGAACGAGAAGGTTGGCAACGCACGTATCTGGACCGCCAATATCAGCAGGATCGAGGCGCTGGGCTATCGGCGAGTGACTTCTTACGATGAAGGCCTCACCGATACCGTCGCCTGGTTCCACAGCCTCTCTCAGCCAACCAGGTAACGTCGAGCTTGCCCGGGTCAGGCTCGCTTGGGGTCAGCGGTTGGCGCTTGCGAGGTCAGAGAACGGGGGTTGGGCGATACCTGCTGAGCATCGTCGAGAACATGACGCCCGACGTTCTCGCCGGTCGCTTCAGCGGCGTTAATCTCTACACGCAATCACCTCTCGATAACGACGCATTAGCTCTACCACCTAGCGTCCGGAACGTCGTGCTGGATTCGAAGCTCTCACTTCTTCCGTGGGACAATCTCAGGCTGGCGCCGACCGCCAGGGACTCCGTCGTTCTGTACCCATCGTTTTCGCGTCCCCTTGTCTCAAGGGGAGCGACCGTCGTAGTCACACACGACGCCCACATGATGGTGGTGCCGGAGATGCATACCAAGTGGGACCGACAGGGCTACGCTCGACTTTACGAATGGAGCGCGCGAAAGGCTTCGCTCGTTATCACAACGTCGGAAGCGACCAAGCGCGACATCGTTCGATTCTGGCGCGTCGACCCCGACAAGATCCGGGTGACATACATGGCCGCGTCGGCAGACTTCTATCCTATCGACGGACTCGACAGAGAAGCCACGAGAAAGGAAATGTTCGGCGAAACCGTTCCTTATTTCATGTTTGTCGGAAAGATATCGGGACGCAGGAATATTCCTGAGCTGCTGAAGGCGCTCGCGCTGTTTCGAGAGCGCGGCCACAAGCAGAATCTGCTGCTCGTTGGACCTGACTACGCCATTCAAAGGGTGCGCAGTCTTGCGTCAGCCTTGAACGTTACCGCGTTCATAAGAACCAAATCTTACGTGACTGATGCGGAGCTAAATCGGCTGTACAACTGTGCCGACGCGTTCGTAATGCCATCAACGTACGAGAACGGCTCTCTTCCTGTGTTCGAAGCTCAGGCGACTGGCACCCCCGTCATTTCAGTCGCGACCGAAGGTACAGTTGAAATTACCGGCGGCGCGGCTCTGCTGATTCCGCGGCTTAACGTCACCGAGCTTGCTGCCGCGATGGAACGCATCGCGGAGGATCACCAGCTCCGGGTGGACCTTTCAGGAACGAGTCTGAAAAACTCGCGCCGCTTTTCCTGGAAGCGTTGCGCGACCGAAACCGTAGTCGTCTGCCACGAAGCAGCGATGATCGGGTCGTGAGATGGCGTCAGCGATTCGCTCCGTCGCGAGCGCCCTCGACAATTGCCAGGTACTTTGGAATGACGGCGCTTTCCGACCAGTTGTCGACATAACCCTGATATCCCGCATTGGCCAACCGGTCGCGAAGTGCCCGATCGGCCTGGAGTCGCCGCATTGTGGCGACGAGCTCATGAGAGGTGTCGAACAGCAACCCTCCGTCGGATTTCCCCACGACATCGGGAAAGGGTCCGATGTTGCGCGCAATCACCGGCACCCGCTGTCGAAACGCTTCGATCAGAATGATCCCGAAGGTTTCAAAGCATACGGACGGCACGATAGTGGCGATCGCGTGTTGGTAGTAGGCGTCGAGCGCGTCACCGGACACGCGTCCGACAAACCTGACTCCGGGAATGTCCCGAGCTGCTTCCCTGAGAGTCGGTTCGTGGTTGCCGTCCCCAACGATCAAGAGGTCGGCGTCGAGAAAGTCCCGGAACAGCGGAATCACATCGTCGAGGCCCTTGATCTTTTCGAGCCGCCCCACAAAAAGGAAATACGGTCTCCCATGAGGCGAGCTCGGGATCGCTCGGTCTCCGGCGGGCATCGGATCAGGAAGAAAACAAGGAAGTATTTCCATCTCTCTCGGAAAGCCAAACTCGTAGTGTTTCTGCCGGCTGAACTCGCTCATCGCAATGAACCGGTGGACGTGCCTCAGCTCATCGAAGAGGTGACCTGTGTGTCGCCACAGCTGCAGCGGACGGTGATAACGAAGCTGACATTGCGTGCATTCGCGGGCGTCGCAGACTTCACGGTTGTGCCGCCACAGCACGTGAGTCGGGCAGACCAGCCAATGGTCGTGCGCCATGTAGAGCTTGACCGCCCCTTCGCCATAGCTGAAGAGTCCCGGGCCTCCGAGAAGCGACGGATTGTGATAGTTGATCACGTCGAACCGCCGCTCTTCGAAAATGGTTTTCAAAGTATGGCGGTGTATCGTCGGACTGCCTGCCTGCTGAGTCATCAGAAGCGACACAGCGCGGAGCCTGCTTCTGAGTGTGATGACCTCAACGCCGTCGTCTTCCGACGCCGGTGGCGGCATGGGCCCGGTTCGCAGGGTGTCGAACGCATCGAGGTCATGAATGACAGTTACCTCGTGCCCTCGGCGCACCAAAGCTCGCGCAAGGCGCTGAACGCCTATAGCGTCACCACCGAAGCTGAAGGGCGGGTAAAACGTCGTCGGGAAGCAGAAGCGAAGCGGACTCACAATTCTGAGATCAGAGAGAGCGCGCAGAACTTCCGCCAATCCGGAAGCGGACTGCGCAGACTCCGAGTACCGCGCAACGCGAGTGTGTATCCGCCGAACTTTCAGGTCTTGCGCGGAAGGTGTTGTGCGGCGAGCCTTCAGCCCGGACCGGCAACGACGGGACAGGGCGATCTGCGGGCGACAATCGCGCGTTCAATGACCCAATCGAATTTCCCACTGGAGCGAGTGACAATCGTGCGCAATAAGTGATCGAAATATCCTGTTCGCTTCGGGGCTTTGCAGGGAGCGTGGCCTGATGGCAGATCACTCTGGGAACGGAGTGGTGCGTCGCACCAACCGGCTCAAGACTGGCGACCGGGTCGTGATCTGCGGAGGAGGCCCGGCCGGGCTCACCGCGGCGTATCAACTTGCCCGCAAGGGTTACGCTGTCACCGTTCTCGAAGCCGACAAGGTACTCGGCGGAATCTCGCGGACTGCTCGCTACAAGCAGTTTCGATTCGACATCGGAGGTCATCGTTTCTTCACGAAGATTCGACCTGTTCAGGATCTCTGGGAAGAGATCCTCGCGGACGAGTTTATCTCCGTGCCGAGACTGTCGCGAATACTTTATAACGGACAGTTTTTCCATTACCCTCTCAAGGCCTTTAACGCGGTGACGGGACTGGGACTTTTCGAAGCCGCCCGAATAGTAGTCAGCTACGCAAAGGCGCGCCTCGCTCCTCATCCGCGGGAAGACAATTTGGAAGAGTGGGTGTCGAACCGCTTCGGCGACCGCCTCTACCGGATTTTCTTCAAGACGTACACTGAAAAAGTATGGGGGATTCCCTGCACCGAAATCCGCGCCGAGTGGGCGGCTCAGCGGATTCAGGGGCTATCGCTCGCGAAAGCGATCCTGAATGCGACGTCGCTCAACCGCCGCGCTCCTACGATCAAGACATTGATCAACGAGTTTCGCTATCCCCGCCTTGGCCCAGGTCAGATGTGGGAGGCATGCGCCAAGCGCATCGAGGAGATGGGCGGCAAGATTCTGATGGAGCAGGAGGTCGTCAATCTCGATGTCGAGAATGGCCAGGTGGTCGCTGCACAGATTCGGTCGAAGGAGGGCACGGAACGGATGGAAGCTGAGCATTTCATATCCACAATGCCTCTTGCGCAGCTCATTGCAGGCATCGGCGACGCGGCTCCCGAACCGGTTGCTGCGGCGGCGCGCGGCCTCGCATACCGGGATTTTATACTGGTGGCGCTGATCATCGACAAGGAGAATCTGTTTCCCGACAACTGGATTTACGTGCACACGCCGGGTGTGCAGGTGGGACGAATTCAGAACTTCAATAACTGGAGCGCGGCAATGGTTCCGGTCGACGGCGTGACCTGCATCGGCATGGAGTATTTCTGTTTCGAGGGTGACGGACTTTGGGAAAGCGCTGACTCGGCCCTTGTCGAGCTTGCGGCATCCGAGCTCGCCAAGCTTCGGCTGTCGCCGGGGGCCAAGGTGATCGACGGCGCGGTGGTGCGCATGCCGAAGGCGTATCCTATCTACGATTCGGAATACAGGGGCCACGTCGACAAGATCAGCGCGCATCTCGACACCATCGGCAATCTGCACACAGTTGGGCGCAACGGCATGCACAAGTACAACAACCAGGATCACTCCATGTACACCGCGATGCTCGCGGTCGAGAACATGCTCGGTGCGAACCACGATCTCTGGAGCGTAAATACCGACCTCGAGTACCACGAAGAGCAGCGAATTGAAGAGCCTGTCGCAGAGCACGCCTCTCAAGGAGCCTGATATGGGAAGCATGAAGCGGCTTGAAAACGCGATTGACGCTGACATGGAGCTCGAGCCCATGTCCGCCTCCGCGAGGTATTTGTTCGCTCCGCTCGACAAGCGAGCCCTCGGTGTGGCAATCGGCCTCGTCGCCGGTCTCGTCGTCGCGGGGGTGACCGTTCTCGATCTCGCCCTCGGCGATCCGTGGCCGTCGCTCGATCTGATGCGCGAGTTTTTCGCCGGCTACTCGTTGTCGCCGCTCGGGGCCGTCGTTGGCGCAGCATGGGCGTTCGCGGTCGGCTTCTGCGCCGGATGGCTTCTCGCGTTCATTCGAAATCTCGTGCTTGCCGTTTCCCTTTTCCTACTTCGAAGCCGCGCGGACCTCGACAGCGCGAGCGACTTTCTGGACCACATATGACAAACATGACGCCGAGCACTAATAGAGTCGCGATGAGCCATACGCTCTTGCGGCTGAATGCCAGGGCCTGGGGAATCGCAATCGGGCTCCTGCTTGGATTCGGGCTGTTCATCGCTACGATCGTCCTCGTGTTGAAAGGAGGCGAGGTTGTCGGGCCACATCTCGGCCTTCTCAGCACTTTCCTGCCCGGCTACCGGGTCAGCACAGGAGGCGCATTCATCGGGTTCGCCTACCTGTTTGTCGTTGGCTACGCGATCGGCCGCACGGTCGGAGTGGTTTACAACGCGCTGGCCCGCGCTGATTAATCTCCGCGGACGGAAGCGGCTATTCTCCCTTCTGTCAGCAGCTGGCGCAGCCGCATGGGCGGTCAGGCTTGCTATCCCGGGCTGGACGGATCGCCCGGTTGAAGCATGGAGCACCAGCACAGCATACGTCGCGTTCTTGCTGCTGGCAGTTTCTCTTATCATCGGGCCGCTCAACGTCATCCGCGGCCGCGCTAACCCGATCCATAGCAGCCTCCGGCGCGATGTCGGTGTAACGGCCGGCGCTTATGCCTTACTCCACACCTGGCTTGGGCTGCAGGTGCATATGGGAGGATCTCTTGTTCGCTACTTCACGCCGGCAGAGCCGAGATCGACGGATGGGACTTTATTTGTCGCGACCAACTACGTTGGGCTCATCTCCGCACTTATTCTTGTGGTCCTTGTGTTCATTTCGACCAATGTCGCAATTCGAACGCTCGGCCTCGGGCGATGGAAGGCGATACAGCGCACGGCCTACTTGGCAGCGGCGGCGGCGACGGCTCACGGAATCGTTTATCAGGTTGTGGGAAATCGCGCCAAGACGTTGATAGCACTCGTGATCATCGCCGCCACGTCAGTTCTGATCCTGCAGTTGAAGGGCGTGCGGGAAAGGAAAGCGGAAAGCCTCACTCAAGTTGCACGAGGAACGTCGAACCTGTGATCGTCCCGGCGCAGCCAGGTGGCGGCAGGCCGCTGCCGGACATCAGCGTCATCGTGGTGGCGATCTGCAGCGTGCCACAGCTCCGCAAGTGTCTCGAAGCGATCAGACATCAGAACTGCAGCCACAGCTTCGAGGTAATCGTCGCGGCAGATCCGCGAATCGGCGTGTCAGAGACGTTGCGGAAGGAGTTGCCAGACATTGTGTTCATCGACGTCGAGGGTTCTGGCACGCCGATAGAGCTCACGACTCTGGCTCTTGAGGTTGCCCGTGGCCCGCGCATCGCGCTTACCGAGGATAGCTGCATCGCCTGCCAAGGTTGGATCTCGTCGCTCGTGAGCTGCGCGACCAGTAGCGCGGGCGCGGTCGGCGGTGCCATCGAGCCTGCTTGCGACGTGGGTCCGGTGATGTGGGCGTTCTGCTATGTCGACTTTTTTCGCTACATGACTCCCGTGCAGTACGGCGAGTCGCCGTCCCTCAGTGTCTGCAACGTGATGTACTCTCGCGACCGGCTCGATGAGATCAGCGACTCGTGGAAGAATGGGTTCCACGAGACCAGGGTAAACGATGAGCTAAAAAGAAAATTCGGGCCTCTCGTGCTTTGTCCGGACGCGGCGGTTCAGGTTCGAAGAAAGGTGCGGCTGGGAGGCGCTCTGTACGAGCGCTACGCGTTCGGAAGACTCTTCGGCGCTACTCGCATCGCCGGATCATCATCGCGGCAGCGCGTGTTCTTCTCGGTTGCAGCTCTTGCGCTGCCATTCCTCCTGCTCGGACGAATGGCGAGGAAAGCGTTCGAGAGTCGCGCGCTGACGGGCCGCTTTCTGGGCGCTCTCCCATCGATTCTGGCAATGGCAATGGCGTGGAGCTGGGGAGAGTGGCTGGGGTATCTCACGGCCACCCGGCCCCGAACCATCGAAACGGCCCGCGAGCTTAGCCCGTAGCCGACGCGCCGGAAACAGGCAGATCGAACGGCTCACAAAGCGCGATGATAGCGTCGCGCCCCCGCGCGATCGCCCTGATCTCAGATTCTGTGATGGGCGATTCGGAATTTCCAAGCACGGCGGCATAGAACCGCCCGATCAACTCCGTCATGCCCGGAAACGCGGTTTCTCGTGTCAGCGCGCGCACCACGCCATTCGATGTTGCACCGCCAAAGGCACGAGCCGCAGCGGTGAAAGGGCGCGTCGCTTTGGTGAATCTGGAGACCGCACCCGTTTCGAAGAAGCCGTAGCCATGAAAAAGATCCATCGTCGCAGTACCGCCGCTTCCGAAAATCCGCGTGTAATTCCCTGTCGGCCTTGCCAAGGTCGAGAGCAGAAAGCTGAGGCTTATCCGGCGCGTCGCGCCGGATATGAGAAGCTCTCCCGGAGCAATGTTGATCACAGACCACCGAACTTCATCGAACGCCGGGCCAATCAATGCCTGGCTCATTGACAGCGGGTGTGGAAGAATGTCGAGAAGCACTTTCTGTCGGACGGGTGCCGGCTGGCCTGTCCCGCCGGCAGTGCAAATCTCCACCCGCAGATGGCGAATGTCCCCGAGTCCTGAAAGCCGTTCGACGACCCGTCGCACACCGCGCTGAAACGGAAATTGATGCGCAGGACAGAGCAATACCCTGCGCGATTCGGCGAGTGAGAGAAGGCGCTCCACTTCGGCATAGGTGTCGGCGACAGGCTTCTCCGCAAAAACGTGGATGCCTCGCCCCAGCGCCTCGGCGCAGATCGCATAATGCGTTTCTGGCGGAGTGCATACGTGAATGATGTCGACGTCGCGAGACTCGAGTATCTGGTCGATGGTCCGGACGCCGATCTCTCCGCCGAGACTTTTCGCAAGAATGCTCGCCCGAGAGCGATCGGGGTCGGAGACGGCGACCACGATCGCGTCGTTCCGTCGACTCGCCAGTATGTGTACGCGACCCATCATGCCAGCGCCGAGCACAGCAACCTTGAGGGGCCGACCGAAGTGCCGTCGACGAGTGCGTCCCGGCGTATTTCCAGCGATTTCGTTCATCGAGACTCAATTGTGAGCGGCGCATCTGATCTGTGTGACAACATCGTCAGGGCGGCGATGGACACGAGGTATACCAAGCCAGCGATGATCATCGACTGAATTACCGTGTGATCGCTTCCGATGAGGAGCATTGCGCCCGCGAGAACTACACCGGCCACGACAGCCGGAATGGAATCCCTGATGCCGGGTCTGACGCCGAGACGCGCCAGGGCAACGAACGCCCCGACAAGAATCACAGTCTCGCCAGCAACAGTGGCGACCGCTGCTCCACGAATTCCGTAGATCGGAATCAGCGAGAAGTTGACGGCGACGTTAACGATCGCGCCGACGCCGGTTATGATCATTTCCAATCCGAGCCGACGCATCCCGATAAATGCGAGACGTGTCACTCCATGGACGCCGAGTATCAGGACACTGAGAAGGAGAATCTGGAGCGCGGCTGCGCCCTGCTCGTAACCTTTCCCGAAGGCCATGGTCATCATCGGCGTTGCCAGGAATGTGCCGACGATGACAAAGGGAATTGTCACTGTGAGGGCGAAGCCTATCGCCCGGGAGAGCACGATCGACAACGCAGCCGAATCGCCGGCCGACCTGCTAATCTCCGGGAGGAACGTCATGTGTGCTGCCGATATCACGGCCACGATGAAGAACACAATCCGGTAGGCCGCGGAATACCATCCGACTTGCTGCGATGCGACCATGAACCCGAGAAGGACGATGTCGAAGGACACGATAACGCCCCGTAGTGTTCGCGATACCATGAGCAGCCTCGACTTGCGGAGCATCTGCACAACGGCGGCTACGGACGGAAGCCTCGACTTGCTGGTGAGAAGGGGGAACACCAGAAACATCGCCGCGAGGAAATCGCCGGTGAACTGCACCCAGGGTACGCGCATGACGTCAGAGGGTGCGGTGATCAGAAGTACCACGAGGGTCAGGGCAGTCGCCTGAGCGAGGAGGAGTGACGTGGCGACCCTGCCCGTGCGACCGAGCCCCTTGTGAACCCAACTGGTATCGAACGCCATCGGAATGAGCGCGATTCCGTAAAGAATCACGATTGTTCTCCGTTCGACCTCGAGTTTCAACGCCCTCCCAATGACGGCGACGGCAATGACGGTAGCGATCACGCACAACAGCCGGGCAGCCACACCCTCGAAAGCAATCCGCGATGCGCGCCGTGGACGGCGCGCGACATCACGTGCCCCGGCCTCGCCGATTGCCAGAATCATCCCGAATCCCAGATTCGCCACTAGCGCCGTGGCGAAGGCGATCTGACCAAAGCCGGACGGTCCGAGGCGCCTTGCGATAAGAATCGTGGCACCGAACGCGATGAACCTGGCGCCGACTTCGCCGAAAGCCAGCGGTAGAAATCGATTTCCGGTAACAGTCGGCGAGTTTTGGGATGTTCCCGACCCTCGTGACCTGCCGCGCGTGAAATACCGAAACAGGCCTGCCGGGATCGATGCCGCGCTTATCAGCATCTACAGGGAGCGCTCCACCATGCTCCATCTTCGAGCATCCGCATGCGCTCGTAGTATTTGTCCGAAAAGATGCGTGGAGCGGATTCTCTCATCGGGCGAGCGCGTCTGAATCGGCTGGGCGCCGCCGTTGGTCGAAGAAAAAGCGCGCGGCTCCAACGGGAACGGCTACCGCGCTCAGGACGAGGTAAACGAAATGAAGCGGAATTGCCGGCAGTGCGAGGCGGGCGCCGCCAATGGAGCGATACCACATGTACAGACGCCGGTTGAGGTAGATCGACAACAACAACATCGTGATTCCCACAACATACGCAGGCCGGCCCATGCCAATCGCACCGAGAACGATCCCGGCAGCCGCAATCCCGGCGACGGCCGTACCGATAATCGCACCTGGGCCGAGACTCGGTGCCGACGAGTGTTCCGTCTGGCGAGTTTCGAGAAGCAGTCTCACCCACGGCACGGCGCGGTCGCGAAAATCGGTTTTGATCATTGGCCACAGCAGCCATTTCTTGTAATGCTTGGACTGAATGGCGGGATCGAGAAGAATCCGCCCCATCCCCCGCAAGCGATAGCCAAGCTCGATGTCTTCAATCTGCGGCATCCGGTATCTCACTTCGTCGAACCCGCCGACATCGTGGAACGCCCCTGCCCTGACAGCTCCGCAGCCTGCCCAGAACGTCGGCACTTCGCCGGCATTCTGATGGTGCGCGTGATGATGAAGAAGGTTCCGGTACCGCGATACGACCGACTGCTCGAACGGCGAATCGTCGTATGAGCCAAACACGGCAACGAGTCCGACATCGGAGTCGAAGCGGTCGGCAAAGAGTCGAAGTACAGTGGAATGAACAGCGACGTCTGAATCGATGAAGACGAGGATATCGCCACGCGCCGCGTCGGCCCCGCGATTGCGCGCAAAAGCGGGCCCTCTCGCGACGGCTCCTGTCGAGAGCACTACGTCGGCGCCATTGATGGTTTCGGGCGTCGAATCCGTGCTCGCATCGTCCACTACGATGAGCTCCCAGCGGTCGCGCTCGAGATCGTTGCCAGCCAGCGCGTCGAGACAAAACCCGAGATGGCGCTCCGCGTTATGAGCCGGCACGATGACCGAGATCAACAGCCCGTCACTCATTGCGCCGATGCCGGCGTGTCACTCTCGCCCGCATCGCCCGCCCTGCTTTACGCAATCCGAGATACGTGTTGAACTTCGCGGTTCCCCACGCCTGCAACACGGTGTTATCGCGAAAATAATAGGTGTCGAGTCGCGGCAGGATAAGCCGTTGTGAGCTTGGCTTGATCAGATCGAACTTCGTTGTGCACGCCAGAGAAAACATGCTGCCGACCGCGGCAACCGCGACGGAATCATGATCGCCATAAGGATATGCAAAACAGTCGGGGAGATATCCGGTGGATGTCTCGATCAGCTCGCCGCACCGCTGAACTTCTTCGGGAAGCGCGTGCGTCGGGGCGAGCGTTAGCGATTCATGGTTCAGCCCGTGCGCGCCGATGTCAAATCCCGATTCGCGCGCAGCGTTGATCGCGTCCCAGCTCATGAGGGGCATCGATGGTACCCCCCCCTCCCTCTCTCCCGTACCATTCCAGTTGTTGGTTCCACCAACCTTTCCCGCCACCACGAAAACCGTTGCGGTGAGCCCTCGGTCGGCCAACAGCGGAACCGCGATCGATGAGAAGCTCGTGAAACCGTCGTCGAACGTCAGCGCGACGGCATCCGATCCATCGTCGTCTGTCACGATCTCGGCCAGCGGCACAACCCGGACACGTCCGGATGCGAGCCAGTCAACGTGACGCTTGAACTGCGCGCGGGTGACGGAAATGACAGAGCCCGACTCGTCAATCGAATGCCACGTGAGAATCGCTTTCACGCCCGCGCCTTCGCGAGTGAGCCGAGCGCTGACCGTGCGCCGCGCTCCCAGGTGAGAACGGATGCCTGGGTCAATGCGCGTTGACCTGCTTCGATCCGGAGAGCGGCGTCGGTGGCGAACCTCGACATCGCGTCGGCGAGAGCCGCATCATCACCGGGCACAACAAAGATGCCGCCGCCGTCGAGCAGTTGCGGGAGCGGGCTTTCGACTGTCGCGATGACTGGGGTGCCACAGGCAGCAGCCTCGACTGCAGGCAAACCGAACCCCTCTGCCGCTGACGGGATGAGGAGCGCGAGCGCGCCAGTGTGAAGCGAGCTCAACCGCTCATCCGATACAAATCCTGGCCAATGGATCAGACTCTCGGTACCGGCTCGAGCAATGGCCTCCCGAATCGCTGGCATGTCGCCGAGAAAGACATCCTTGTCGAGGGTTCCGACGAGAATGAGGTGCGGCGGGTCGTTCGGTAGTCGCGCAACAACCGCTGCGTGCGCGCGAATTATCGACGGGATGTTCTTGTGTGGGCTGAAGCCACCAACGTATATGAAATACCGTGCCCCCTCAGGAATGCCGGCCGCTCTCACTTCGTCGTGCACCGTTGCTGAATCCCGGGGCCGGAATAACGCAGCCGGCGCCTCGAGTGCAACATCTATTTTTTTTCGCGGCACCCGATGAACACGCTCGACGTCATGCGCAGCGTAGTCGGACACGGTGAGAATGCGCCTCGCCTGAACGAGAGCGAGCCAGACCTTCGCCCGCCAGAACGTCCTTGCCCGCAACGACGCCAGCGTAAGGGCCGGAAACCGTTCGGCGATCGCGTCATGAATAGTGACGACAGTGCGCAGTCCCGGCGGCAGCGGAAAATACGTGTAGACGCTCGGCGAAAAGAAAACGTCCAGCGGTTCCTTCCACACAGCGCGCGTCATGGCAAGCATGTCGGCCGGCGACCTGTATCCGGTTGACGACGCGGACTCGGCCGCGCCGGCACGAGTTTCGACGAGTACCTCGCGCACATTCGGCGGATACGACGGAAGACGTCCGGCGGCTGTTCGATCGACGAAGCAGACGAACTGGTCATCGGGTGCGAGCACTGCCATTGCCTGGACAATCTCTCGCGCAAATCGGCCGTATCCGCGCTCGTTCGACCAGCAGGTGCCGTCAACGCCCGCTTGCAATGCGTGCGTCCAGGGCGCCTGCCGCTTCACCCGACGCCCAGCAGCTCGCGAGCGCCAGAATCGTGGGAATCGCAGTCATGAATGCAAGCCGGTAACGCGGCCGTGGCGCGACGCGTCGCGCAATGCGCGAGAGAAGGACGAGCGGCACCATTGGTGACTTTGCCACAATGCCCGGCGTTGTTTCACCCTCGGAAACGCGGGCCCGGCCAAAGATGCGACCGTGGGCGAAGCGGTGCCGGCAGATCGATTCAAGTGTGAACGATTCTCCAAACTCGGCAACCGCGTCGGGTGCCCACGCGATCGTCCCGCCACTGCGCAGAATCTCGCGGTTTACCTCGACCTCCCAGAATCCGTGCTCGCGGGTCCACGACCCATCGGGAATTCCGTTTCGGACGTATACAGCGTTGTCGCCAGCGATGTCGCCGGACCGAGCAGCCGTTGCCCCTTCGAGAAACGCCGAATACCGAAGGAAGAACACCGACGCATCGACGATCGACGCCCCTCGCGCGAGCCGCATCGGACCACCAGCGGCGATCGCTCCACGGCCGACAGCGGCAAGCATCGAGGCAGCCCAGTCGGGCGTGACGAAGCAGTGACCCGTCGTGAACGCAACGAGATCACCGCGGGAATGAGCGATGCCCTCAGCCCATAGCATCGGTGTCAGCGTGCTCTCGGGAAGGACGACCGTTCTTATTCCCGGGACCGACGCACGGGCGAGGTCCGCATCAGCACGCCCCGCGCTCACGACGATGATCTCCGTGTCGATCCCTGTACAAGTCAGCTGAAGCGCATCAAGACATCGGGCCAGCGACCGCGACGCGTCAACGGCGCCGACGACGACGCTGAGTTTTCTCCGGGCTCCACCAGCTTCAGCCACCAATGACGCGCTCCTCGACGGCAATTCGATGCCGAAATATAGGCGGGTCTTGCAGCGACGTGACGCGAAGATTCACACGAATCTGGAGGGTCGCTAGATTCCCGCTTCCAATGCAAAATCTCTGGACCGACGAAGAAGCAGTTCTCTTTCCCGGCGACCTCGGCCAGAGAGTGTACACGTCGCGGCTTCTTGGTCGTGACAAGAGCCTCGTGTTGCACGGTGGCGGCAACACGTCGGTGAAAATCCGGGAGCGCAGCCTGACGGGTGCTCAGGAGGATATCCTCTACGTCAAGGGCAGCGGGCGCGATCTCGAGCACATCGATGCCGACGGCTTCTCGCCGGTGCAACTGAATCACCTCATCGCGCTGGCCGGAGTGGAATCGCTCAGCGACCCGGCCATGCTGAACGAGATGCTGACTCACATGACGAAGGCATCGGCGCCGGCGCCCTCTGTCGAAGCAATTCTGCACGCGATACTTCCGCACAAGTTCGTCGATCATACTCATGCCGATGCGGTGCTCGCGGTGACCAACACGGCCGACGGAAGACGCCGAATCGACGAGCTCTACGGGTCGCTTGTAATTCCGGTGCCGTATGTCATGCCGGGATTCGCGCTGAGCCGGCTGTGCGCGACATTGCTGGAGGCGCACACGACGGGCGAGATGGTGGGTCTGGTTCTGCTGAACCATGGGATCTTCTCGTTCGGTAATACGGCGCGCGAGTCGTACGACCGGATGATCGGCCTCGTTGAAAGGGCGGAGTTGTATCTGGAGAGTCGCAATGCATGGAACATCAGGACGAATGATTCGGGAATCGCGGTTTCGAAGCCTGTTCGTCCGCCGGACGTCGCTTCCCTTCGCAAGGCAATTTCGGATGTCGCCGGAAAACCCGTTGTGATGCGGTCGCATCGTGATGCGCGCGTGATGCGTTTCATCGGGCGAGACGATGTCTCGTCAATCTCCCAACAGGGCCCGCCGACTCCGGATCACGTCATTCGCACCAAGCGGGTGCCGATGCTCGGCCGCGATGTGGCGGAATACGCGGCGGCATACGACGACTATTTCCGGTCGAGCGCGACACGCTCCGCAAGTCCGCTCACCCGGCTCGATCCCGCCCCGCGCATCGTTCTCGATCCGGAGCTTGGCATGTGCGCGATTGGATCAACGGCTCGGGAGGCTGACATCGTTGCCGATCTCTATCGCCGCGCGATGGACGTGATCGAGCGAAGCACCGCGCTCGGAGGCTACCAGGCACTGCCAGCCGACGATCTCTTTGATGTCGAGTACTGGGACCTCGAGCAGCAGAAGCTCAAGCGCGGGGCTGGCCCGAAGGTCTTTACCGGCGAAGTGGCCCTTGTCACCGGTGCGGCTTCGGGAATCGGGAAAGCGTGCGTGGAGTCGTTGCTATCGCGTGGCGCAGCAGTTGCCGGTCTCGATATCAATCCGGCGGTAGCGAAGATGTTCACACGCTCCGATTTCCTCGGGATCAGGTGTGATGTAACGTCACCGGATGCAGTTGTCAGCTCCCTCGATACAATCGTAAACTCGTTTGGCGGACTCGACATCCTCGTGCTGAACGCCGGTGTATTTCCGCCGGGCGCCGGCATCGCCGATCTTGCAGAGGAGGCGTGGCGGGCCATCATGACTCTCAATCTCGATTCGAATCTGACCCTCATGCGGGAATCCTATCCTCTTCTCAAGCTTGCCCCGGGTGGGGGCCGGGTTGTCATCATCGGATCGAAGAACGTTCCGGCTCCGAGCCCAGGCGTAGCGGCCTACTCGGCGTCGAAGGCCGCGCTGTCACAGCTTGGACGCGTTGCCGCGCTCGAGTGGGGGCGAGACAACATTCGCGTCAACCAGCTTCACCCTGACGGAGTCTTCGACACCGGCATCTGGACTGAAGAGGTTCTCGCTCAGCGAGCACACCATGCCGGACTAACGGTTGACGGCTACCGAAAGCGCAACGTGCTCGGCAGCGAAGTGACGAGTCATCATGTCGCAGAGCTTGCGGCGGAGATGTGCGGGCCACTGTTCGCCCGCGTTACGGGCGCACAATTGCCGATCGATGGCGGCAATGAGCGGGTGATCTGACGTGGGCATCGCGAGCCAGGTCGAGACGATGCGGTGGACGGGAGATGCGCTCGAGCTCATCGACCAGCGTGCCCTTCCGTTCAAGGTCGATTACCCACGCTTCACGACGGCGGCGCAGGTAGCCGACGCAATCCGCGACATGGTCGTTCGAGGCGCACCGGCGATTGGATGCGCCGCGGCGTTTGGGGTGGCACTCGAAGCAATCGCCTTGCGCGATGCAACGTCCGAGGACTTCGCCGCCGGGATGGAGACCGGGATGTCTGCTCTTCGGGCGAGTCGTCCGACCGCCGTAAATCTGGGATGGGCAGTCGATCGAATGGCGACGGTCTGGAAGCACGTAGAAAATGAATCCCCGGCTGCAATCGCCGGCAGGCTTGTGGCCGAGGCAACGTCAATCTTCGACGAGGATGTTGCGGCGAACCGCGCAATTGGATCGTTCGGCGCAGCACTCATCGAAAACGATGCGTGTATTCTCACGCACTGCAATGCCGGCGCTCTCGCGACAGCGGGTCACGGTACCGCATTGGGAGTCGTGAGATCAGCGTTTCAATCGGGAAAGGCGATCAGCGTCGTTGCGCCGGAAACGCGGCCATATTTTCAAGGCGCGCGACTGACCGCATGGGAGCTTCAACGCGAGGGCATTCCGGTCACAGTCATTGTCGATGGTGCCGCTGGGTTTCTGATGAGCCAGGGCGACGTTGATGTCGTCATCGTTGGAGCCGACCGCATCGCGCTCAATGGCGATGCGGCAAACAAGATCGGCACGTATGGACTTGCTGTCGTTGCGGCGAGACACGGAATTCCATTTTACGTCGCGGCACCGCTGTCAACGTTCGATCGAAGTCTGGCAACAGGAAAAGGAATACCGATCGAGCAGCGCGAAGGGGGCGAGATCCGCGGTTATCGCGGCATTGAGTGGACGCCCAGGGATGTTCTGATTGCCAATCCTGTATTCGACGTCACTCCGGCCGAGCTCATTACGGCGATCATCACCGAGCGAGGAGTCATTCGTGCTCCCTACAATCCCGCGATCGCTCGCCTGTTGAAGAATTAAACGTGAGCGTCGGAGGCGAGTCTCCACCGTTTGCATCGCCCAGCCGCAGTTCAGTTGCGATTCTCGCAGCTGTCACATGCCTGCTGGCGGCGTTTTGTTTCTTTGTGATTCCCGTGTGGAGCACGTTCGACAAGACCCTGCTTGGCTCCGCCGTCTTTCGGCATGATGCGGTTCTCAATGCTGGCATTCTCGAGTGGGGGTACCGAAGTCTCTGGTCAGCGCACCTTCATTTTTTTGACTGGCCAGCGGGTTTTCCGCTTACCAACGCTCTTGCTGGCACCGAAAACCTCGTCGGATGGCAGCTATTCTATTCGCTGATGAGAGCCGGCGGAGTGAGCGTTGCCGGTAGCTACAATGTCACGTTGCTCGCATCGCTTGTAATTTCGGGAGTCGGGTCGTCGCTACTGGCGATGAGGTATGGGGCGTCGCTGTTTCGGGTCCATTATTGCAGGTTTTTGTATTCGCGTTCAGCGCGTTTCACATCGATCACATGGTTCACCTGCAGACGATGGCAACCTGCTGGTCGCCGTTCGCACTGCTTGGCCTCGACGTCGCGCTGGAGAGACGGTCGCTCCCGGCTCTGGTACTGCTCGGCGCGAGCTTCACAATGACAATGCTCTGCGGCATATACTTCGGCGTTTTTCTGTCGATTGTAATTGTGGCCTACGCCGTCATCGCGTGGATCGTCCAGCTTCACCGGTTCTCGGCAAAACGGCTGATAGAGCTTGCGACGACTGGCGTTGTCTGCGTCGCGCTGGTCAGTCCAGTGCTCATTCACTATTTCGATTTTGCGAGCGCCTACGGTGCATATCCGGATTCGGGGCATGAGCTGTCGAACTCGTCTCTGCCGGTGAGCTCCCTGATCCAGGCCCCGCAATGGCTGGCGCTATGGGGGAAATCGGCGATCGCCACCAGCGATCCGGGCCGGTTCGGGAATGCGTTCTCTGGAGTCGGCGTACTGGTTCTGGTCTTATGCGGATGCGTTGCCGGGCGAGGTAGTGCGAACCATCGCGCAATCGCGACCCTGGCGATTCTCGCCTTGCTCTGTTTCCTGCTCGCGCTCGGGCCAACTGTCGAATTGCACAGCAGCGAGCCCATCGCGTTTTTGAGCTCGCTGCCGCTCCCTCGAAAACTGTGGCTGACAATTTCGGCGGTACGCTGGCCGATGCGAATTTTCATGTACTCGGTGCTTTGCGCGGCGGTCATCAGCGGGCTCGGCGCGACGTGGATGATGGGCATGATTGCACACCGATGGCGAATCCCCGTGGGCTTTCTTGCGATGGCGCTCATCGTCGCCGAGCTGACGCCGTCTCCGTCATTCTCCCGGCTTTCGGCGACGATTAGCGACCCAGTGCGAATGTCCGACGCATATTCATTTCTCTTGCGTGAATCGGATCGGGGCGGCATTGCGGAGCTGCCAAGCCGGATGGATAGCGGCATCGCCACCCCCTACGCCGCGCGATACGCCTATGCGAGCGCCGGTCATCTGCGCAGGGTCGTAGCCTTTCACGGCAGCCTGTTTCCGCCTTTGCTCGACAGCCTGCGTCAAGCCACCTACGAACTTCCGGCAATGAACGCATTCGCGCTGATGAGAAATTCCGGCGTGACGCGAATTGTGATTCACAAGGATCTGATGTCCGCCGACAGCTCGGCGTTTCTCATCGATGCGCTTCGTCACGATGGCGCGACGATCGTCTTCGAGAGTCGCCAGTCGGCAGTGCTTGCGGTCATGCGTTGAGAGTAGCTCCCCGCAACAGCGAAACAGCGACGCGCCCGTGAGGACGCACCGCTGTTCGATGCCAGATCGAGAAAGTGCGCCCTCTCGGAATCGAACCGAGAACCTACTGATTAAGAGTCAGTTGCTCTAACCAATTGAGCTAAGGGCGCGCACGGTAATGCACTGTGGTGCGCCAGGAGGGAATCGAACCCCCGACCCACAGCTTAGAAGGCTGTTGCTCTATCCAACTGAGCTACTGGCGCGGGCAGTCGCTGAATGTAATCAGCCAACTTCCGTCGTTCAATCGGTCCCTCCGGATTCGAACCGGGATTCTGCCGGAATCAGTGGGCCTGTCAACGGTTCTAGCATAACGATAACCGGTCTGCCGTGTAACCCCGCAGCGGGCGGCGGCTTCTCCACATGCCTGTCTGTCACGACTGTTTCAGGTGACTTAGCCAAAAAGCTCGAAGGCACTTCCCGGCAAGTTTCCAATCTGTAACGTGGAGTGAAGGGACGGCAGGTCTGCGTCTGGCTGTGTTGATTCCCGCTTGCAACGACTGCATGTCGCTCGACATCCTGTTGCCGCAAATCGATTCGGCGTTCCGAGAACTCCATGTTTCTGCGCGGATAGTCATCGTCGACGATGCTTCAACGGAGCCCATGTCGCGCGGTCGCACAACTGCGATCGCGCTTTTCAGCAACTGCGGAAGGCTGTGCGCGTGCGTTGAGACTACTCGCGCGATTCTGCCACTGACTGATTCTGTCTGAGTCAGGCAGGGGCGAACGTACTTGCTGGCCGATCCCGCTAGGTTGAGGCAGATTCTCCGTAATCGGTTGAGCAACGCGCGAAGTTCAGCGGCGTTGACCGGCCCATCAGAAGTCATTGCAAAGCTGATTTTCGACAAGTAAGGGAGTTTATGAAGTTTGAAGAGTCAAATCGCGCTGAACGCGTGCATTCGGTGTACCGTCCGATGGGGCAGCGAACGCGGGTTGATCCCGCCGCGTTGCGCTATCAGCAGGAACGGATCGCACACTGGGATGAAGTTGCGCTCCGGATGGATGACTGGAAGGGCTGGGGCGGCGCGTATCATGGGCGACTGGCAGAGGTTTACCGCTTCTTGTGTCCTGTGGGAGCGCGCGTGCTGGAGATTGGCTGCGCCCAAGGCGACTTGCTGGCGGCGCTGAAGCCTGCATCGGGTTTGGGCGTGGATTTCTCCGGAGAAATGATCGAGCGCGCCAAAGAGCGACATCCGGAACTGCGTTTCCTCCGGGCCGACGCGCGCGAGCTGGAATTGGATGAAGCGTTTGACGTCATTATTCTTTCCGATCTCGTAAACGACCTGTGGGACGTGCAGGAAGTTCTCCGGCGGGCGGCGCGGCTCTCGACGCCCCGCACGCGCGTAATACTCAATTTCTTCAGCTATCTCTGGCAGCCTCCTCTGACCCTGGCGCGGAAACTGGGTCTGGCCAAACCGCAGCTGCCCCAGAATTGGCTGACCGTTGAGGATGTGACGGGTCTGCTGTCGCTGGTCGATTTTGAGGTCATCCGCCGTCGCTCCGAGGTGCTTCTACCGCTGCCCCTGCCGCTGGTCGCGAATTTCGCCAATCGTTATTTAGTGAAGGTCTGGCCCTTCAGTATAGGCGCGATGTCAAATGTGCTGGTGGCGCGTCCGACACGTCGGCGGGGTGAGTTACCGGTCCCGGCGCCACGGGTCTCCGTTGTTGTTCCGGCGCGCAATGAGGCGGGCAATGTTGCAAGCATCTTTACGCGGACGCCAGAATTGGGCGGGGGAATGGAATTGATTTTTGTCGAAGGTGGCTCTACCGACAACACCCGGGAGACGATCGAAAAAGCTATCGCCGAACATCCGGAAAGGCGGTGCCAGCTTTTGCTGCAGACCGGCAAAGGAAAGGGCGACGCCGTACGGCTCGGTTTCGAGCATGCGAATGGAGACATTCTGATGATTCTCGATTCGGATCTGACCGTCCCGCCGGAAGACTTACCGCGTTTCGTCGAGGTCCTTTGTTCAGGGAAAGGTGACTTCGCCAACGGCTCGCGCCTGGTGTACCCGATGGAGAAAGAGGCGATGCGTTTTTTCAATCTGTTAGGCAACAAGTTCTTCAGCGTGGCCTTTTCCTGGCTGCTGGGCCAACCGATCAAAGACACACTGTGTGGCACGAAAGTGATGTGGAAGGCGGATTACGAAGCCGTTGCGGCGCACCGCGATTACTTCGGCGACTTCGATCCGTTCGGCGATTTCGATCTCCTGTTCGGCGTGGCCAGGTTGAATCTGAAGATTGTGGATGTGCCGATCCGCTATCGCGACCGCACGTACGGCAGCACCAACATTCAGCGTTGGAGCCACGGCTTGCTCCTGCTGAGAATGGTGGCTTTTGCCGCCCGGCGCATCAAGTTTGTCTGAGGCTGAAAACGTTGGCGTGATGCTCAGGGCGTGGCTGGCTCATCCTCGAACGCGTGGGCTCGAGCTCAACGATCCACAAACAACGGAACTGCGGCGTCGCGTTGTCCGGGAAAAGAAATTCCTCAGACAGATTTATGAGGAATGGTATCGGCAGATAGCCGTGGCGCTACCGCCTGGTCCGGAGCCGGTCTTGGAATTGGGTTCGGGCGCGGGCTTTCTCAGGGAGTTTGTGCCCAGCCTGATCACCTCGGAGATTTTTCGTTGTCCGGGCATCGACATTGTGCTTGATGGCCAACAGTTGCCATTCGCCGACGCTACGCTACGGTCCATCGTCATGACGGACGTGCTGCACCACGTGCCCGATGCCCGTAAGTTTTTTGGGGAGGCATCCCGGTGTGTACGTCCCGGCGGCAGCCTTGTTTTGATCGAGCCTTGGGTTACGCCCTGGTCGCGACTGATCTATATGCATTTTCATCATGAGCCGTTTGAGCCAGAGGCGAAAGACTGGGCATTCCCCGCCGAGGGGCCACTCTCAGGCGCGAACGGGGCGTTGCCATGGATAATCTTCGCCAGGGATCGCGAGCAATTCAATCGGGAATTTCCCGAGTGGCGACTGCGCACCGTCAGGCCGCTCATGCCTTTTCGATATCTCGTCTCGGGCGGCGTTTCGATGCGCGCTTTTATGCCCGGTTGGAGCTTTGGTTGGTGGCGGGCGGCGGAAACTCTCCTGCAACCGTGGCTGAAGACCTGGGCGATGTTTGCCGAGATTGTTTTGGATCGGGTTGACCACGGAGAAGAAAGGAATTCAGTTGAGCGTTCGATTGCGTGAGGCCACTGTGCCTGCAGTGAAAG
>JBBSFT010000022.1:0-29296 GCA_038254845.1 Gemmatimonadales bacterium | reverse complement strand
TGTACGGCGTGAATGTCAGCTTCGTCGACCCAATGAAGCGGTCGATCTGCTGGGGGTTGCGAATGCGGTCGATCGCGAGCAGGGGATTCGTGCCGAGTGCCGGCGGGAGCGGATAAACGCCGTTGAGCGGGCGGAAGTCCACGCTGGTGGGAGCGAAGAAGAGCGATCCCATGATGCCGTAGTCATTCTGCTCGCCGAATGCCTGGACGGCATTGGTGGTCTGGATGTAGTTGGCCGTAACGTTTCCAATCAGGCGCGGATTGAGCTGCTGCTGAAGATTGAGCCGCGCACCCATTCGGCGTGACGATGTGGAGCGAATGATGCCGTCTTCGTTCGAAAAGTTTCCGCTCGCGAAATACCGGGTCTGATCGTTTCCGCCTTCAACGGTGAGATTCTGCTCGTTTGCCGGAGCAGTGTGGAAGATGTTGTCCTGGTAGTTGAAGCGGTTCACCGGCAGGCCGGCAACATTGTATGGATAGAAGTTGAATGGCTGCTGTTCGCGGAGCTGGCTGCGCGAGAAGCGCGAGGTGTACGTGAAGTGAGGTTTGCCAATTGTGCCGCGGCGGGTGAAGATCTGAACGACACCGTTGTTGGCGCGCGATCCATAGAGTGCCGCCGCCGCTGCGCCGCGAATGATCTCGATGTGGTCGATGTCAGCAGGATTGAGATCGGCAAGCCGGTTCTGCGGGTTCGATCGCACGCCAAGGTCGGCGAGCTGGGCCGATCCGTTGTCAACGATGACGCCGTCCACGATGTAGAGCGGGTCGGACCCCGAGATGAATGAATTGACGCCGCGAAGTCTCACCGAGATTCCGCCGCCGCCGGGTCCGCCCGAATTCTGCGTGATCTGTGCGCCCGGAATCTTGCCCTGCATCGCTTGATCGACAGTCTGGGCCTGAGCGCGGTTGATGAGCGAGGAATCAACCGTTGCGACGCTGGTGCCGAGCTTCCTGCGCTCCGTCGGGCTGCCTGTTCCAGTGACGACAACCTCGTTCAGGTTGATCGCGCTGACGCGCAACGTAACGTCGAGAGACGATGACACTCCGCCCGCGATGTTAACCGTCCGTGTCACCGGCTGATACCCGATTCGGCGGATGGTGATTGCGCGGTTGCCCGCAGGAATGCCATTGAGCGTGAAGTCACCGTTCGCGTTCGTCACCGCACCGACGCGAGTTCCGTCAACCACAACTTGGACCTCGCCGAGGCCGCGGCCGCCAGCGGCGTCGGTAACGCGTCCGCGCACCGAGCCCATCGTTGCCTGACCGAATGCGGGATGTGGGAGTGAAAGAAGGGCGAGCGCGATGGCGATTGCGCCGCGTCGGACCAGGGAACGAGTCATTCGACGTGTCTCCAGAGGGAATTCTCTTCGTTCACGAACGAAGAGCCAGCCATGAATTGGCGCGTTACGATAGTGTCCCGCCATTCGCTTATCAAGCAGAATCGGCCATAAAGATGACCCATGCCGGTTTTTTCGTGAGCGGATTCATCGGTTCGCGCTCTTTCTCGTCGCGTCAGCCTCGGCCCCGTTGATAATTGCCCGCGCCACAGCGGACTGAAGCGGAGCGAGATTTGGAAAGAAGCCTTTCGCGTCAGTACCCATCCGCTGCTTGTTCGTGAGTAGAATAATCGACAACCCGTCCGCCGGAACACCGAGGACGTACGTGCCTGTGAAGCCGGTGTGTGAGAAGCTGCCGGCCGGCGTTCCCGGCGCAGACTGCCAGCCCAGGAAATGACCATAGGCGTCGAGCGTCAGAAAGCGGCCGACGGTTTCCGCGGTGACATAGCGGTGCCCGTTCGCGGTTCCGCGGGCGACGAGCATGTCGAGCAGAACGCGAAGGTCGCCTCCAGTGGAGAACAAGCCGGCGTGGCCCGCCACCCCACCGCTCGCGTAAAAGGAATTTCCATCGTTCACTTCACCGAACAGCGCATAGTCCCGCCAGCCCTTCCATGAGCGGGGGTCACCACGGTACCTGTACATGAACGTCGAATCGTACACCATGTGATGCTCGTAACTGTTTCCCTGCTCTGTCGCCGCGAAGTCAGTGAATCCCTGCTGCTTGGGATTGAACGTCGTGTGGCGGAGGCCAAGCGGTTGGTACAGCGCATCGGAAATGAACTGGTCGAGCTGTTGTCCGCTGGCTTTCTCGACAATGTCGCCAAGGAGCATGAAGCTGAGGTCACTGTAGTGCCTGCCTTCGCCGACACCCCATTGAAGAGGCATGTCACGGATGGCCGCGTACGTCTGCGCGGACGTCGATGCCTGATAGTACAATGGCTGCCACTGCACGAGCCCTGCGGAATGCTGAAGGAGATGCCGAACGCGGATGCTGTCGAGATGTGGACCTCTGAAATCGGGCAGGTACGTGTAGACATGAGCGTCGAGATCGACCTTGCCGCGATCGACGAGAAGCATCATCGCGAACGTCGTTGCCATGACCTTCGTTACCGATGCGAGATCGAACATCGTGGAGAGCCGCATCGGGCGTGCAGCGAGATACCCGCTGCACGGTGAATCCGTCGTCGCGCACACGGTCCCCGCGGGCACGGCGGTGCCGAATGCTTTTTCATGAACCACGTGGCCGTTGACCGATATGACGAGGACAGCGCCCGGCGTCAGCTTGCCAATCGCGCTTGCAACGAGTGAATCAGCCGTGCCAACCCCGCTAGCCAGCGCTGGCGTCGAGGCGACAGGAACGGCTTGGCGCGGCGAACACGCGACAGCGGCGGACACAAGACTTAACCGGAGCAGAGACCGCGGAAGATAGAAGTTGTTCACGCGTCGCTCCCCGACGCCCGAGCATGTGCCCCGGGTGCCGGCGGTGGTTGATCGGGACGCCAGTCAGCATCGGGCGCAGCAGGCGCCGGCTGGCGGGCAGTCACGTTGGCGGAATCGATCTGGGCAAAAATGAAATTCTCTGACGGCACAGGCGCTCCAGCGAGCCGCCGCAGCATTGCCAGTTGGCCGGCGTGCGTCATCGCATCGGCGAGCGGGCCCTGAAGAAACTGCTCGTCAGAGATCCGCGCATTCAGCGATGGGTTCGCGAAGTCGTTCAGCAACTGCTGAAGCAACGAATGAAAGCGGGCCACCTCGTCCGGAAACGCGGGCAGCCACGGGGGCTCGAACGTTCCGCCATGAAGCATCGTGCGGGCGTATCCCATGAGCCCGGTCATGTGCCAGACGAGCTCATGCGGCGTGCGGGTATTTACTTCAGCTCGATATTCCGAATAGCCCGGTGGAGCATCGCGGAGAGCCTTTTGCGTGCGGTATGCAAGGGCGGCGAGAAAGTGCTGAAGTAATCGGCGTGAATCGGTCACTGGCTGAATCTCATCGGGGATTCGCAAAACTAGGTGAAGTTGTCCTCTAGAACGACGGCCCGAATCCGGCTTCGATCTTCCACCGGGCTCCGGATTCGATCGGCCGCGCCACGCCGAGATGAAACGTCCCGGAAAAAAGAGTCATGCCAAAACCAAATGTCGAGCGGACGCGGCCTGTGGCAACCGACAATGGTGACCCATCGCCGCTTGCTCCTAACCTGTCGATCGACGCGCGTGCTGAATCGGTTGAAATGCCGGTCCAGCCGCCCTGAATCCCCGCTCCGAACCCCGGGGCAAGTCCCGGGATGTAGATGGTTCGCCAGACCCGCTGCGGCGCGCGCCACACCGGCAGCGTGTAGCTCGCATAACTGCGAAACAGCATCGCGCGATCGCCCGCAAATTCCTTGTATCCATACCCTGGGAGAATAGAGCTTCCGCCGAGCTCGAACAGAGTCTGGGGGGGAATGCGCTTTCCAAATACAGCGCCTCCATCGAAATGAAGCGACACCGTCACGGGGCCCCAGTACTCGCGTCCCGACAGACCCAACTCCGCTCGCTGCCAATTGAGATCGCCGCTGCCGGCCTCGAGATGCAGTCTCGCGCCGAAGCCCGGCTGCACAAACTCCGCACTCGCGCTCGGATGGAACTCGGCATCCAGCACTCCGATCGCGTACGAGCCTGCGTCCAACCCGCGATTGGGTCTGAACTTTCCCCCGCCAATCACGCCGCTCTCGAGTCTCGTGATCTCGGCCCTGTCGCTTCCGGCTCCGGCCTGCACCGTGACCAGTGACCGATCCACAGAGCCGACAAATCTGGAGTACGTCGCCAATGCGGTGCGCCGATCGACATAATCGAAGTCGTCGAACGATGCGATCAGTCCATTGATTCCGTCGGTGCGCGACTCACCGGGAATGATGAAATCGTTTGTCGACGGGAGCGATCGCTCCAGGCCAAGTCCGTATGAGTCTCGGCCGCGCGCGAGGGATGCATGCGCGGCGCCCTTGATCGTTTGCTCTGACCACGCCCAGCCGGCCGTCGTTCCAAGCGTCAACCCCGGAAACGAGTTTCGCATCCGAACGTTGACCTCAGCGCCGGTGAACAACCCTTCGACGCGGTTGTAGCGGACGATGTTGTCCCAGTTAGTCGGCGCAAGCTCGATGCGCCGCGCGCCAGTAGATTTCCAGACGTCTGGCCCCATGTCGTCGAAATCTGCCGCCTTCACACTCGTTGTCGCGTCGCCGAGAGTGCTTGACCATCCATCGAAATGGCTGATGCTGTCGGACGCGGCCCAGGTGGTGGTGTGCGGCACGTGAGTCCGGCCGTCGGCCACTGATACAGCGGCGCTCGTGTCGTCGACGTTGTAATCGTTGAATCGCGAAACAATGCGCATCACCGCGCGGTCACGTCCGAGCAGCGCCATCGTCGTCTGAAATTCTGTGCGCTGAGACGCCGGCAGCCAATACCGTTGATCCACCTCGACGTTGACGAACTCGGCGTAGGCGACCGCGACCAGCCCGGGTATTCGATCAACCACCGACTTGCCACTTATTTTTTTGCCAAAGACCATGAACTGACCACGCATCCGGACGATCTGCGCTCGCGTTACATCCACATCCACTTCACCGCTGAACGCTGCGAAGCGGGTTGATGCGACGAGGTGGGGAATAACGATAAGTCGGACGATCGGAATCGCCCGGCCTGCGCTGCGGAGGATGGTGACCGTGTCGCCACCCGAGAATCGATAGAAGCGCTCTCTGTCGGAAGCGAATGGATGCACGCCGATAACCTGGTTCCCGGTTTGCTGTCTCGGCCGGCGCGGACCTGTGGCCGAATCGGTCACAAATTGCGCACCGAGCGGAATTCTCTCGCCATACAGTGACGGCTCGGTCCATCCGGCGAGGAAGCTGCGCAATGAGATTGCGGGACCGAGAGTTTGCGAGCGGTATCCGACAACGTGCATCGCGTATTCCGAACCCGGTCTCCATTTGACTGACGACGCAACCTGCTCGATCTGCGCGGCCCGCTCGCGACCAAGGGTGTCGCGGACGAGGATCGAAAACTCCGACTCAACGGTTGCCGTGTAACTCCGCAGTGCGGGTGGCGGCGAGTGGTTCGCGACTGCAGCGGCGGCAACAAGGCGACGGACTGCCTCGGATGAATACACCGGCTCGGTGGGCGCAGAAAGTTGTGCGAGCAGGATGAACGGCAGAAGCATGACTCACGCTAGCAGGCGGGATTGCGTCTCGCCAGCGGCGAACGTCGTCAGCGGCCGGCGCCCATCTCCTCGAGCGCGACCCGGCGGTCGAGATACAGCGCGTTGGCTGCCGCTTCACCCCTGATCGTGTTGTCGAACATGCACCAGATCCCTGATGTGGTCTGCGCATATTTTCTCAGCCGGAATGCGAGACCGTCGAGGTACAACCCGGTGTACGGCGAGTAATACATCTGCGGCGAGCCGTGGAGCCGAAAATAGACCGTTCGTGGCGATCCACCGGGCTCGCCAGCCGCGGGAACCACAGCCGGGTCGGCCGCTGCGCGAGTGACCCCAAGCGAGTTCAGAAGCCGGGTTGCCGGGAGCGCGAACCATGTCTTGTGGCGAGGCTCGAGTACGATCGCGCTATCGAGACCTGTCATGAGCGTCGCCAGAAAACTTTCGGCCAGGGCGTGATCGAACTCAAGGCTCGGAGGAAGCTGGACGAGCACACAGCCGAGCTTGCGGCCAAGTCCCTGCACCTCGGATCGGAACCGATCGACATCGTCGCGACAGTTGGCGAGACGGCCAACGTGGGTAATTGCTTTCGGGAGCTTCACCGAGAAGCGAAAATACTCCGGCACACTCTCCGCCCATCGCTGATATGTCGCTGCCTGATGAGGGCGATGGAACGACGAGTTAATCTCGACGGCGCGAAAGACCGAGGCGTAGCGTTCGAGTTGAGATCCCTCTGCGGCGAAATGTTCGCGCGACGATCTCGGCACACTCCAGCCGGCCGTTCCGACGTAAAGGTTGTCAGGCAAATGGTTGCTGAAATCGCGCACTGGATCCTCGGCGCGTTTGACCTCTTCCATTATGGTGACTGATGATGTGATAAAAGCGTCAATTTTTCATGAGAAGCCAACTGATGCGGATCGCAATACTGGTCGGGCTCGCGGGCTGCGCGGCTCCGGCCAGGTTCGACAAACCGCGGGCCGCGATGACCCGGCGTGAGCGTGACAGCACGGTTGCCGCGAGCGGGCTGCCTGGCTCGGGAGTTGTGAAGAAGGCAATGAGCATGACCGATGCCGAGAACCGGCGGGCAGCGGCGGTCGATTCGGCGTCGCGGGAGAACTAGGAGATAGAGTAGGCGTTGGCTCGTGACCGGCGTGTAATGTGACCGAAATAAACGAGGGTTAGTTTAACGGGAGTGCGGAACACCTACCTGACATTCGGAGCGCCCAAGCTGAGCGAGGAATCCATCGCCGAGGTGGTGGATTCACTGCGGAGCGGCTGGATCGGAACTGGCCCGAAGGTGGCCAGGTTCGAGGATCTCTTCCGTGATTACACGGGAGCGGATCACGCGATCGCGGTGAACTCCTGTACCGCTGCCCTTCACCTGTCGCTGGTCGCTCTCGGAATCGGACCCGGCGACGAAGTCATCACAACCCCGATGACGTTTGCGGCAACCGCGAACGCCATTGTACATGCGGGCGCAAAGCCGGTATTCGTGGACTGCGACCGGGACACTCAACTCATCGATCCCGCTCTGATAGAGGGGGCGATCACGGCGCGCACCAGAGCGATCGTCCCGGTTCATCTGGCGGGCCGGATGTGCGATATGCGTGCAATTGGCGCGATAGCGGCGCGGCATGACCTGCGAGTAGTCGAAGACGCTGCGCACTCGCTCGAATCCTTTCAGCGACTTGCCCGGCACGCCCCGATGAGTGACGCGGCCTGCTTCAGCTTCTACGTGACGAAGAACATCACGACTGGCGAAGGCGGGATGGTGATCACGCAGAGCTCCGCTGTCGCCGACCGGATCAAGACACTCGCTCTTCACGGAATGACCAGGGACGCGTGGCAGCGATTCTCGGACGCCGGCTACCGGCACTACGAGGTGACGGAGCCCGGCTTCAAGTACAACATGATGGACATCCAGGCGGCGATCGGGATTCACCAGTTCGACCACGCCGAGATCTGGCTCGAGCGACGAAACGAGATCTGGTCGCGATATGTCGACGGGCTGCAGTCACTTCCCGTGGGTTTGCCTGCTGCAGATGACTGCACTACACGCCATTCGCGCCACCTGTTCACGTTGATGATCGACCAGCGAACATCGGGAATCGATCGCGACTCATTCATCGCGAGAATGCACGCGTTGAATATCGGGACAGGAGTGCACTATCGTGGCGTTCACCTTCAGCCATACTATCGCGAGACTTTCGGCTATCGGCCGGACGACTTCCCGAATGCGAGCTGGATCAGTGACAGAACTGTATCCCTGCCGCTTTCTCCCCACCTGAGCGATGACGAAGTCGATGACGTGATTGCCGCTGTCACGAGCGCCCTCACCACTTGATCTCGCCCGGTCTGGGCCCCGTGGAAACGGCTCGCCCGGTGCAGCCGTCTGTGCTTCAGATTTTCGGCACGTTCCTCCGCCGCTCCGAGAACTGGGTTTACGAGCAGACGATGTCTCTCGAGCGGTATCATGCCGTGTTTGGTTCGAGGCACCGGCAAAACCAGGAGTGGTTTCCGCTCGACGAGCTTGCCTGCATCGATGATCTGCCGCTTCATGCACGGCTCTGGGATCGCGCCGTCAGAAAGCGGAAGGGATT
This sequence comes from Gemmatimonadales bacterium, assembly GCA_038254845.1. Taxonomy (GTDB): domain Bacteria; phylum Gemmatimonadota; class Gemmatimonadetes; order Gemmatimonadales; family Gemmatimonadaceae; genus UBA4720. The sequence continues at coordinate 21,172 of JBBSFT010000022.1, read as the reverse complement.
TTCTCCGTTCATGGTGACGCTCGCGCGCGATGTCAGGCCGGTGCTGATCCACGCACATTTCGGGCCCGTTGCCGCGGGAGCAGTCGGAGTTGCCAAGGCGATTGGCGTCCCTCTCGTCGCGTCATTCTACGGCGTGGACATGTGGAAGCATGCGGAGGGAGCGCCAGGCCTGCGACGTCGGTATGCCGACCTCTTTGCCCACGCGGCCGTGTGCCTGGTCGAAGGCCCTGCGGCAGGTGCGCGGCTCATCGAAATCGGGTGCGACCCGGCCAGGATTGCCACGCACAGGCTCGGCGTCGATGTTCGGTCGATTGGGGTTCAGCCGCGGCGGCCGGCGGAGGGCGGGGCGCTCTGCGTCTTGATGGCGTCGAGGTTCGTCGAGAAAAAAGGCCTCCGATACGGCGTGGAAGCTTTTGCGCGAGTGGCTCGCGACAATCCTGCCATGCGTCTCACCATTGTCGGGAAAGGAACATCCGCTCGCGAGGCCGCGATTGCGAATGAGCTAAATCAGATTGCGCGACGCCACGGGGTTAGCGAGCAAGTCCGCATCCACGGTTTCATGCCGCTGGCCTCACTGGTAAGTCTGGCGCGCTCTCATCACCTGCTGATGCATCCAAGCGTGCATGCCGAGGACGGCGATGCGGAGGGTGGTCATCCAGTGGTCATGACGCTGCTCGCCGCGGGCGGAATGCCGATACTCGCGACGAGGCACTGTGACATCCCTGCAATCGTGAGCGACGGTGAAACAGGATGGCTCGTTGACGAAAGGGATTCCTCCGGACTGGAAGCGATCTTGCGCGAGATTGTCGCTGATCCATCAGTGCTGCCGGCATTCGGCCGGCGCGCGCGGGAGCTTGTTGAGGCAAACTACGACATTCGTCAGCATCCCCTCGACGACGTCTACGACCGGGTTCTGAAACTGACATGAGCGCATCGATAACGCGGCGCGAGTTGATGAGGGCGGTGGCTTCGGCAGCGGCTGTGGTGGTGTTGCCGTCGAGCTTGCGGGCAGGCAGGGGCGGGACGGCTCCGGAACTCAGTGACGACGATGTCGCGCGCCTCAAGGCGTGGACGTTCGCGCTCCGTCACGACCGACTCGAGTCCCGACGGCCGGCGTTCGGCGAGCGAGTGGCGCGAGTCGGTGAGCTCGCCATCGGGACACCCTATGTGCCAAACACGCTCGAGGTCTATCTCCGCGGCAGTGGCGACGCTGGTCGCGAGCCGGTCACGCTTTCACTTACCGAATTCGACTGCGTGACGCTTGTCGAGTCGTGCCAGGCAGTCGCGCGACTTGCTGGCCGCCCCGGCACAGCCACATGGACGGGCTTCGGACATGAAATCGAGCGCATGCGCTACCGCGGCGGCAACCGAGTTGGGTACTCGTCGCGGCTGCATTATTTCAGCGAGTGGATCAGCGACGGTGCAGCGCGCGGGCTGGTGACCGATTTCGGCCGTCGACTGGGTGGACGCGTCGATCCTCGCCCATTGCGGTTCATGTCTTCTCACCGGTCGAGCTATCCAGCGCTGGCGAGCGACGCGGTGTATGCGGAGATCGCGGCGATGGAGTGGCGCCTCGATTCGCATCGGCGTTTTGTCATTCCGAAGGACCGGATCGCCGATGTCGCGAACAAGTTGGAGACGGGTGACATCCTCGCATTCGCGACGTCGATTCCGGGGCTCGACGTTACGCATTCAGCGTATGCTTACCGAAGGCCAGATGGAGTGATGGGCGTGCTCCACGCACCGTTGTCAGGCGGAGCTGTGGAGATCAGCCGGAAGTCCCTGCCCGAGTATGTCGATGCGATCCGCACCTCGACGGGGCTCATGGTGGCGCGGCCGCATTTCTAACGGGGAGGGCGCGGAGCGTTCGCAACGACGGCCGACGGGACGATAGTTCTGTATTTCCCGTAGTTTTGATTTCAGCAGTCCATCGTTACCGCTTCCCCCCACTCACCCTCCAGATGGTGTTGCCGACATCATCAGCAACAAGGAGGGCTCCGCGTCCATCGACAGCGACACCAACGGGTCTCCCCATCGCGTCGCCATTTGGTTTGACGAATCCCGTCAACACGTCGATCGGAGGGCCACTCGGAGCTGACCCGGCGAAAGGCACGAAGACCACTTTATAACCGCTTCGCGGCTCCCGATTCCACGACCCGTGCTGGCCAACGAACATTCCATGTGAGAATGTTGGCGGCAGTGTTGTACCCGACGACCACGCGAGACCGAGCGACGCAGTGTGAGGCCCGAGCGCATAGTCGGGAACGATGGCCCTGGCCACGAGATCAGGACGCTTCGGCTCCACCCGGGTGTCCACGTGCTGCCCGAAGTAGCTGAACGGCCAACCATAAAACGCACCCTCCTTGACCGCCGTCATGTAGTCAGGAACGAGATCGCTGCCCAGCTCGTCGCGCTCGTTCACGGCAACCCACAATGCGCGGCTTGCCGGCTCCCATGCGAGCCCGACCGGATTTCTGAGACCTGACGCAAAGACACGATGCGCGCCGGTTGCAGCATCGACCTCCCAGATCGCCGCGCGCGATTCTTCCTGAAAGACGCCGTTCTCCCCAGCGTTGCTGTTCGATCCGACTGTGACATACAGCTTCGATCCGTCGGCCGACGCGATCACGTTCTTTGTCCAATGGTGATTGATCGGTCCCGCCGGTAGATCGACGATCTTTGTCCCCGTTGCGGTGATTCGGGTCTCGCCGGAAGAGTAGGGAAAGCGCACAATCGCGTCGGTGTTGGCGACATACAGATTGTTGCCGACGAGCGTCATTCCGAAGGGCGAGTTCAAGCCGGCCAGAAACACCGTTCTCGTCTCGGCGATACCGTCTCCGTTTGAATCGCGCAGGAGGACGATGCGGTTGGCACTCGGGGTCGAGCCGCCGGCTTTGCTCATGAAATATTTGAAGAAGACGCCCCGAATTCCTTTCGAATCGTCCGGCCGTTTGGGTGCATTGGTCTCCGCGACGAGGACATCACCGTCGGGCAGAACGTAGAGCCACCGCGGGTGGATCATGTTCGACGCGAACGCATTCACCGTCGTACCGCGCGCACCGATCGGTGTCGCACCGGGCTTCCATCCTTTGGCGGTGACGACATTGACCAGCGGAATGAGCGACTCATGCGGTTTCGGAAGGACGGGCACGGGGCCTGTTCCGGCCGCGACGGGCACCGTCGCTGAAGATGCGCATGCGCTCGCGAGCATCGCCACGAAGCTGAGTGCGATGAGCATATTTCGTGATGCTGTCATGAGATGAAGACGAGGCAAGAATCAGGCACTTCTCGGTACGAGGCGCCGCCGCCGCGAATGGCCCTCATCCTGCGGCCACTCGGTTGTTCCGACCAGTTGTAAGGCAAGCATGCGACCGGCGCACTTTCATCGGGCGGAGCACCCGATCATCGTCAGCCACGAGCCTGGTGAGGACTGGGGCTGGTGCTATGTGAACGAGCTTTTCAACGAGCCGGCGCCGATGCCTTCCTGAAGGCTGGGCAAAGCGGCGTCGCGACATTCGACTCGGCCGCTATCTTGCGATAAAATAGGGCGTCGCCAATTATTCCCAACGCCTTGCAAACCCGCGTCCCGAGGAGTTCAATCCCATGGCAATCTGGAAGGAACAGACCACCGCCAATAAGGAGCCAGCACCAATGCCCCAGCAGCCTGCCCCGATGAAGGAAGATACCTTCGCATCCACGCCGCTGGCATACAATCAACCGTCGCGGCCGAGTGCTAACGACCAGAAGGAAACGCTCATTGCGGCGAATCTCTCGATCGAGGGTAAGATTCAGGGCGCGGGCCACGTTCGCGTTGCCGGTCAGTTCAAGGGCGACGTGAATGTCGAGGGAAATTTGACCATCGAGCAGGGCGCCAAGGTGATCGGCGGCGTGCGCGCGCAGACAGTCACGATTGCGGGCGAGCTCGAAGGAAATGTCGATGCCGCATCGCGCGTCGAGCTTCAGGCGTCGGGCGTGCTCAATGGTGACCTCAAGGCAGGCTCGCTGACAGTCGCCGCAGGGTCAAGAATGCGTGGACAGGCGGAATTCGGCTGGGACGAGAGTAAGACCGGTCAGATCTCGAAAAAGACGGAGCCCGGCTCGGCCGCATGAGCAATGCCGGACAGGCAGTTGCGGGAAAGACGCGCACATGCCCGCACTGCAAGGCAACAATTCTGCAGAGCTCGACGTCGTGCCCGATTTGTCGAAAGAGCCTGCGATGGGACCCTCATACGGAGCGGCACAAGCCACCGAGCTTCTCGGCGCTCCGTGTCGAGGGTTCAATCAAGCATCCGCCTGTCGGTGAAGCGTGGGAATACTCGCTGATGGTGTCTGTCAGGAATGACAAAGGTGAAGAGGTTGCGCGCCAGATGGTTGGTGTCGGATCTCTTCAGCCCGATGAGGAGCGGACGTTCACTCTCTCGGTGGATGTCTTCACGTCGCAGCCGGCCGACCTGGTCAAGACGCGCTAGACCCGTCACCGAGCGCGAGCTCATAGAACGCCGTATCGCCAAATTCGATCGAGCGATACGCCGGGATCGACACAAACCCTTCGCTCGCATAAAGCGACCGGGCCGCGTGCATCGTCGTCAGCGTACCGAGGCGGAGCGCGCGATAATTCATCCCGTGCGCCTCTGCGAGCACATGGCGAAGCAGAACGCGGGCAATTCCTTTTCCGCGGTGCCGCGGATCGACGTACATCCGCTTCACCTCTGCGGTCGTGGCGTCCAGCTCGTGCAACGCAGCCGATCCAGCTGCGACGCCATCATCGAAAGCGACCCAGAGACCGCCCCGCGGCGGCGTATATGGATGAGGCAGCGCCGCGATCACCGCATCCCTTTCCGCTGGGCCGTGCGCTTCGGAGTGAGCGGCGAAGTGCTCGCGAATGAGGAGCCGTGCGGCATCGAGTGCGCGCGGCTCTTCCGCGGATACGATTTCTATTTGCGCCAATCGGGGCTGTGACGGCAAAGTCGGGAACGGCTTAAAACGCGGGTTCGGGCGGATGATGCGGATCAGATACGGAGAAACCATAGTAAGGGAAGACATGAACTTTCCCCATTTATTTTTTTGTCGTTGTTAATCCGTTCCAATCCGCCCAATCGTCTTCGATATCAGTTGTAGTTGTAGTGGCTGTTGTCGTTTGCATTCAATCAGCGGAATAAGTCTGCGGCTGCGGCGTGTCGTCCGGTCGCGGCGCCCTGAACTTCGGCGTCTGGCCAGGTTGTACTGGAACGTCAGGAACGCAGCGCGAACCTCGAACGAGCGCTCCGTAAGCTGGATCATTTTCTCGTCCCATGCCTTGATCTTGAAGCGCATCGTGTTGAAGGGATCGACGAGCCAGAGGCTCACTGCGGCCTTGTCAGGCATCAGCTTCTGGCGAACGGAGAACTGCGTCATTTGAGTGCTCGGGAACTCGCCGCGCTCGATCATCACCGGCGCACGATAGAAATAGCTGCCCTGCACAATGAGCGTGGGGTTGAGCGTCGCCGTTCCATGCACGCGCGATGACCACGTCACGGCATTCCGGGGGGCGCTACCTGATCGAGGCTACCAATCGGCGCCGACACTGGTGAGATCGAGCGGGTTCACCGTCATCGCACCGTAGCGGGCACTCCAGTGCAGATGTGGGCCGGTAACGCGGCCAGTTGCGCCCACGAGCCCGATCTCCTGGCCTCTCTCGACAGTGTCCCCCGCCGCAACGAGAGTCTTGCTCATGTGAAAGTAGGCGGTGACGATTCCTTCGCCATGATCGACGTAGGCCACATTTCCGGCAAGAAAAAAGTTGGCGACGAGTGCAACAACTCCCCGGTTCGCGGCGCGGATCGGCTGCCCCGTTTGTCCGCGAAAATCGACACCCAGATGCCGGCTCGTTAGCGTGCCGTTGAACATTCGACCCGAACCGAATCGACTTGTGATGGCGCTTTGGCGCGGGAGAATGAACGGTTCGCTCCATTGTCGTGGCCGATCGTGGGAGCGGCGTCCGATCTCGCGCGCTGTCGCATTCTCCCTATCGACCCGTGCCTGCGTCTCGGCGTCGAGAGGCCTCGTGAAGCGGGAGTCGACCGCGAGCGCGCGACGCGAGCCTTCGTGTGGCGGAGGCTTCGGAGTGAGAATCGAGCGCCGAATCGACTCGGCTTTGCCGGAGGCAAATTCAACCGTGACGAGGACGCGCGTCTCGTCCTTCGCGTCGGCGGAAATCGCACCGATGGCGCGCCATCGGTCATGACCGACGCGATGGAAGTGAAGCGGCTCGTCTGACACTGTTCCCGTCACCCCGACGATTGAATCCCTCGAGTTTGTAGTGCTGCCGGAAACGCCCAGCGTCGCAATCGCTCCGGGCGGCAGCGATGATGGAAAATCAGGCGTTGCCAGCCGTTGTTGAGCGGTGAGCGACGGTGCCGCAAACGCGAGCGAATCGAAGATTGTCGCCATCTCGGCTGATGTGACAGGTTCGCCATCCATCGAGACAATGATGTCACCGCTCGCGAGACCAGCTGCGTAGGTCGAGCCGTTCGCTGACGACGAGCTCACCATTAATCTCTTTGCATTGTTATCCAGCGACGCGCCGATGAGCGGTCTGGTGACGCTGTCAGTCGTGAAACAAATGCCGGCTGCGGCGAGCAGCGGCCCGATCAGGCACATGGCTATCCTCAACGTGTCAGCTCGCCTTGATGTAGGCTGCACCGGCTTGCTGTGCGCGGATCACGGCGAACACGCCTGACGGCTGGAGAATGACGCCAGGGATGAGATATCCCATCGCGCGAGCCCGGGCGTCATCGTCGCTGACCTTGTCCTGATCCTTGATGGTGGAAACGACGAACTGGAATGCGATTCCGCAGGCAAGGACAATCACCCCATCCGCAAGTTGCTTCCGGACAATCGGCACCTCCTTCGATACTGAAAGCTTCTCGGCAGGGGCGGTCCCGGACACCGACTTCGTCGGATCCCGGTTTTCCGAAAATAACCGCGTGGCTGTTACGCCATACTTGTCCCAAAAGGCCTGCTGCATGGCGAGTTCGATCGCTTCGTGACGAACGACGACGATCGGCGTGATGTCTGAGCGCGGCACGTTTAGCACTTCCATTGCCTGTCGTGTCCACATTCCTGCGCGCCAGACTCCGGCACCCTCATCCACCTCGGTGCAATCGAAAACTGCCCGATGTTTTCCCTTGACCCGGTCCGTCCAGGTTATGTCCCAGACTGTTGCCTCGGGCGTACCGGGCACGGGTGCGGAATGTCCGCGCGATGCATCGGCGAGCGCCGCAGCGGGCGCGATGGCGATGGCGGCGGCACCGGCGGCAGCGGATTCGATAAATCTACGGCGATTGGTCACTGGGCCTCGGACAGATGAAGTGGTCGGAACCTTCAATATTATCGGGTGGCTGGAGGGTTTGGACGAACGGATAGATTCGACCTTGCATCACAGACTACTTTATGATATAAAGGAACGCCCCTGTCTGGTTCCCCAGGGAATCAGGCGATCGCCCCAACCGGTCAGGAGAACGCCCCGATGATCAGAACTGTCTTCGTTTGCTGGCTTCCGTTTGGGGGACTCGCAACTGCCCTTTGCCTCCGCCTTGTCGCTTTCAGCGTGACACTGGGACGAACTCGCGTGTAGAGCTCGGCTGGCGCGCTATCTTCATCGCACACGATGCAAGACGCGCCGCCTCCCCCTCCCCGCAAACACAAGCACTCCCGCGCCCACCTGGCCGAGTATATCACGGCGCGCGCGCTGGAGAAATCTGTCTCCGGAATGTCGGAGCGCGCCGCTGACATGGTCGGCCGAAGTGTCGGTCGGGCGGTCTTCCACCTGGGTATCAGACGCGACGTCGTCGATGAAAATCTTCGGCTCGCATTTCCGGAAAAGGGCGCGTCATGGATCGAGGGAGTCACCCGCGCCGCGTACGAACATCTGGGTCGTGAAGCAGTGGCGATGATGCGACTCTCGAAGCTCGACGCAACCGCAGTTGTCGAGCGGACCGTTCCGCTTGGCTGGGATCAGATGAAGGCAGCGCTGAGTGAGGGGCGAGGCCTGCTTCTGGTAACCGGCCATTACGGAAACTGGGAGCTCGCGGCCGCAACTGTTGCAGCTCGGGGTGTGCCTATCGCCGCGATCGTCCGCCGGCAGGGAAACCGGCTCGTGGATGAACGCCTGCAGGAGCTGAGGCGAAAGCTCGGCGTCGAGACGATCTACCAGAGCCAGGCCCCAACGCGCGTTCCGCGCGTCTTGCGGGCCAATGGCGTCGTCGGGATTGTCGGCGATCAGGATGCTCGAAGATCGGGAATATTCGTTCCATTCTTTGGCCGGCCCGCGTCGACCCACCGCGGCCCGGCGCTCTTTGCGCTCAGACTTAAGGCGCCTGTGTTTTCGTGCATCGCGCGCCGTCTTCCGGGGTCGGCCGTTCGCTACGAGGTTTCGGGTGAAAGAGTAGAGGTTGAACGAACAGGTGATCTCGAGGCCGATGTAACCGCTCTGACCGCTGAACTTGCGGCTCGCCTCGAGCGACAGGTGCGTCAGGCACCCGAGCAATACTTCTGGTTTCACAAGCGCTGGAAGAGTCGTCCTGCCGGCGCGGAATGACTACGGCTTATCGCAGCTCACCTGCGCACGGGCAGGGATCGCCATTCGATGACAGAAGTCATCGCTAAAGAACTGGGCGGCCCGTAACGCCCAGGTCGCGCAACCGGCGCTCATGCATCTGTCGGGAAACCATGGTGCGCCGGAAGCGGCGAACGGATTCTCCGGAAACTTCTCGCCGAGCCGCTCCTCCAGCGACTGGCCACGACCGCGTGCGTCGTCCCAATTCGGTGAGTAATGGAGCAGGGCATCACGAAGGTGGATCAGCGTATCTGCGTCCACAAATGGTGATCGGTTCTCGTTGTACTGGTCGGCATCGGCGACTGACAGTGCAAGCTGGTACTTGTGCAGAACGGGCGCGCCTGCGATCTCCGGCCACACTCGAGGCAGCATGGCGAGCTCGCGTCTGATGTTCGCGTGTGACTCGCTCAGCTTCTTCAGCTCGAGGTAAAGGTCGGCGATCGATGCCTCGAGAAAAGCGGCAGCGGCGAACACGGCACCGGCGACCTGCGCGCCGTGCCTGCAGATCTCGTCGTCGGTGAGATGGCCCGGCTGACGATGTTCCAGCGCGTGCGCGCGTTTGGCGAAATCATCGGCAGCGAAGAGATGCTGTCTGTACAAGCGCTCGCGGCTCTCGCTGATCTGCTCAGCCGACGATGCGCTCTGCCCAGATCCGGGAATCGGCACACCGAAGACCGGAGTTGTTAGCTGATTCCCTCGCGAGTCAGTGTTGTCGGGCTTTTCTCCGGGAGCTCGATTCGGATTACGTCGTCGATCGAGTGCCATCGCTCAGTAAGCGAAACCGATGCTGGTCGTCACTCGCCTGTCGCTCTTGTTCGTGACAAGAATGTTCAGGTTGAGGCCCGGGTTCAGGAGCCCGATCCACACTCCCCCACCTGCCGCGCTGTGCCATCCCCCCGGCGATTTGCCATCGACATACACGCGTCCGGCATCGGTAAACCCGATGAGACCGACGTCGAGCGGCAGAATGAACGGGAACTGCGCGACCGGTACACGGAGTTCTGCATTGCCGTACACCGACGCGTCGCCTGCGTATTGCTGTCTCTCTTCCGCCCGCAGCGATTCCGACCCGCCAAGGAACGCAGCGTCAAAATACGGGAAGTCGCCAAACAGTTTCTTGCCGCCCGCGCGGAGCCCTAGAACAGGCTCCTTTGCGACGGGAAACGTGAAGAACGCCGCGGCAAAACCGTCGAGCGACGTGTACGCTTGCTTGACATCCCATGTCGCGGGATAACCAGTACCGATGAGACTGAATACGCCGCGGGGCTTGAGCGTGTCGGGCAGATACCGCGTCTCGTAGTGCGCCCGAAGCTGCAATCCGGCCTGACCGAAATTCCCTGTGCCGTAGGGGCTTGATTGCGAGATGAATCGGTTGCGGACGCTGTCTGTCGTCGTGTAGCGAACAATCGGTCCAACCGAGATATCGCTCAGCGAGTTCGGCGAAAAACCGACGGCAGGCCTGAAATTGCGCTGCGTCTGGCGCACGTCGTAGAAGGGTTCGCGCGAATCTGGAACGTTGTTGCCGAACCCGCGAAACTGAACAATCTCGATCTGGCTGAACTGCGCCGTGACAGGCACGTGCACCTGAGTACTCTCGAACCTCTTGTCGGCGAGCGCGTTGATCGAGACGCCGCGGTGTCCAAGCGAATACCCGACATCAGCGTGGAGAAGCGACGAATACGGCACATCGCGGAAACCGTACGTATACCGGGAGATGCCGATTCGCGGCACGCGCCCGAGTCCCCTCCCGCTCCCGACCTTTCCACTTGGCTTGATCGACGAGCCGTAATCACGCTGCGGCGGAATGAGCGTTCCGTATGCCTCGAGTCGCGGACGGCGGTTGAATCGGTGATTGATCTCGTCATCCGCATTTGCTTTCACGGCTACAGAGTCAATTGCGTACGAGACTCCGGTCACCTGTCCGGCATCGACGAAATGCGTCGGATTGCGATCGCCACCGACGACCGACGACTCGATGAAAGTGTTGTTACCGTTGCCGCCGATGACTCGCGTGTGAATGCTGCGAGACGATACGCCGCTGACGACGGCGCGGTCGTCGCCATCGTGCAGATATACCCGAATTTCGTTTGTTTCACCCGGGAGAAAGCGGCGCGAGTAGTACGTGCCGCTTTTCGCCGAGGCAAGGCGCACGTCCACCGAGCCGTCGGTGTTGCGCACGATCGTGGCGCTGTCGTCGGCGTCCGTTCCCTGAACCTCGACGACCGAGGCAAGGATGATGTAATAGTGATCGGCGGCGGCGCGCAGATTGTCGCGGCGTTCTCTCATCGTCGCGTCGAGGCGAAGTGACGTGGGCGCGTATTGCGCCGGAAGAGCGGCGACGGCCCGATCGATCTCGGCATTCGAGAGCGTGCGGGTGAGGCTTTCGGCAACTGAATCCCATGTCGCGCGGTTCAGCCCGCCGAGCATGCGCCGATCGAAATCGACCGCATTCGCGAATAGCGCTGTTGGCTCCGCGTACTCGCCCCGGTAAGTGACGAGGGTCGGCAGCGCAAACCGGGCGAGGCTGGCGAGGGTGCCGCCGTATGAAACGAAGACCTTGTCTCTGTCGCGTCCGATGGGCACCCACGGCGCATCTCCCTTCTTTCCGTCGCGCGCCCACTTCCACTGGTCGGGATGCCGGTCGTTATCGCCAAAGAACAGGTCCATCAGGCGCACGCGAAGGAGCGCCTGCGCGTCGACCCGTTCTCGCGGGTCGTCGTTGATCTTCTTGAGGAGCTTATCGCTGTCGATGATGTCGCTCGCGCCCGCGAACGCCGTCCCCGACTTTGGCACCGATGGGTACTCCTCGATGATCCCGAGCATTCCCGCAAACTGCTTGCGGAATTTTCCGAGAATCGGATCATCCGGCATAACGGCAACGCGCGGTGTCGCATGAAGAGCGCCGGCCGCCTCGAGCAGATGAGCAGCAGCGATTGACCCGAGCGGGTGAGACGCGCTGCCGTAGCCGTGGAAGATGTATGAGACAATCGTTTGATCGTACTGCTTGCCTAGCGCCCCCGATCCCTTGTGTACAGAACGAAATACCCACTCCGAGCTGTCGGGTGCGACAAACCGCACCGATTGCGTCTGCTGCCCCCCACCGAGCTTCGTCGGCTTGAGGCCTCCGGCAAACGTTCTCAAGTCGAGAATGGGAACCTTGATCGGCACTGTCCAGACATCCCGATAGTTGTCGCCAAGAAGGGTTCTGTGAAAACTGCCGGCCTGATAGTCCGGCCCGGCGACGACCATCACGCTATCGCGGCCGATGAGCATCTCGCTGGTCTGTGCCCCGCTCGTTCGGGTGCTTCCGACAAGAAGCGCCGCAACGGCAGCAATGACAGTGACCGGGGATTGAAAGCGGGGGCAGAGGTGTTTCATTGAGCAGAGTCCGGTTTCTGTGACGGGTGCCATCGGTACAATGTGATCGCCGCGGGCTTGCGTGTCGCTTCGTCGCTCAGCATGAGAATACTGTCCTTCGTAATTGCGATCCCTTCAGGCTGGTTGTGACCTTCCGGCAGAGGCTGTGCTCGAACGAGGTCCCCGGCCGGAGTCATCTCGATCAGCGCCTTTTCATGGGAGGTGATCATGACGTAATTGCCCGTCGCCGGGTCGATCGTGATGTCGGACGGGTGCAGGTTCTTCCACTTGTTGGCCCCGATAAGCTGCGCGAACGGAATCGTCACCATCGACACACCTGACGAATTGGGCCCGCTCAGGCGATATCGATAGATCACGAGATTGTGCTGGAGCGACTTGTCAGTCGCGTTCTTGCACGGCATCACGAGCCAGTTGCTGTCGGCCTGATACACCATGCTCTCGAATTCGCACTCCTTGCCGAGATGCAGATCGACCGCCGAGTATGGAATGCCGGCCCCGTCCTCGCCTTCCTGAAACTGATAGAGAACGCCATTGCTCGCGAGCATGTAGATATCGCTGCCGGCCATCGTGATCGACTCGAAGTCGCCGCGCATCCCGGTGCCAAGGGTGAACTGCTTGATGATGATGCCGCGGCGAGGGTCGATGACATATATCTTCGACACTTCGTCGTCGTGGGCGAGCACCCGCCCGTCCGGCGTCAGTGCAAGCCCGGAGATCTCGCGCAATTCGGGCGGCATGATCCACATCGCCACCGGCTTCTTACTGCCCGGCTCCTTGTCGGCTTTAGCCAGTCTTGACGTAAGCTGCTGCTCCCGCGTCCGGCCCAGAGTCTTGAGCTGGACGTCGCCGGTTTTGGGGGAGTCGGCGCAGGCGACGCAAATCACTGCCACGCCTGCAAGCAGCGTGACAGCGGACACGGTCCTCATGTCTTCGACGTGTCCTCTTCCCGGATCCGCTCGCCGACCTCGAGATCAGCAGATGTCATCAGCCCGCCCGCTTCGTTATGGATCGCTGTCAGCAGGTCGTCGCGAGTAACTGTCTTCTTCAGGCGAACAAGGTAGAAGATGACCGACGGCTTGCCGATGTTCATCACGACTTCATCGAGCTCGAATCGTTTGGCATTCTCGTCGAGCACATGCTCCACCGCTTCCTGCGCCCGCGTCACTTCGTCGGTTGTAATAGTGAGCACCGAATCGAAGCGGGGCTTCTTTTTCTTCTTCCCCAGCGCATCGCTGACGCGTTCAAAGCGCTCGGCGAGTGCGTCAGCGTGTTCCGGTGTGAGCGACAGGATGAGGTCGCGGTCTGGAACTTCGTGCTGCCCCGTCTCACTCGCCAGCGATTGAAGCGGGCCCGTCCACTGCGACGACGCCGTCGGCGTGAGCACGTTTCTGCCATAGTCGTAACGCCACGTGAGAATGAGGACGAAGTTGAAGAACATTGACACGATCGCCCCTACCGCCAGCGATTGAACGCCGGCGGCAAAGCCGACGCCGATACTGAGAAAGATAAAAACGAGATCACGCGTGTCACGGAGATTGGTTCTGAACCGCACCGCTCCGACAACACCAGCCAGGCTGAAGGCAAGTGCGAGGCTGTTCTGAACGATGATGATGATGCCCGCGACGACCAGCGGCAGGATGATGAGCGTCTGGACGACTGCCTGGCTGTGACCCTGAACCGATCGGGCCGACATGTACACCCACGACACGGGCAGCATCAACAACAGCGTCCCGACGAGAATAACGAGCGTCGTCGCGGCAACGTCGCCAATCGAGCCCCGACCAAACATCGATCCGGTTGGCCCCGCACCTGTAAGACCGTCCTGAAGGGCCTTCGCGCCGCCCGGCGCCGCCTCCAGGCCCTTGCCCGCAAACAACTCGAGCATGCGCGGGAACAGGATACTCAGACCAACGGCAATGACGGCAAGGATGGCATAGTACGCGAGAAGCCGGCGAAGAGGCCGGCCGGCTCCGAGTGAAAACACATCGATCAACGACTGCAGAACGGGCATCAGGGCTCTCCTGGTGCAAAAGGGGACACCGACTTCGCGACACAACCGATACACAAAAGACCGTCGTCACCCGTACGGCGGCCTTCAGTAATATGCGCTCGGAAACGCGCTAAGTCATTGGAAATGTTCAGTTTGCAAACAAATCGACGAACTCCTGCCGACAGACAGGTGCTATTGGCCGCGGCGTCCCGACTTCTGGGAGGTACCCTGCGGCTTGGCGACCGGCTTCGGCTTCGGCGCCGCACTTTTCTGCGCAGACGTTCCGGGTTTCCCGGGCTTCACCGGCTTTCGCTGCGAGAAGTCGGGAATGTTTGGATGTCCTTTCTTCGTCATCTGGTCTCCATTTGTTCCATGTGAACAAAAAATGCGAGTTCCTGCCGTCACTCCCATCTGAACACCTTCGCCGACAGCGCCGTGCAGAGCACGAATACGATCGTGAGTGCACCGACGTCTCCGCTGTGGGCCAGCCAGCCGTCTCCTCGCCAGATACCCTGCAACAGAGATACAGAGTACGTCAGCGGCAGCGCGCGGGCCACCCACCGCATCCCTGACGGCATCGCCGCAAGCGGAACGAACAGGCCGGACATCGCGATCATCGGATAGAGAACGATACTGCCGATCGGCTGGGCAAATCGCGCCGTCGGAACGATGCTCGCGATCAGAAACCCGATCGAGAGAATACTGCACGTCGCAATCAGGAGCGCGACCGTAAAACTCACCACCGGAACATGAACGCCGGGTGGATAGTACCGTTTACCGACGATGAGTGTGAGGACGAGGGTCACGGCGGTCAGCGCGAGCTTGACGAGAACGTGCGCCGTCAGAATCGTTTGCGGCCGAAGCGGCGTTGCTCGCAGTCGCTTGAGAATGCCGCCCTCTCGATAGATGGAGATTATCGAGACAAGCGACAGCACCGCATTCACGGCAATGAGGATCGCCGCAAACATCGGCACGTCGACGCGGAAGGTGCTGCTTGTCAGCAGCTGACTCCGTGGGACCAGTTTCGCGCCCATCTTCCCCATCGCGACGAACACGAGAACCGGAATGAGAACGGTTCCGAGGGCGCCAAGCGGCTCACGCAGGAAGATCTTGATCTCGATCCATGTCAGACGAAACAATCCGCGCATCACGATCGCCGTCAGTCGCGGATTGAGCGGCCGGTGATCCGCAGAAAGACATCCTCGAGCGTCGGCAGAACGGTGCGGAAGTCGGTGACGCGAATCTGATTATCGGACAGGCACTGAATCACCTCCGTCACGAGATCGTCGCCTGTGCCCCTGATCGTGAAATGCGTGTCGCGGCGCGCGACGTTCTCGACCCGCGCAATCGACCGAAAACATTCCTCCGCCTGGAAATTCTCGGTCGTCAGGACCACCGATCGTTCCGGACAGTATTTGCGCACGAGCCTGTCCGGTGTATCGATGTCGATGATGCGCCCATGTTCGATGATCGCGACGCGATCGCAGAGACGCTCGGCCTCTTCCATCAGATGGGTTGTGAGAAAGACGGTCTTGCCGCGAGCGCGAATGCTGCGGACGAGCTCCCAGATCGCATGTCTCGACTGCGGGTCCAGGCCGGTCGTAAGCTCGTCGAGAAACACCAGCTCCGGATCGTTGATGAGCGCGAGCACGATGAAGAGCCGTTGCTTCTGACCGCCGGACAGTGTCATGAACCGCGACTCGCGCTTCTCGGCCAGGCCGAGCTGCTCCAGAAGCCGGTCGCCATCTGACGGCTGTCGGGCGTAGAGAGCAGTCCAGAGGTGCACCGCTTCCTTCACCTTGATGCGCTTCTGGAGCTGCGCCTCCTGAAGCTGCACGCCGATGCGATGCTGGAGCGCGTAGACGTCGCGAAACGGGTCGAGTCCGAGAACCTTGATCGTGCCGCGGTCACGCGTACGAAGACCCTCGACGCACTCCATCGTCGTGGTCTTCCCGGCCCCGTTCGGTCCGATCAGACCGAAGATCTCTCCGTCGCGAACCTCGAACGAGACGTCGTCGACAGCGACGGTCGATTTATATGTTTTGCGAAAGCCGGAAACTTCGACGACCGTTTTCGTTGCTGGCGGCACAGACGCAAACCATACGTCACGGCCTCCTCATCCGAAAGCCAACCTAGGAAAACTTGCTGAGCGCAACGCCGAGAAACGTCACTGTCAGCCAGAGGGTGACGCTGGCCATGGCAGCAACGTGAAGCCGGCTCCAGTCCGCGTCCGAGCTGCCACCGGCGGCCTCAATCGATCGTTCGACGCTTCTCATGCGAGAGCCGTTGACGAGGAGCACCAGGATGAACGCCATCTTCACCCAGAAGATCCACGAAGTCGGAAAATTATCGATCTCTGCCGCGACGAGAAGCAAGCCGCTGGTGAACGACACGGCGAGCGACCAGATGACAATCGTATGCGTGCGCTCTAACTCAGTCAGATGCCTCCCTCGATCCTCCCTGGCCTCACGGGCGACGCGAAACGTCAGACGATCGAGACCGATTGCGATTCCACCGCCGACAACAATCGGCGCGATGTGAAGGAAAATCACAACCGTCTTCGCCAGCTTCGAGTGCTTCATGAAATCGCCCCACGGTGCCGTGAGGTCGATCAATGACTGCGGAATCTCGAACTGCATTTACGGTGTCCGGAAGGATGTGCGTGATGCGCATTGCCATCTTCATGCCGAACCTGAAGAACATCTGGTCAGCTGCCGCCAGCGATTGTCTCCAACATTTCCCAACGAGCGTTGAGCTCTTCGATCTCGGCATCGAGCGCCGCGAGTCTCGCTTTCGCTTCCGCAGTTGCATCGCCGTCTCTCAGCACCGTCGGGTCGGCGAGCCGCGCATAGATCGCGTCACGCTCCGCCTCCGTCGCGTCGATCCGGTCTGGAAGCGCCGACAACTCTGTTGATTCCTTGAAGCTGAGACGCCGCTTCGTGGCGGGCCGCACCGCCGCTCGCGTCGTCACACCTGCTTTCGCGGGCGCCACCGCCGATCGTATCGCAACTGGCGCGTTCGCCGGCCGACGCTGCCTTCCCCAGTCAGTGTAGCCGCCAGCGTACTCGCCCACGCGGCCACCTCCCTCGAACACAAGCGTGCTCGTCACCACGTTGTCGAGGAACTCCCGGTCATGACTCACCACGAGCAGCGTTCCCGAAAAGTCGATCAACAACTCTTCGAGCAGATTCAGCGTCTCGATGTCGAGATCGTTCGTCGGCTCGTCGAGCACGAGAAGGTTGAACGGCCTCGTGAAGAGTCTCGCGAGGAGCAGGCGATTGCGCTCACCACCCGATAGCGCGGCGACCGGCGCCCGCGCGCGATCCGGAGGAAACAGAAAATCCTGGAGATAGCCAATCACATGCTTGTCGTCGCTTCCGATGCGAATGAAATCCGCGCCGTCCGCGATGCTGTCGAACACCGACCTGTCTGGATCGAGCTGCTCTCTCATCTGGTCGAAGTACGCGATCTCGAGCCCCGTCCCCATGCGAATTGATCCGTCGTCAGGCTCAAGTTCTCCAAGAAGCAGGCGAAGCAGTGTCGTCTTCCCCGTGCCATTCGCCCCGATGATCCCCACCCGGTCGCCCCGCATAATCGTCGTCGTCAAATCGCCAACGATCGTCTTTTCTCCGCGGGAAAAACGAACGCCGGTTGCATCAGCCACGAGCCTGCCTGATCGCTCCGCTTCCTGGGCCCGCAGATTCACGCTGCCCGTCCGCTCCCGTCGCGCGCCACGCTGATCGCGCAACGACTCGAGCGCCCTCACTCGCCCTTCATTTCGCGTGCGCCTCGCCTGAATCCCCGTACGGATCCAGACTTCCTCCTTCGCCAGCTTCTTATCGAACTCCTCCCACTCCCTCGCCTCCGCCACGAGTGACGATTCCTTACGTTGAAGGTAGACGTCGTAGTCGGCTCCCCAATCAACGAGCCGGCCGCGGTCGAGCTCGACGATGCGCGTCGCGACTCGCCTGAGAAAGGCGCGGTCGTGAGTCACGAACACGAGCGTCGTGCCGCGGTCGATCAGGAACGTCTCCATCCACTCGACCGCGTCCATGTCGAGATGGTTCGTCGGCTCGTCGAGCAGCAACACATCCGGATCGCCGATGAGGGCGCGGGCAAGCAGTGTCTGGCGCTTGCGCCCGCCAGACGCCGCGGCGAACGATGCATCGCCATCAAGACCGAGGTGAAGCAGAACCGTTTCGACGCGGCTGTTGACCTGCCATGCGTTCGCGTTGTCGAGCGCGCTGTGCAACCGGTCGAGATCGCGCAACGCTGAATCGCTGTGATCTGTCGCGACTCTGTGGCCGGCCTCGTGGTAGCGCGCGAGCAACCGGCCGACGTCGCCAAGACCCGCGGCGACAACGTCGAAGATCGAGCCCGTCACATCAGCCGGAATCTCCTGCTCGAGCCGGGCAACAGTTGCACCTGTCTGCCGAACAATTTCCCCCGAGTCCGGCCTCACCGTGCCGTCGAGGAGCTTCATCACGGTGCTCTTGCCCGCTCCGTTCCGCCCGAGAAGGCAGACGCGCTCGCCGCGCTCGATGCTGAATGTTGCCCGCTCGAGAACCGGCGGACCTCCGAATGCGACGCCGACGTCCTGCATGCCCAGAAGGGCCATGGATTTCCCAATTCGACTGATGCCCAAAGGCGCTAACTTCAACGAATGTCAAAGTTATCACCGTATCGATCGCTTTCTCCCGAGCGTCGGGTCGCTCTCGTGACTCACGTGATGAAGGCGAGCCGCGAGGGCCGTGACCAGTTCATTCAGCGTCTCGTCGAGCGAGGCGGCGGTTTCCGCGCAGTGACGCTGCGCTCCTGGCCAATCGACCGCGTCGCGAAAGAAATCGTTCGCATGAAGGCGGAGACCGCAACCGACGAGCTGGATCTGCTGCAGCTTCTCTACGTCGATCTCGAGCCGGCGGTGCAGACGACGTTTCTCGATGCCGCCGGAGTGGCGCACGAAAACGGCAAGATCGCCGAAGCCCTCGAGCCGCCGTACGCGGATGGTGACGCCGTCGTGCGTGGCGTCGCGGCCGTCAGGGAAAAGCACGGCGATGACGGCGAGCACTATCTTCGGACAATCGCGAAATACAGTCGCGATGGATGGCCTGGCATCGACGAGGTATTCGCCGAAACGGGCGAGTAAGCTCAGCTCAGTCCAGTACCAAGGCCTGCGGCTCTTCCGGTTGCCCATGCCCAGGCGAAATTGTATCCGCCGATCGGACCAAACGCGTCGAGCACTTCACCACAGATGAAGAGTCCCGGATGGCGGCGACTTTCCATCGTCCGCGGGTTCACTTCGCCAAGCGCGACTCCACCGCCCGTGACCTCTGCCTTGCGGTAGCCTTCGTCGCCCGACCACGGAAGATTTCCGCGCACGAGCTCGTCGATCAGTCTCAACCTCTCGTCGCGGCGCAACGCGGACAGGCTGCGCTCGGGATCGATGTTCAGATTGGCGAGGAGCAACGCGGCGAGACGATCGGGTAATTCGGTGCACAGCGCGCCTGTAACAGTTCGCGAGCCGTGCGGCTTGAGCGCGGATTCCCACTCACTGTCGCCGAGAGCGCTCCAGCGAATCGTGACCTTCGCTCGCACTGCATCGGCATCCTTCGACCTGACGGCGACGTGCGAGATGTCGAGTACCGACGGGCCGCTGTATCCACGATGCGTGAACAGAAATCCACCGGTTGCGGTTGCTGACATCGTTTTGCATTTCGCCGTGAGCGTGACCGGGAACGACACTCCGCTGAGTGCAGCAAAGGCAGGCTCGTCGGCCGTGAGTGGAGTCAGTGCTGCATAGGTTGGATGCATCGTGTGCCCAAGTTTTTCCAGCACTCGCAGGCCCCTCCCGTCACTGCCGGTGTTCGGGACTGAGAGACCACCCGTCGCGACGATAACAGCATCAGCGACGATAGCCTCGCTACCATCGACGTCGATCTGCCAGCCGCCGGCGAGCGGTCTGAAATCCGCGACAACGGTATCCATTCGCAGCACACCGCCGTTTCGCCGCGCGAGAGACAACAAACCGTCGCGCACATCACGCGCCTTGTGCGACGCGGGAAACCGCTTGCCGGTCTCAGTCTCTTCGACGAGCGGAATACCGACGTCGCTCTCGAAAAACGCCACCTGTTCGGGAATCGGCCACGCTCGCAGCATTTTGCGAAGAGTGTTCGGGGACGAATCAGTGACGAAGCGTGTTTCGTCGATCGCAATCGGCAGGACATTGCAACGTCCGCCGCCGCTGATGAGGATTTTCCTGCCGCCATCGCGCGTCCGTTCGACGAGGATCGTCTCGGCGCCCGATGCTGCCGCGAAGATCGCCGCCATCGAGCCAGCCGCGCCAGCGCCGATGACGACGACTCGCTTCATCAGCTACGACCCCGGCTTGTATCTCGCCGCGTCGATGATCGACCAGAGATGGACCAGCCATCCGAGCAGAAAGAACCACAGCACTGCCGCGAGCGTAAACTGGATGATCGCCGCCAGCAGCCGCCCCTGGACGAGCTGCCCAAGACCCGGAACGAAGAAGCTGCAGACTGCAGCAATGATATTTCCTGTTGACCCTTGCCCCATCATCGACTCCATCGACCAGGTTGATTCACACTACGCATTTCGACCACAATCCGTTTCTATCGCAGCACTAGCGCGCTACGCATCTCCCGGTTTACCCCACACAAGAACTGCCTGATCGAGATGCCGCGCCTCGTGTCGCGTGAGAATCACAAAGGCCGAGTAGCAGTTGTAGCGGATCTTTTCACCGAAGGGTGACCTGATCCAGACCTTGTCGAGCTGCAAGCCGTCTCCCTCGCGGACGATGTCGATGAGCTGACCCTGAAGCCTGAAAAATTCGGAATTGACTGTCCCCTTCGGATTCTTCCCTGTCGGCACGAAGTCAGGTGCGGTCTTCACGCGGCCGATTCGCGTACGTCCGATCGCCGGCAGGCGGCCGACCATCGCTCCAAAAAACCAACCCGCTGGATCGCGACTGTAGCCTGATGTGTTCGCCTTCGGCATCTGTTGTGCCTTGGCGATTGCCCGTCGCAGACGAGGGATATACGCCTCGCTCGTGAGGTTCAGGTGCGCGACACATTCTCCGACAGACCAGCGAGTCGGATCGGAGGGCTCGCTCCACGCCTCGTCCGGAATGACTTCCGCCAGCTTTGCGAGACGCAACTCGGCTGTGGCAAAGTCATCGACGATCTGTTTCA
>JBBSFT010000021.1:0-29918 GCA_038254845.1 Gemmatimonadales bacterium | reverse complement strand
AGCACAGACTGCGTGTTTTCCGGAAATCAGGGCAATTACCGCGAAGGAAATGTTCCCGACGCCAGTGACCTCTATGGGCGGTCCAAGCTTCTCGGTGAGGTTGAGGCGGCAGGCTGTCTCACATTTCGCACCTCTATCATCGGCCTGGAGCTTTCACGAAAGCAGGGCTTGATAGAATGGTTTCTGGCCCAGAGGGGCTCCATCAAAGGCTTTCGCAAAGCAATCTATTCCGGCTTCACCACGCTTGAGATGGCGAGGATCATCGAACACGTGCTGGAGAATCAAACGTACACGAGCGGCATATATCACGTGTCCAGCGCTCCCATCGACAAATACACCCTGCTCACCCGGATTCGCGATCGTTTGCGGCGGCCCATCGAGATTGTTCCCGATGACGATTTCGTCTGTGACCGAAGCCTCGACTCCTCAAAATTTCAGGCTGCCTTTGCGTACACACCACCTTCGTGGGGCCACATGATCGAGGAGCTCTGCGCTCAGATCGAAGAGCGGTACCCATCCATCAACAAATCGAACGGGTTGCTCTTTCCAGTTGCAACGGCTCCGTCTAGAGACGTTAGAAAAACTGGCGCTCGGCTCGACGCATAAATCCTTCGATCGGGATGCTGAAGGTTCTGACGCTGCTTGGCACCAGGCCTGAGGTAATCAAGCTTTCTCTGGTGATCGCGGAGCTGGATCGTCAACTCGATCACGTTCTTGTCCACGCCGGGCAGAACAGCGATTTCGAACTTAGCGAAGTGTTTTTCCGCGACCTCGGCATCCGGAAGCCTGACCACTTCCTGGAGGTGGGGAACCGTAGCGTGGCGGAGACGATCGCTCGCGTGATCCAGCGTTTCGACGAGGTCCTCGAGACCGAGCGCCCCGACGCCTTACTGGTTCTTGGCGATACTAATTCATCCCTGGGAACGATTCCGGCGAAACGGCGCAAAATCCCCATCTT
Source organism: Gemmatimonadales bacterium (assembly GCA_038254845.1). Lineage (GTDB taxonomy): Bacteria > Gemmatimonadota > Gemmatimonadetes > Gemmatimonadales > Gemmatimonadaceae > UBA4720. The sequence goes on along the minus strand of JBBSFT010000021.1, from coordinate 28,960 downwards.
TCATATGGAGGCGGGGAATCGCTGCTTTGACATGCGCGTGCCGGAGGAGATCAACCGCCGGATAGTGGATCACATAAGCGATATCAATCTCGTTTACACCGAGCACGCGCGTCGCTACCTGCTCGCCGAAGGAATACGGCCCGACACGGTGATCAAAACCGGGTCGCCGATGCACGAGGTGCTGAGTCACTTTTCCAGTGGAATAGAAGCTTCGCCGGTACTTGCGAACCTCGGCCTGGAGCGCGACGGATACTTTATAGTTTCGGCCCATAGAGAAGATACGGTGGATGACAAGAGCCGATTGGCCACTCTCCTGGAGACTCTCAGTTTGCTGGCCGATGAGTTCGGCAAAAGAGTTCTGTTCTCGGTCCATCCAAGAACGCGCGCGCGAATCGATGCCTTTGGCCTTGGTAACGGCGCCGGAGTCGAGTTCATGAAGCCCCTTGGGTTCTTCGACTACGTGAAGCTGCAGGTGAACTCCTTCTGCGTGGTCTCAGACAGTGGAACGATTACCGAGGAGGCGGCCATTCTCGGTTTTCGCGCCGTAACTGTCCGGGATGCGCACGAGCGTCCCGAAGGCATGGATGAGGGGACGCTGATCATGACCGGACTGAACCCGGCCAGAATTCTGGAAGCTGTGCGGGTATTGCGAGCGCAGCCGGCTGGCGTGTTCCGGCGTCCCCCCGACTATGACCCGGGCGACGTATCATTCAAGGTGGTAAGGATCATTCTTAGCTATACGGATTTCGTGAAGCGGACCGTCTGGCGCGAAGCGCCGTCATAACTGATGCGTATCGCCCTTGCTGCCGATGCCTATCCGCCTGCACGCACATCAGCAGCCGTACAAATCAGGGATCTGGCGCGCGAGCTGGCTGCCATGGGCCATCGCCCCACCGTTATCGTCCCCTCAGCCCTCCACAAGACCTGGCAGCTGGAGGACGATGAGGGAGTCGAGGTGCTCCGGATCAATGCACCGCGGACAAAGGACATCGGCACGGTGCGGCGGGTGTTCGCTGAATTCATGTTGCCCTTCGCAATGATGCGCGGTCTCTCGAAGAGTCCTTTGGCAAGGGTGCGCTGGGATGGGATCGTCTGGTATTCGCCCACCATCTTTCTCGGCCCATTGGTCAACAAACTCAAGCGTGGCAACACATCCCGCGGTTACCTGATTCTCCGTGACTTGTTTCCAGACTGGGCGGCTGATACTGGCCTGATGTCCAGAGGCCCGGCCTACACTCTATTCAAGCTGGTTGAGGCGTATCAATACTCCGTCGCCGACGTCATCGGCGTGCAAACGCCGGGAAACCTTCCTCAACTGAAAAAGTGGAACAACGGCTCAGGTCGCCGAGTAGAAGTTCTTCACAACTGGCTGGCGCGGACAGAGAACACAGGATGCCGAATTTCGGTTGCAGCCACATCGCTCGCTGGCCGTACCATTTTCGTCTACGCCGGAAATATGGGCGCGGCTCAGGGCATGAATGCGATGGTGCAACTGGCCTATCGGATGAGAGAGCGCAGAGACGTCGGCTTCCTGTTCGTTGGCAGAGGGAGCGAGGTATCGAGACTGCGGGCGGACGCGGCGCGGCTTTGTCTCGAAAACGTCGAGTTTCACGACGAGATCGAGCCATCAGAGGTGCCCGGGTTGCTGGCTCAGTGTCACGCCGGCCTCCTCTCATTAGACACCCGCCACACCACTCACAACGTCCCAGGAAAGTTTATAACGTACCTTCAGGCGGGGCTGCCGGTTCTCGCGCGGATCAATTCGGGCAACGATCTTGAAGCGTTGATTCAAAATGAAAGGGTAGGGTATGTATGCACGAATGAACCAGTGGAGCGCCTTCAGGCGCTGGCAGAAATACTTATCGCAAACGACTCGGATCGCGAGATGATGTCCATGCGTGCGAAGGCTCTGGCGGCGCGGATGTTTTCTGTGTCGGCCGCGGCTGAGCAGATTGTGAATGTCCTCAAAGGCTCCTTGCCACGTACAGTCACTTAAGTGAGTCGATGCGCGCGGCCCGCAATTTGATATCAAGTGTTTGTGTCGGGGCGGTTCGGCGGTCCTCGGGAAGGCGGTCACATGCGGAACTGGTCGGAAGTTGTTACAAAGAGGAGGGAAGGGCGTCCTTTAAACGCAGTCCTTCTCCACAATCCCATTCGCGCTGCATTCATGCATATTCGCAGTCTTTCATTTATCTCGCTTCTACTTCTTGCCCCGCAGCCCACTGCGGGTGCCCAGGCGGCGCTTGCCGGTGCTCAGACCGGAGATATCGCTCTTGCTCCCGGCGATATCATCAGAATATCGGTGTGGCGCGAGCCAGATCTAAGCGGCGAGTTTCTGGTGGACGAATTCGGGGTTGTTACGCTGCCACTCCTCGGAAAAATGAGCGTGCTTGATGTTCCGCTTTCCAGGCTTCGAGACAAGCTGATCACCCGTTACACGGTGGAGCTTCGGAACCCGTCGATCACAGTCACCCCGCTCCGAAGAGTTTATGTACTCGGCGAGGTGACGAAGCCGGGCCCTTATGCCGTAGATCCCACGATCAGCCTTGCCGGAGTCGTTGCGCTCGCCGGCGGTGCCACACCCACCGGCGACCTGGGCCATCTACGTGTGGTTCGCAACGGCACCGTAATTCGCGGCCGGGTCTCTGCGACCTCATCACTCAGCCTTATTAATATTCTTTCCGGTGACCAGGTATTCGTCGAGAGGCGAGGGTGGCTCGATCGTAACGGAGCCGTCGCCGCGAGCGCAGCGCTTTCGGCCGCGACTCTAGCCATCACGCTTCTCCTTCGTCGCTGAATATGCGGAATACTCCTCGAGTGGATCTGTCAATTCAAACGCCCTCGGGTTCGCAACCCCGGCTCGGCGACAACCGCGGTTCGATGGAGGATCCGGAGGTCTCCTTCGCGCAGGCGATCGGCGCGGAAAGTGACCCCCTTTCAGTCAAGCATCTCCTTCTTGCCTTCCGACGAAACCGCTGGCTCGTTCTTGGCATTGCCTTGGCGACTATTGCGGGTGCCGCGATCTACACGCGGATGGCCAAGCCGGTTTATCGGGGCAGCGCAACCATTCGGATTGAGAACAAGGACTCTGAACGGTCGCCCCTTGCGGAGGCGGTGGCCCTCCCGGGGATGAATGGAGGGCAGATCCAGACAGAAATGGAAGTGTTGAAAAGCAGACAGCTTGTCGAGGACGTGGCGAAGGCATTGAATCTCAATCTGGAGGTTTCCGGGCCGTCAACAGCGCGCCTCGCGATACGTGTGGTGAACCTGCCAGCCGACGTGCCCGAGTCAGAGGTTGTCCTGACAAAAAGGGCAAACGGGACTTATGCGATACGACAGGAGGGTGACGCCGCCCGCGTCACCCTCCCTGCCTCGGTGGAAACAGGAAAACCGTTCTCTGTTGGAAAAGCAGTTCTGGTTCTGGACGGGCCGGAGGTGGGCCGTCTGCCAGCCCAGCTAAACCTTCGAGTTCGCCCTTTGCGGCAAGTAGTTGACGAAGTCCGGAAAAAGCTGGTTGTCACCAGACCCAGCAGAGAGGCGCAGATCGTCAACGTCAGTTATGAAAGCAACAATCGTTTCACGGCCGCAGCCGTACCGAATCTCCTGCTCGATCAATTCATGCTGTACAAGGCTCAAACCACGAAGTCGGAGGCAACGGTCACAGTCGCTTTTCTCAGGGATCAGGTGGGCAGTTATGACAGGCAATTAAAGGACGCCGAAGCGGCTCTCGGCGGATACCGCGAGGAAGCGAAGGTAGTGAGCATTGCCGATGAGGCCCAGGCGCAGGTTAAGCGCATGGCGGAGTTGCACGCCGAACGCGACCAGGTCGAGTCGGAAAGGCGTTCGCTCGCCAACGTCCTTGCAAAGCCCGCCGCGCCCGGCGCGAGTGTAGCACGAGATATCGCCGCGTTTCCCTCGTTCATAACCAATCGCGGGATGCAGGACATTCTTCAGTCATTGATTCAGCTGGAGAACGAGCGATCTCAACTTCTCATCCGACGGAATCCCGAGAACGCTGACGTGGTGGCTCTCTCTCAGCGGATCAGCGATCTCGATCGCCAGTTGAACCAGATGGCGCGGGCCTACCTCGGTGGCCTTGACAGCAAGCTCGCGTCTCTCAATAAGACGATTCGATCCTTTGGCGCCGAAGTCGAAAAAATACCTTCGCGAGAGATAGCATTTGCCCGTCTCTCGCGCGAGCAGAAACTCCTGGGGGACATTTCGACGTTATTGCAGACGCGGCTCAAGGAGGCGGAGATCAAGGAGGCGGTGCAGCCTGGAGGGGTTCGCGTGATCGATGAGGCCCTGGTTCCCGATCTGCCGATTTCGCCCAAGCCCGTCCTCAACATTCTGCTTGGAACATTGCTGGGTCTTTTTCTCGGTGGCGGGATCGCCGTTGCGAAAGTCGCGCTCGACACCAAAGTAAGAACACGAGAAGACGTGCAGAGTGTCACCGGAGGTATACCGATTTTGGCTGCCATCCCGCTGATGTCCCAAAAGGGTCGTTCAGTGTTGAATGGCACCGATCAGGGAGTGACCCCTGCAGCTCTTGCACCGTCAACGACTGTTCCGGGGACCGCGTTGATCGCGCAACATGACGCCAGAGACGTATTCGCTGAGTCTTACCGCGGTCTTCGGACGAACATTCTTTTCGTTCCGGCCGACCACCCGAACCAGGTTCTGCTGATCACCAGCGCTCTTCCCGGGGATGGGAAAAGCACAACTGCCGCCAATCTCGCGCTCACCCTCGCTCGTCGTGGCACACGCACGCTGCTCGTCGACGCGGACCTTCGCAAAGGGGTTCTTCACGACATGATGGGCGTGCCGCGTGAGCCTGGACTCACCCAGGTTCTCGTCGGGAAATCCCCCCTCAACGCGTCACTTCAGACGGTGCAAGTCGATCCTGACGGTCATGTTCTCTACCTTCTTGCATCGGGTCGCCTTCCGGCCAATCCGGCGGAGCTGCTCGGATCTGTTCAAATGCTGAATCTCCTGGAGGAGTTGAGGCAACAGTTCGACATGATCGTGTTCGATACCCCGCCGTTGAATTTCGTCTCCGACGCAGCGGTCCTGGCAACCCTTGCCGATGCGACAATCCTTGTTGCCCGCGCCGGGATTACCGACAAGAGGGCACTCTATCACGCGTCGGCTCAACTCCATCATCTACGCGTGCAGGTAACCGGCACCGTTGTAAATGGCTTCGATCCCGGGCAGTCGGGATACGGTTATGACTACGGGTACGGCTACGCGCCGGGTTATGAGTACGCGTCCTCGCATGTCAAGTAAACGATGGGACTCGCTAGAGCGCCCCTCTTCCTTTCCCGCCTTCCGACTGTATGTGGGGTGACTCCAGCCTCAATTTAAAAGAGCGCTGGAGGCCTGTTTCGAGCGCACGCCACCTTGAGGGGAGTGCCGGTCCCCGGTCTTCTAGAAACCTGGCGCTGGCGGCTTCCGCGGCTTGATCCCCTTCTCGCGGCAGTGCAGGAAATACGCTTCGCGCGCCGAGGTAAGCCTCGGCAGTCCGCGGAAGTGCTTCCGTCGCAAACGCGTAAAACTCGATCCGATGCGGGGTCAACGCGTACTTGAACGCCTTCCGCTGGTCGCTACATTGGTGCAGCACCTGTTGCACGCGGGCGTAATTCAGTTGGTAGAATGCCAGCTTCCCAAGCTGGACGTCGCCGGTTCGAGTCCGGTCGCCCGCTCTCTAGTAATTGTTGATTTTTCAGAAGCTGGAAAACGCCGGCGACGAAACGCGGCGCATCAGTTGGAGATGCGAAGCTGGCCGCGCCTGGCTCTCTGTAAATGCCGATCCGTGAAAGCGCTGTCGCCCCCGTTACGATCCAGCAGTCACGATCTGGCTTATCAGCGACAGCCACAGTGATGCGTCCAATTCAGGGTTTTCTTCCACGCTATCAACACTGTGTTTGCTCCCTCCTCATCGTCGCTCAGGGCGAATCGGCGTCTTTTGCAAACCTGTGAGCCCTGATCGAAGTGTGGATCGCCTGTCCAAGTACGTGGCGCGTGACATCGGTCGCGTACTCTGCTGCAGCGCGTATCGACGCGGGGGAGTACTCGGTCACGACTCCCCCGGCAGCAGCAGCTGCGCGCTGACCCTCTCCGGGCTCGGCAATGGACTGAATCGTACGCCGAATTTCCGCGATCATGAGTCCAATTTCGCGCTCCATGTCGGCTTCGCTCCAGCCGAGGCGATAACGTTGGGCGCCATGCAGCTCGGCCATCAGTCGCTGAACCTGCCCAGAGTCACGCAAAAGGTCTGGAGCCTGCCCGCGCGTTTCGCCGATGACCGTCAACTGCGAGGCGAGCAGGCCGACGAAAGGCGTTACATGATCGCGCAATTGAGCAGTAGGGAGGTGCTGCACCCCGGGAAACCGTGCGTCTGCACGAAGCGCAGCCACATATCGCTCGGAAATTACTTCGGCATCTGATGAGAGTCGGACGCTTATCGCATGGAGAACATCGTACGTAGCGGAATCCAGCGGGCGGCCGGCATCGCCAGCTTTGCTGGGTTCCCTCGAAGGTGTTCTTCGAGGAGTGGTCGGAAGCAAAAGTCCAGCCCCCCCCGTGACGTCAGCGGGCTCTGCACCCGGAAGCCACAGAGTGAACGTCGTGCGCGAACCTTGCTGGCTGCGCACGGTAATGTCCCCGCCCATCAAACGCGCGAGTCTCCGGCTGATTGCCAACCCGAGGCCCGTGCCACCCTGTTCGCGCGTAAGGGCTCCGTCTCCCTGCACAAACGGCTCGAACAGGCGCCCCAGCAATGATGTTGGGATGCCAGGGCCCGTGTCTTCGACTCGGACATAGGCCCATCGCCGATCGAGGGTGTCGGTTGGCGGGACCCTCCACACTCCCGGTTCGGGATCCGCAGCAGAGCCGCATTCGACTGTTACCTGCCCGCCCGACGGGGTGAACTTGACTGCGTTCGATAGAAGGTTGATAAGGACCTGGCGAACCCTGTGCTCGTCCCCAACGTACGGAAACCCCGGCTCGCTCTGATGCAGATCCATCAGGCGTACACCCTTTGCAGTTGCCTGGGGTTGCACGAGGGTGACGGCCGCGGCAACCGCCGCACCGGTCAACAGTAAGTCATGGCGAACGTCCAGTCTGTCTGCGTCGACCTTCGCGACGTCGAGAACGTCATCGACAAGCTGGAGGAGATGACGCGCACTTGCCTGCAGTCGCTCCAAGTGCGCATGCTGCGCTGCCGTTGCGGGCCCGAATACGCCCATGTCGAGAAGCTGCGCGTATCCGACAATCGCGTTTAAGGGCGTGCGAAACTCGTGACTCATGGTCGCCAGAAACTCGGCTTTCGCCCGGGTCGCGCCCTCGGCGCCTTCGCGCGCCTGGCGCTCAGCGGCATAAAGTCTTGCGTTGTCCATCGCGACCGCGGCCCATCCCGCAATTCCGACGACCAGACGCTCCTCGCGGGCGCCGAATATTCCAGGCTCCTCGTGACCGAAGAAGAGTCCTCCCACCACCTCGCCCGTTCGGGACTTTACGGGAATGGCAAGGTAGCTTCGCACAGGCAATTGACCCGGTGGTATTCCATGATGCGGTTCCATCAGACCGTACCGCGGATCCTTCGTGATATCATCGCTGCGGACTACGCCTTCGCCTTGGAACGTCGGGCCAAAAATCGGAGTTGCCCGCGGGTCTGGAAAATTCGCGAACTTGTCCCTCGACACGCCTGCAAAGGTGCAACGGGTGAACGCGTCGCCGCCCACTGCAGGGTCATTGACGTTGTAGAAGAACGCGCCGAATTGCGCTCGTGTCAGCGCCGTCGCCTCGTCAGTAACGAGCTGAACCACTCGCTCCAGATCGAGCTCGGACGCGAGGGCGGTGCCAACTCTCTGCAACGTGTCGACAAGGGCGGTTTCCTGCCGGTGCGTCTGTTCGCGCATGAGGAGAACCTGGTCGGCGTACCGACGCCGCTGTTCGAGAACCGTCTCACCACGCCGTCGGTGCATCTCGAGAAACGCGCGGACTTTTGCCGTGAGTATCTCCGGGTCGATCGGCTTTGTCAGATAATCGACGGCACCGAACTGGTAGCCGAGCGTGACCCGCCTTCGATCTGCTTCGAGCGCGGTGACGAAGATGATCGGAACCTGCTCGTTGCGGGCGCGCTGCCGAATGAGCTTTGCTGTTTCGAGTCCGCTCGTGCCCGGCATCATCACGTCGAGGAGGACGAGAGCGATCGACCCCGATTCGTGCAGAATGTGGCGCAAGGCTTCGTCAGCGCCATTGGCTGTGAGGAGGCGGGTGCCTGTCTCCTCCGCCAGCGGTTCGAGCAACGCTTCGAGCGAGAGCAGATTTTCGGGCCGGTCGTCTACGAGCAGAATTGCGGACCCGGCTGCGGGACGAGAGGTCATCGAGGGCACGAGAACGCAACAGGTGGGCCGAACGGCCGGCTTGGGTCAGCGAGCCCGCGTCTTTCGGCCCCTACCTTGCACTTACTTCTCCAGAGTCGCATTCGCGACCACCAGTCACGCATCGTCAGGAGATCAACATGAGCAGAAAGAACAGGATATGGGCGCTTCCGCTCATAATCGGTACCCTCGCGGCGTCGGCTTGCGGCGTTCGTACTCATACGACAGACGTCAGCCCCAACATTGCGCGCAAGGCGACATGCGATGAGGCAGTGGACTTGTATACAAGCCGAGGCGCGGTGCCGCACGACTACTACGAGCTCGCCTGGATCAGTGCGGAGGGCAACTCCGTCTATACGAGCGACGGAAAAATCACCGCCCAGGTAAAGAAAAAGGCGGCCGAGGTTGGCGCGAACGCAATCATCGTCAATGACTTCAAAGAATCTACTGCCACTGCCAAGGTCATCGGCGCCGCCATTGGCGCAAACTCAGCCGATACGAAAGTGTCAGCACTTGCCGTCTACATGCCGGCGGAAGCGTCGCGTGTGACGCTTAAGTGCGGGAAATAGTAATCGGTTTTCAGTAGCACCGGAGCAGGAAACAAAAAGTGCGCAGGCCACCCAAGCCTGCGCACTTTTTTTCACAGCCCGTATGCCTTTGCGAATTTCGGCTAGCGGCGCCGATCGAGCACGACGGCGTCGTCTCGGCGAACGTGTAGATGCCTGGTTCCATCGTCGAACGATAAACTACTTTTGTCACATGACCGACCCGACGATCAGGAACGACATCGATGCCGCGATTGGCGCCGACTATCAGATCAATCGCGAGCTGCCAACAGCAGGCGGACTCTCGGTGTTCGGCGGCACGGCGGGCAATGACGGGTCGCCGGTGCACATCAAGGGACTCTCGCTCGCGAACATGGAAGGCGCAGCGGCGCCGCTCACCGAAGCAGCTCTCGCTGCCCGGAGAATCAGACATCCGAACATTGTCCCGATCGTCGAATCAGGGAAAAGCGGCACCACATTTTACTGGATCTCGTCGTCGATCGACGGGCGAACGCTGCGGTCGCGGCTGGAGCGCGGCGGCAGAATCGAAGTAGCTGACGCGATGACCGTATTGCGCGATGTCTCCGCTGCGCTTACTCACGCGCATCTGCACGGCGTCATTCACGGTGGCCTTACGCCTGACAGCATTATCATCAGCGGTGGGTCCGCGCTGATCGCCGACCTCGGTGTTGCCGAAGTTTTTTCCGCGCTTCGCAACAGCACCGCGAACGACTCGCAGGACTGGAGCTCGAGCGGCGACTCGTTGCGCTACTCGACTCCCGAGCAGGGCCGCGGCGCAGCGGCCGACGCCAGGTCGGACGTGTATGCGTGGGGCGTTATCGCTTACGAGCTGCTCAGCGGCAGGCATCCATTCGCGGGCCGCAATACGCCACGGCAGATGGCGGCCGCGCATACCGACGAGGAGCCGACCCAGCTCGTGATCGGCAAGTCCGACATTCCGTCTGCAGTGAACCGCCTCATCATGCGCTGCCTGTCGAAAGATCCGTCGAAGCGCCCGGAATCAGCGCGCGAGATTCTCGCCGTGATGACCAAGGAGATGCTGGTTCCGCCGCCCGCTCCGGCGGCGGGAATTGGCCAGAAAGCGGTCATCGCGTTGACAATCGTGATCGTGATCATCCTCGCAGTCATTGCCGTTCTGGATCTTCGATCCTGACCAGTGGATCGCGCACATGCCGTTTCACAATTTCGTCTTGCGCCGATTGTGTCCCGGCATTTGCTTTTACGGGGCATCAACGCACATCATCGGCGGCTCTGAGAGCCGGCCGCACCGCCTCTATGCCCAACCGGGTCGGTTGGGCCTTTTTTTCTATAATCCTTCGTACCGCGTTTTCCGGAACCCCAATGCGCCGCTCCGTTCCAACGTCGCTGATTTGTTTCCTGCTCACCGGGCTCGGCGGCGTCGCCAATGCCCAGAGTCGCCAGCCGGCATCCACCGGACCGATGCGCGAGGTCGGCATCTTTGCGAGCGGCCGCATTCTCTCGACTGAATACAGCGTCGCCGATGGCAGGACCGCGTTCGGCGGAGCCGCCAGCTTCGGCACCTTTCTGAGCCGCATGGTTGCTCTTCAGCTCGGCATGGGGATCAACTACAGCAGGCAGGAATACAGCTACTACAAGCCACCGCTCGTCACGTTCACACCGACGCTGTCGCTGCTGATTCAACAATCGAGTGGAGACTTTCAGCCGTACGGGCTGATTGGCGCGGGCTATGAGTTCGTACGCTACACGCACCCGCGCTGCGATTGCTCGCAGAGCCGCAGCCTCGGCATCGCGAATGTCGGTGCCGGTTTTCGAAAAATGATAGGCGACAACTACGGATTTCGGGCCGAGGCGACGAGCCAGATCGGGAAGGGCGGTCCCGCCTTTACTGTGCTGGCCGGAATGTCGTTCCTCCTCGGCCGGACCGATCCGTACGCGAAGCAGCGTCGGATGACTCTGCCGGGACGAGTCAGGCCTGAGCCGCCTGTTACCGTCACGCCGAAGACAGGCACAACGGTCATCCCGGCAACTCCCCGCAACATGCCCGTGACCCCGACTCCATCCGCACCGCCGGTCGTCAACCGATCGCCTGCGCCGTCACGTCTGCCGACCGGGATCGGAGCAATGATTCTCACGATCGACGGAACGCAGGTCGATTTCACGAGACCGACATGGCGAGACGAGATCCAGCCGCTCCTCGATGGACTCGTCGTCGATATGACATCCGATGCCGGTATGACAGCGAAGATCAGCATCGAAGCTCACACCGACAACGTCGGGTCGAACGCCGCGAACATCATGCTGGGCCTCGACCGAGCGCGCGCCGTTCGCGACTACCTGCGCACGCAGGGAATCACGAGCGACCGCATCAGAATCTCGAGCGCCGGCGAAGACGCACCGATTGCCAACAATACCACCGCGCTCGGCCGGCAGCAGAACCGCCGCATCATCATCAAGCGGGACAACTTATGATGCGCGAAATAACTCATTTTTCGATGACCAGAAATAAAGCTTTCGCCGTTGTGACACGCCTGGTGTCGATCTGCATGGTGATGTATCTCGCCACCGCATGCGGCGAGCTCACCGGTCCCAAATCTCCAAGCACACCGACGAACGTGGTCGCCACTCTGTTGACGGGAACGTCCGTCCTCGTGAAGTGGACACCGAGTCCGTTGAATGACGGCGTGGTGAGCTACAGCATCTTCAGGAATGGAACGAAAGTCGGTGAGTCAACGACGACCACGTTCACGGACACCGGCCTCCCTCAGCAGCAGGTATTCAAATACACGGTTGCCGCGAACTGTTCCTCCGGCATCGTCTCGGACCAGTCGGCGGAGTCGGCACAAGCCACGGTGACGACGCTCGATATCACGCCTCCCCGCGTTACAGCGACGTCTCCGGCAAATGGTCAGACTGCGGTTTCGTCCGCGGCGACCGTCACGGCGACGTTCAGCGAGGCGATCGATCCGACGACGATTAACGCGAGCACGTTTGTTATACGGGTAACAAACGGAGCGGTCGTTCCGGGGACGGTCACCTATGCAGTTGCGACCCACGTCGCCGAGTTCAAGCCGACGGGTCCGCTGCCGAATCCGGCAAATCTGACGGCGACCGTGACGACCGGCGTGAAAGACCTTGCCGGGAACAAGCTGGCAGCCGATTTCTCGTGGACGTTCACGACGCGTGACGACTCGCCGCCGACCGTTATCTCGACGAGTCCCGCGGCTGGCGCAACCGGTGTGTCGCCGACGGCACCGATTACGGTGACATTCAGTGAAGCGATGGACGTGTCGACGATTACCGCGGCGAATATCACGCTGAAGGTGACGTCGTCGGGTGCGGCCGTTCCGGGAACTGTCACATACAATGCGGCGACGCGTGTTGCGACCTTCACTCCAAATGCACCGCTTGCTCAGACTACAGGCTACACGCTGACGGTCAGCAGCGCGGTGAAAGACCTTGCCGGAAATCCGGCCGGCGTGACGCGGACCTACACGTTCACGACTGGCGATACGACTCCGCCGACGGTTCTCTCGGTGTCGCCGACGAACCTGGCGACGAATGTGCCCGTTGGCACTGCCGTACAGATCACGTTCAGCGAGCCGATGCTCGAGAGCACGATCAACGGCGCGAACATTCTCCTCACGAACACCGCTACCGCAACGACCGTCCCGGCAACGGTGACGTACAACGCGGCGACGAATGTGGCGACGCTGACGCCGACCGCCCCGCTCGCCGGGAGCACCACGTATTCCGTGACCGTCACGACTGGAGTGAAGGACATTTCCGGCAATTCGCTCGTAAGCACCTTCACATCGGTGTTCACGACCGTACTGGTCGACGTGACGCCGCCAACCGTGACGTCGGTATCACCGCCAAACGGCGCAACGGGAGTCGCAATTGCGACCACGGTGCAGGTGACGTTCAGTGAGCCGATGGATTCAACGACGATCAGCAACACGACGATCACGCTCAGGAACAACACCACGTCGGCGCTTGTTGGCGCGACTGTCGTCTACAACCGCTCGACAAGAGTGGCGACGCTGACGCCGACGTCGGCGTTGGCATTCGGGACGCCGTTTACGGTCACCGTCACGACTGGTGTGAAGGATGTTGCAGGCAACGCGCTTGTCGCGCCGTTCCCGTCGACGTTCACGACGGTGGCGGCTCCCGACACGACCGCGCCGACGATTATTGCCAGGACTCCGGCTACCGGATTGACCGGCGTTCCGACGTCCGTTGTTCCGACAGTCACGTTCAGCGAGGCCATGGATACGTCCACGATCAATGCGACGAACATCAGGCTGACGCTGACGTCGACGAGCGCGGTCGTGCCGGGGACGGTGACATACAACGCCGCGACGAACACGGCGTCGTTCACGCCGACGAGCCAGCTCGCGAACAACACCGGTTACACGTTGACGGTCACGACCGGGGTCAAGGATGTTGCGGGCAATGCGCTCGCGGCGCAGTCGAGCTCGACATTTACGACCGTTCCCGATACGACAGCACCGACCATCAACTCAACGAGGCCGGGCAACAACGCACCTGGTGTTGCGCGCGACACGACGATCTCGGTGACGTTCAGCGAGGCAATGGACAGCGCATCGGTGGTTAACCCGGCGAACTTCAAGGTGACCGTGACGACCGGTGGAGCAGCCGTCGCGGGAACGATCATTTACAACACGACGACGCACGTGGCGACGTTCAGGCCGTCGGCTCTATTGGCGGCGAGCACCAATTACACCGTCACCATTACCACTGGCGTCAAGGATGTTGCAGGGAACCCGCTGGCGACGAACTCCACATTCACATTCACGACCGGGCCATAGCCCGGTGACCGCATTCGGCGCGACGATGACAGAAAACAGTGAAGTCGCGCATCCGCCCGAAACGATCGAGGGCTGGTATGCGCTCCATCAGATCTTTCGCCAGTCAGCCGATACGCCGCGGGAGACGTCGGGCGAAGCAGCGATCGGAATCGATGTCGACGTAATCAACGGGAAGCTGAAGGACGGTTGGACCGCGATCGTCGCGCTCATCGGATCCGTCGACTCGCTCATGGTTATCCATTTCCGGCGCACGATGGATGAGATTCTAGAAGCGCAGGGAATGCGAACGCAGCTGCGGCTCGCTCATCTCGAGCTCAGCTATTCGTTCCTCAGCGTGACAGAGGCGGGGTTGTATCACGTCACCGCGCAGCTTGCGGCCGATGCAGCGCGGCGTGGCGGGTCGGTTGGCGATGATGACTACAGGAGCGAGCTCAAGGAGCGCGTCGATGCCGAGCTCGCGACCGACCATGTGAAGCGTCGTCTTTATCCGCCGCTGCCGAAGAAAATGCCCTACGTGTGCTTCTACCCGATGTCGAAGCGGCGGAACGTCGACCAGAACTGGTATGCGCTGTCACTCGACGAGCGGAGCCGGCTGATGCACTCGCATGGGATGACCGGTCGCCGGTATGCCGGGAAGGTGCAGCAAATTATAAGCGGCGCGATCGGGTTCGAGAACTGGGAGTGGGGCGTGACGTTATTCGCGAAGGACCCGCTCGATTTCAAGAAGCTCGTGACGGATATGCGCTTCGACGAGGTGAGTGCGAAGTATGCGGATTTCGGCGAGTTCTATGTGGGGAAGTTGGTCGCGAATCCGTGAGTAGTGATGAGATGTGTGGAGTCAGGTTGAGATAGCGGGCGGGGGCGGGTAGATTGCGACTTGCTTCGCGGAACATTGCGTAGCGGGACGTGGCGCAGCCCGGTAGCGCACCTGAATGGGGTTCAGGGGGTCGCAGGTTCAAATCCTGTCGTCCCGATTAGTGTAAAGGCAAATGCCGCAACCGATTACCGGACTGCGGCATTATGCTTTTTGTGGGTTAGGTCGGCGAAGTCACCACGGAGTCACCGTAGGTAGGTTATTCGTATTCCGAGAGAAACCACGCTTCAAGTGATGTCAGCGTAACGGGAGATGCCTCGAGCACTTTCGAAAGCTTATCGATAACAGCGGTTGGCTGCCTTCCTCCGCGCGCCGCCTGAGTGAATGCAAGGATAGCATAAAGGACCGAATCATCATGCCAGATTTGTCGCCCCGACTCATCGATTATCAGGTGATGGACTGCGCGTGCAGCAACAATGCGGGCGTCATCGCTGTCTGGCGGGCCATTCAAAAAATCAAACCACCCGAGAGCTCTTAGGGTGGAGTTATGAACGTCTGCTGCGTTCAGGTACTGATGCAGGAGCTTCGCCAAGTTCATACAGAGGGACTTATGCGAACGCGGTTTCCCTCTCCCTTATCGCGGACACTCGACGGCGTATTGCCTGCCACTCATCATCCTCAAGCAGATCGGCATAGATGTCCATCTCATTACCGTTAGGGGTGTTCTGCCAGCTCCGACTATGCTCATGTGTAAGCTCGCTAAGCGCCGCTCCCGAGAGTCCATTTGTAAACTCAGCGGCTTGGAAAATCGCACGCCCTCGAGGGGTACTCAAATCAAGGTCGCAATCAACTGCCAGCCGGTAAACATTTTCCTTATAGGGGCCGAGGGGCTCGACACTCACAGTGAGCCGTCCTTCCGCTATCAATTCCCCAATTAGATCCGACGAGTCGTCGATGCAGGGGCCAAGCGGTAGACGCACGATTGGATAGTCGGTCAGGACCCCCTCCGAGTCCCGCCAGTAATACAAGTGTGCGAAGTAAAACGCCTTGTTCAGGCGCAATTTTCCCCTTAATACGCCCTTCGATGCTGCAACCAGCTCGCAGATTACCTGCTTGGCAGCACTTTTAGAGGCCTGTTTATCGTAACGTCGTGTCATGGTCCTCAGCGACAGTGAGGTTTGCAGCGAATGTCAGTGAGTTCTCGTAACCTACGAAACTGATACCGTAGAAGCAACAAAGTTGATCCGCCGGTGCGGAGTCACCCGGTTTGATGGACGCCCAAAGACCGCTTGATAAATGCAACGATAGGTTTGGACGCACGCCGACACCTGGCCTTCGCTAATCGTTCTTCTGTGCGAGTCCGATGGCGCTACGAACGCTTGCTTCATCCATCGAACCCTGAATGTCCACAACGCCTTCCAGGTCCGGGCGGCCAAGCACCCAGCAAGGAAGGAAGTCCGGTGCACCAAGCTTGGCTGCCTCCCAGTTTATGTAGTCGTCCGAGAGTATGAACTCGTGACCCTTCTGATAAACCCAAGAGAACGGAAACGCTCCGGCCCTCCAGCGCTTCATCACTTCTTCGATGGCAGCCACTCCCACAGCGTGCCGTTGTGGTTCGTAGTCCGGGTCAAACGGGCGAATCGCAGAGCGAGGAACCGCCGCGAAGTAGACGTCAACCCTTCCGGCGAGCGCTGACTCGAGCAAGTGATTGAATACGGGGTCGCTAAGCGGCTGCAGGCCCACGAGGCCAGCTATCTCACGCGGGTCCATCTTCTCAGGTCGTCTAAACAGAGACATCGATGCCTCCAAGTTGGCGCTGCCTAGCTTGGTTCTAGACGACGCATTGCTGCTTTAAATGGTTCGAGCGTTTCCTTGAGCGCCGCCGACCCCCGCGTTTCAAATCCGGACGTAGCATTCGTAGGACCGCAGCCGCGAAAAACTGCAAATTTGTACTAGTGAACCGGGTCAGGTACGCTTTCAATGACTGGCTGTATCTCGGTAGCTGGTATCCCAGCAGTGCATTCTCCATCTGGAAAGACAAACAAGACTCGACCGCAGGAAAGTACACCTTCACGTGCGGGCTCCGGGTCATCTGAACAAGAGCGTTGATTGCGATGTTTTGGGTGCAGAGAGTGAAAAGCAAAGATCGGCCCAACACAGTATTTAGATTAGCCCAACTCCTTCCGCACAACCTCCGAAGCTTCGGGAGCGGCATCGAATTCCTCTCGAGTTATTTCAACTCCACCGTTGGTTGTCCAACCGGGACCCTGCCAGAACCATGGCATCGCGGGGCTTACAATCGTTTCCTCAGCGAAGTGAACCAACCGACCCCGAATAATTTTTGTTTCGCTCCGGTTCCAGGCGTCTTTCATGTCATGCCACATATCGGACGCAGCGCTTATTGAATCGTATTCGTCATCGTTAGAAACCATCGTCGCTCACGTTGTGTGTTGACGTGGTTACCGAGAGTCGCTCTCGCTCATCTTAGCCAACCGGTTCTGCTCGAATGTCATTCCCCACCTGACGGTATTCTCCGGCCTGTACCTCACTTTCGTATAGCGGATAATATCGCTTTACTTCTCCACTCCATTCTTCGGCGCGGATTCGCGCGATCGATCTGAAGTTGATCTTTGCGCGTCGTTTAGGCCGGCGGCACGGCGCCCATTCGTGTAAGTCGCGCAAGACGATGCGGGAGCGAAGGGTACATTCCCATCAGCAGGCCTTCGCGGTCCGAAAAAGAAGCCTCACTGTGGCCTGCGGCTTCGGGCGCGACAACGAAGAGGTGAGAGACCGTTCCGGCACCCGGTACGATCACGCTCACCTCGCTCATCCGAACGAGCGCCCGATACAAACTGGTCGGGTTGCGGGTGAGTTGAACTCCGGTTGCATCGGCCAGATACTTCCGGCTGCGCCAGAGAAGACCAACCGGCGCGCTGGCGAAAATGAGCATGAACCCCGTCGCCGCTTTCGCAAAAAAAATGAGGGCCATTAACGGCGGGCAAATTCGGACCAGCACTCGTCCGACGCGACCGAAATAGTCTACACCATTCGAAGTGTCGGTCATTCCGGCCTCGGTTGACGGCATCAGCTCGCGGTGAGACTCCAGAAGCTGGATGAGTGTTCCAGCTTGCTCGGTGCGCGATGCGGAAGGGCGAAATGACGCCGTCGAAGGAAACGTGAGCCACTGCATGGCAATCCGACGCGGAAAGCTTGCGAATGGTGCAAGCGCGATCACCGTGAGAAGCTCGAGGACGTACAGCATTGCGTGAATCTGCGCGGCTCCGCGCAAGTCGCCGTTAGCGATAGACCCGATGAGGTGTCCGAGAACCCCCTGCGTCTCGTCCCGGTCGAATTCGTCGAGAAGACGCCGGCCAAGCACTATGTAGCTGTCTTCGGGGCGAATTCCGACGATCGCTGCGTTGGCGATCCCGCCGTCAAGCAGCCGAATCTTCGGCGGGGGAACCCCGGCGGCAATCGCCATTTCCTCAGCGACGTTAACGAGCTGGTTTTCCTCGAGGTCGCCCGGCCTCGGCTCTCGAGCGTTCATCGAGAGGAGAATTCGACCCACGCCGGCCGTGATCCAGACATAACGAACGCAAAGCCAGCAGATGAGCGGGAGAACAACGCCGACTAACAGGAGAATGGCAGGATGGTCGGTCGGCCACAGGCGAGTGACCAGCTTGAGGCCATTCATCACGAACAGGGCGACCGCGAATATCGGATCGCGAAGCGCGGCCGTCACCGGCATCAGGCCGGCAAGAAATCCAACGCCGAGAAGAAGAACGGAGGGAAGGAATATCAGCGCGAACAGGACGAGGACGAGATTGATGATGAAGCCAACCGTCGTGACCGCGCCTGCAGCGAAAACGACAAAGGCACAAACCGCTGTCAGGCGCCATGTGGCGCGGCGGTTGCCGGCGGCGAAGTCGAAAAAGGATTTGCGATCTGCGGCCGGCATCATTCGCTTGTCATTCTCGCTATGTAAGAGATGTGGCGACGAAAGCCGAGTCATGATGGACACCTGCGGCGAGCGATTATGGCGGCCTGGTGACGTCGAGCGCAACCATGGCGCCTGGCATCACTGGCTTTCTGGCACTCCCTCTACGCCTCCGTCTGTCCTTTTTGAATGGTTCTGATCTGTAGGACCGCGGAGAGAGGAGATGAAATCGGTAGGCACGCCGGAATCGTCAGGACTGCGAGCTCGTTCCCATCGGTCATCGATGCGAGGACTTTTCTTGCGAGAAGTCCCTTGATGACCAACACGTCGCCGTCCCGGCAACTACGCCAACTACGGGTGATGCGCGCATTGGATCTTCGACCTCACACGTGAGCGCGTAGTCGAACACGCCTGTGGGGTCGGCGAATGACTGCTGGCTCGTTGATGTCGCGGCAGGAGTTGCCACCGACATGGAGCGGCGTAAGCGGGTTAACCTCGCCTCCATCGGAGACCCGCAGAAAGTTTTAACGGATGAGCAAGGTTCCGACAGCACGAGAGAATGTGGCAATCAGAGGACCACGCTACCACGTCACCCTGCCAGCATAACCGGCCACTTGAACATGGGAGTCGCGCCGATTCACCTGGGTTGAACCAAGGCGGCATGCGAGGCTATCATACGCGAATGGCTCCAACACGTGACTTTCTCTTCCGCCACACTTCTGATTGCGTCCTCGTTGTGGACGACAACGGAACAGTAACGGCAGCGAACCCGCGCGCGGAGGCGCTGCTGCTGCGGCCCGTCAGCACGCTCGTGGGGGCCTCGCTTGAAACAGCGTTCCCCGATTTCGCGGGTAGCCCCGCTCAGGCTCTCATGGGTGAGCTCGCCGGCAGCACGCTGCAACGCCGGGTCGATCACTTCTCCCCGACCCGCTACACCTGGTTTGAAATCCGTGTCATCCGGCAGGCCGGCGAACGCGTCCTATTCGTGCGCGATGTGACAGACCGCATGCGGCAGACCCGGACTGACGCAGTCCGGGAGGCCGTCCGACAGATCGTGCTGGAAGCACCGGTTGCGATCACCATCACGCGCGGGCCCGAGCATCGGTATGAGCTCGTCAACACGATGGCGCAGCGGTTGATCGGGAACCGGGAGCTCGAAGGGAAAACGGCGCGAGCGGCTTTTCCAGAGGTCGATCCGTCACTGTTCGCGATGCTCGATGAAGTCTACAAGACCGCCCGGTTGATGACGATCACCGACCTTGAGGTCTCGTTCGATCGCGACGGAAGTGGCACAGTCACACCTGGCACCTTCGACGTGACATACCAGCCATTGGTAGAGCCGGATGGCACTGTCTCCGGCATCCTGAGCGTGTCTGTCGAAACGACGGCGTTCGCCGTGGAGCGTCGCCGGCTCAACGACCCCGACAGCCGATTGACGTAAGCCAGCATTCGCTGTCCCTCGACGCTTGGGGCGGTGTTGCTGGTGACCGTCGCCCAATGCACGGCATCCGGCCGGGCGACGTAAAGCGTGAACTTACGCGTCCGGCGCACTAGTTGCCATCGGACGAGAGTCCGGCCACGGATCAGATCCTGATCGATGATCCCGTGGCATCGTTCCGGATTGACGTGACGGTCACGCTACGCAACGCCGGTCGCGGGGCGTCAGGGGTATGAGGTAAGCAGCATGATGAAGCGGGGACATAAGGACGACATCGCGGGCGCCGACGAGGTGCGTGCGCCTGAACTCGAGGGCGAGCGAGAGACCCTGCTCCGCGAACTCCGGGCGGAGCGTGGCCTGCTCCAGGAAGTGTTCCGGCGTGCGCCGGCGTTCATCGCCGTTCTGCGTGGGCCTGACTTTGTCTTCGAGATGGTGAACGACGCCTACTACCAGGTCGTCGGGCACCGGGAACTCATCGGACGACCGGCGTTCGAGGCGCTTCCGGAAGTGCGCGGCCAAGGGTTCGAGGCGCTGCTCAACCAGGTACTCGAGACAGGGAAGCCGTTCGTCGGTCGAGAGATGCCGGTCACGCTGGCCCGAACTCACGCCGGGCAGCTCGAGGAGCGATTCGTCGACTTCGTCTATGTGGCGCTCACCGACGCTGATGGTGCCCGCTCGGGAGTCATGGCCCACGGCACCGATGTCACGGAGCATGTGCGTGCCCGGCGACAGGTGGAGCGACTACTGGCCGAGAGTGAATCGTCCCGGGCTGCGCTCGAAGGCGCGAATGAGCAGTTGCAGGAGCAGGCGGTGGAGCTCGAGGCGCAGGCCGAAGAGCTTCAAGCAACCGCCGCCCAGCTCGAGGAGCGGACGGAGGAAGCGGAGACCGCTGCCGCCGCGCTCACGGAGCACGAACGCCAATTCCGCGGGATGGTCGATTCCATCCCGACGCTGGCATGGACGGCACGGCCGGAGGGCTTCATCGACTGGTACAATGCGCGCTGGTACGAGTACACGGGCACCACGCCCGACGACATGACCGGATGGGGCTGGCAGTCCGTCCACGACCCGGAGACACTTCCCCTGGTACTCGAGCGCTGGCTGGCATCCATCGCGACGGGGCAGCCGTTCGAGATGACCTTTCCGCTCCGCGGCGCGGACGGACGTCTCCGCCCGTTCCTGACCCGCGTCTCACCTGTCACCGACGTGGACGGGAAGGTGGTCCGTTGGTTCGGGACGAACACGGACGTGGAGGCGGAGCGGCTGGCTCGCAACTCGGCCGAAGAGGCGAACCAGGCGAAGAGCGACTTCCTGGCAACGATGAGCCATGAGCTCCGCACGCCACTCAACGCGATTGGCGGCTACGCGGAGCTGCTCGAGCTGGGAATCCACGGACCCGTGACGGACCCGCAGCGCGAGGTGCTGGCCCGCATCCAGCGAAGTCAGCGCCACTTGTTGGGCCTGATCAACGACGTCCTCAACTTCGCCAAGCTCGAAGCGGGACACCTCGAGTATCGCATTCGGGACGTGTCGGTGCGCGAGGCCGTCGACACCCTGGAGCCGCTGGTCGCACCGCAGTTGCGGACAAAAGGGCTCACATTCGATCGTCAGGGCTGCACGGGCGCAGAGAAGGTGCGCGCTGACCATGAAAAGCTGCAGCAGATTCTCCTGAACCTGCTCTCGAACGCGATCAAGTTCACGCCTGATGGCGGGAGGATCACGCTCACGTGCATGGCGCGCGGGGAGGAGGTCCACATCGGGGTGGCGGATACCGGGACCGGGATCCCGTCCGATCGCCTGGAGGACGTTTTTGCGCCGTTCGTTCAGATTGAACGGCGACTCAACGCCCCGCACGAGGGGACCGGATTGGGTTTGGCGATCAGCCGTGATCTGGCGCGCGGGATGGCCGGCGACCTCACCGGGGAGAGCACACCTGACGTGGGAAGCACGTTCACCTTGGTATTGCCCCGGTGCATCGACGGTGATGGGACGTAGCCCCATACAAGGCTCAGGTCGGTGGTCCTTTTCCCGGCCTCCAGGTCAATCATCCACTTGCGGCTGACGCCGACGTGAGCGGATAGTCGTGCTTGCGTAAGGGCCCGTTAATGACGGGTGATTCTGACAGAACCTACGAAACGGGCTTCCTCGCTGCCCTTGACGACCAGTGAATCGACCTGATCTGCCAGCCGGTCTTCGTTCGCGTCAGGACCGTCGATTCAGCCCCAAGAGAGTTGATCTGCCGGCCATTGAACTCACCCTTAGTGACACTAGTTCCGGTCGTCCACGCAGTATTTCCTTCGATCGTCACCTTTAGCGAACCGGCCACGGAGTTTACAGTTTTGGCGAACGCGATGTCCTCGACGAGATGATGCGAGCGGTAATCGGCCTTCGTCTCGGCTCCGCCGCTTTCCAGAATCGTGACGTCGGCGGCGAGCAGGCCCAACGCTCTCGTGCTGTCGCCCGCGGAAAGTGCGTCGTGAAACGAATTGATCGCCGAAACTACTGCCGCAGAATCGGCATGCACCGCATCGCCGGAAGACCGACGATCTCGCGCGGACGAGGCCCCGGCCGTAAGAGCAAACGCTGAAAGTGTGAGCGCCGCGACAACGAGCGTGGAGCGCGTGACGAAAGGCATTGTTGAATCCTGTCGAAGAAGGGAATTGAGCGTGTCATGGAACCCGAGGCTCGACCACCAGTTTTCCGCGAACCATGTTCATTCCGCATGCAAAGATAAACTCGCCGACTTTATCGGGCGTAAACTCGATGGAGGTTGTCTTGAATGCGGGCAGATCCCGGGCAATGCCGAAATCTCCAAAGACCACCTGCTCCGTGCACGAGGCGGATTCGTCACGATAGAAGTCCAGCCTGACCGGTACGCCCTCCTTCACGACGATCACATCGGGAGCATACCCCCCCTTGACGGTGATCTTGATTTCCTGAACGCCCGTCCCTGAAACTGTTGCGGCAACGCTCTCTCTGGCGCCGAAAAAGAACCAGAGTATCACGACTATCGAAACGACCGCCGACACGAGGACGAAGATTTCGGTTCTATCCATCAAGCTGTCCTCGGCGTCGAGGTCGTGTTCGGAACGTGAAAGCGTCGAAGCCGCAAACTGTTCGTGACGACTGACACACTGGAAAGCGACATTGCAAGGCTCGCGATTACCGGAGACAGCAGCCAGCCGGTGACTGGATACAGCACTCCCGCTGCGATCGGTATGCCGACCACGTTGTAGACGAACGCCCAGAAAAGGTTCTGTTTCACGGTTCGAATGGTTGCGCGGGATAGGGCGATTGCGGTCACGACTCCGCGAAGGTCTCCGCGCAGAAGGGTGATGTCGGACGCTTCGATCGCAACGTCGGTTCCAGTACCGATGGCGATGCCAACGTCGGCCTGGGCAAGAGCGGGGGCGTCATTGATTCCATCGCCGACCATTCCGACCTTCGCATTGCCCGCCTGCAGTCTGCGAACCTCATCGCTCTTGCCCTCCGGCAATACCTCGGCGAGCACGCGAGTAATCCCGACGCGTTTTGCGACAGCTTCTGCTGCCTGCTTGTTATCACCCGTGATCATCACGATCTCGAGACCCATATTCCGCAATGCGGCGATTGCACTTGCTGCCTCGGGCTTGACCTTGTCGGCGACGGCGACGATCCCCGCGAGAATGCCGTCTACGGCAACGAACATTGGAGTTTTGCCTTGCGACGCCAGAATTGTTGAAGGCTGTTCGCCAGTCGCGGCGTCAACGCCATTCTCTTTCATCATTCGAAGATTGCCGAGCAGGAGCTTCCTGCCGGCGACAGTTGCGTCAAGGCCAAGGCCCGGTACCGCCTGAAAGCTCGAGGCCCGATCGATACTGAGTCCGCGGCTGTTAGCGCCGCGCACGATCGCCTGGCCCAGTGGGTGCTCGCTCTGGCGTTCCGCGGCCGCGACGAGACCGAGCAAGTCATTCTCCGCAATGTTTCCAAGAACAACGACGTCGGTGAGTTCCGGCTTGCCCTCGGTAATCGTGCCCGTCTTGTCGAGGATCAGCGTCGTCAGCTTGTGAGCTGTCTCGAGACTCTCCCCGCCCTTTATCAGGACTCCGTTTTCGGCGCCTCTCCCGGTGCCGACCATGATTGCGGTGGGCGTGGCCAGTCCCAGCGCGCATGGGCATGCGATGATCAGGACCGCGACAAAGTTGACGAGTGCCATGGTGAAGCGCACATCGGGCGGTGCAAGTATGAACCACGCGGCAAACGTGACTACCGCGATGCAGAGCACAATCGGCGTGAAGATGCCGCTCAGGACGTCGGCAAGCCGCGCGATGGGAGCCTTCGAGCCCTGGGCGTCCTGGACCATCTTCACGATCTGCTGAAGCGCAGTCTCACGTCCGACCTTCGTTGCCTCGAACCGGAAGGCGCCCGTTTTGTTCAGCGTTGCACCGAACACTTCGTCCCCGACGGTCTTGTCCACCGGCATGCTCTCCCCGGTGAGCATGGCTTCGTCCACCGCGGAAGCGCCCTCCCTCAAGATTCCGTCGACGGGAATTTTTTCTCCCGGCCTCACTTCGATCGTGTCACCGGGAAGGACCTGCTCGACCTCGATCTCGATCTCCTTCCCATCACGAATCACTCTCGCTGTTTTCGCCTGCATCTTCATGAGCTGACTGATCGCGTCGGAAGTCTTGCCTTTTGCGCGAGACTCCATCATGCGCCCCGCGAGGATCAGCGCGATGATCACGCTTGCGGCCTCGAAGTAGACAGGAACCATTGGCGTTCCGCCGGCCATTCCAGACATTGGATCGACGCCGGTGCGCCCCGCAAGCAACTGCGGCGCAACGGTCGCAGCCGTCGAATAGACGTATGCTGTTCCCGTTCCGATCGCGATGAGAGTGTTCATGTCAGCCGCGCGGTGCCGGAGAGCTGCCCATGCACCGCGATAGAACTGACTCCCGCAGTAGAACACGACAGGAGTTGTGAGGATGAACTGAAGCCAGCCTGCCCCTGAAAAGTTGAGAACGGGAATTCTTCCGTGCGCCATCGCCATGATGAGGACCGGCAGGGAGAGCGCCGCTGCAATCACGAACTTTCGGCGCAGATCCAGGTACTCATCGCGACGAGCATCTTCCTCTGAGCCCGAGTCAGCTCCCGCTGACGTCTCGCTCACGCTGTAACCGAAGTCCTCGACGCCTGAGCGAATGGATGCGACATCTGCTGCGCCGGTGAGGTATTCGACGCGCACGCGCATTGTGGCGAGGTTGAAATCGGCGTTGACCACACCGTGCAGGGATGAGAGATGGTGCTCGAGCGGTTGCGCGGAGCCTGATGGTCGCGCAGAGTCATCCACGATGAATTCGACTTCGGCCTGGCCCGTCGTGCCGTAACCAACGTCCTTCACCGTCGCGACGAGCTGTTTGACACCGGTGGTCGCTGGATCGTATTCAACAGTGGCCCGCGACGTCGCGAAGTTGACGTTGGCTTTGGTGACACCAGCGACTTTGTTCAACGACTTTTCGATGCGGTTGGCGCAGGCTGCACAGGTCATTCCGGTTACGGGAAGATCGATGCGCTCGCCCAATCCGTCGGGAGTCGAGCGAGTGTGACGGTCGGCGGTCGCGGCAGTACTCACCGGCCGCTCTTGTAGATGAGGTCGATGAGCTCGTCGTACATCGCGTCGGCGTCTTCTCCACCCGATTTGATCGCGGCAGAGGCGCAATGACGAAGGTGGTTTCGCATGAGCTCGCGTCCGACGCTTCGAAGGGCTTCGCTTACGGACGAGATCTGGATCATGATGTCGGCGCAGTAACGGTCGGCCTCGACCATTTTCTGCAGCCCTCTTACCTGACCTTCGATGCGGCGGAGGCGCTTGACGTTTTTTTCCTTTCTCGACGGGTCGACGTAAACTGCCTTTCGTCCACCAGACTGGTTGGCCCCAACGGAAGAAAGCTCGCACCCGCAGGTCACCGCGATGGGCGGGGGGACCCGGTGTGCCGGACCTGCGCGGGGCATCAGACCGAGGCCGGGTAGCCGGCGTCCTCGACTGCTTCGCGGATTCTGTCGGCGGTCGTGACGGACGGGTCGTATGAGAGCGCAGCAGACCCGATTTCGACGTTATCGACGCTCACCCCGTCGGTCTTCTCCAGCGTGGACCTGACTGCTGCGACGCAATGCCCGCAGCTCATTCCGTCGATCTTGAGGTTGAGTCGTTCCATTGGCTTCTCCGGTTTCCGATGGGGGCGATATACCCCCTGACCCTATAAAGTAAATACCCCTCACCCCTATGTCAACGGGCTGGACCATCTACGGCGAGACGATCACGATCAGGGTGAGGCCGCCCATTCCCCTCACGTCCTGGTTGTTGTTCAGGGTGTGATGCGGGATGTGACAGTGAAGAATCCAGTTTCCCGGCTCGAGCGCCGGCCAGACCACATCGTATCGCTGTCCCGGGCCAACGTTGATCACGTCAGCCTGGAACTGTCCCGCGGCCGAGAGGTTCACTCCGTCGCGGGCAACGACCGTGAAGGGACCCCCATGCATGTGCATTGGGTGAATGAAGTTGTTGTTGGTGCCGATGAATCTGAATTTGACGGTCTGCCCAACTCGCATACGCAGCGTATCAGTCGCGGGGAACGCCTTGCCGTTGATGGTGAAATAATTGGGCAGTCCTCCTTCCATCAGCATTGCCGGATAGGTGAGTCCTCCGCGGTCCAGCCATTCCTGCAACTGAACGACATACTCCATATCTGCCTTCGGTTCGGCCGTCCGGTCCTTCGGTCTGATGATCAACGCACCGTAGAGACCGAGCGCCTGCTGCCGATCCGACTGGAAATGCGAGTGATAGAAGAAAGATCCTGCCTGTTTAACAACGTACTCGTAGGTGAATGTCTCGCCCGGCATGATCGGCCGCTGCGTTATGTACGCGGCGCCATCCATCGGGTTCGGCAATACGAGCCCGTGCCAATGCATCGTCGTCGGAACCGGGAGATGGTTCGTGTAGTTGATGCGGATGTGATCACCTTCAGTGAGCTCGAGGCGAGGACCCGGAACCTGCCGGTTGATCGCGTACGCAGTCACGAATTTGTCAGGAAGGATTGCCCATCGGATCACCGACGATTCGAAGTCGAATACCTTCACCCCATTCTCGATTCGCGGCGCCAGCGGCAAGTCACCGCGCGCGGAAACCGCGGCCGTGAAGCTGACACCGCGCGGATCGGCAGCGGCCATGTCGCGCATCGCCTCACCGGGCGTGTCGTACGCGGTGATCATGCCCGGCGGCATGATGGCGCCCCTGACTTCGTCCGCGCTGATTCGCATGTTGAAGAAAGCCGCCGGGACGTACATCCCGCTGATGAGGGCCAGAACGGTGACCAGGGCGAGAGCCGCGAGCTGAGTGCGCGTTGGCGCGAAGACTCCTCCAGCCGCCACGCCGCCGTGACCGGCGTGAGCACCTTCTCCTTTCTTTGCGGCGCCGGACCCGCCTTCCATTCCTTTCATCCCTTCCATCCCGGCCATTCCCGAATGGCCAGCCATGCCTTTCATCTTGTTCGCATCAGTCTTCTTCGCCGCTGTCTTCCCAGACATGACGGCACTCTTCTTTGCAGTTTTTCGTTTCGGCTCATCTCGCACGGTCATCAAACCATGCTTGAGCTTCTTTGAAACGAGCCAGACGTTGATCGGATAGGCGAGGGCGAAGCCCGCTGTGATCCCAACTGACATCACGAACCAGAACAGCGGCTCCCCCGGCCACATCGCGCGCATGTCCCGCCCCATCATGAGTGAGATCATCACGGGCGCCATTGCCGCCATCATCATGTTCATCGACAGGAACTCGGGCATGAACGACCGACGAACGTTCTCCCAGTACGTGCCTCCCATGATGGTTTTCATGAAGAGAGCCTGAAAGATCAGAAGGCCGAACAGGAACCCGGCAACGTACTCGACGAGCACATCGACCCACATCGGCAGTCCAAGCAGCGCAGTGACCGCGGCGGCGACGATAATGCCGGTGGCGTCACCCGCGACGCAGTGGACTGTCGACCCGACGCCCTGTTTCCATAACGGCTGAATGAACTCTTCGTGCGCGCCTGGGTGCGGCTCCTTGTCAGACATGACATACAGCAAGAGTCCGATCGGCCCCATGTACAGCGTCACGAGCACGAAGCCCCACTTCATCACTTTCGCTTCCGGATTGCTTCGAAACTGGTCGTAGGCAACGTACGCTGCTGAAGCGATGGCGAGGATGAGCCAGGCGTACACAACAAAGTCGAAGGGCTCAAGGATCATGACTCTAGCTCCGCCATTTGATGGATCTCTCGTTGCAAGGCGCGCCTGGTGCGGGGATTGCCGCACCCCTGCCGGTCATGATTTTACGCTGCGTAGAATCATAACGAAATGGAGTGCCTCTTGCCGGATGAGAGTAAAAGTGGGACCTCATCCGGACACGCCACCGAAAAAAAGCACGAGCGCGGATTCGCACGTGACCGCCTTGCTCTGAATCAACTCGGCTACCCCATTGCGCCATTGGCAAACAGACTGGTGCAGAGGCTCCGGAATATGCGATCGCCGGTTCGAAGATGACTGGGCCACTTGATTTCGCTCGTCATGTTCTGACTCGACATCGGTGGCATCGTCGACGGTTTATTCGCGCCGCCGTAGCAGCACATCGGAATGTAAGGAGATTCTTAATGAGACGCATGCTCCGTAAGACTTACTGGCGAAAAGCTCGAGAGGCGTGAACTCGATGGAGGGCGGCTTGAACGCGGGCAGGTCGCGGGCGATGCCGAAATCTCCGAAGACAACCTGCTCAGTGCATGATGCAGGAACCGGCGCTCTTCAGCTCGGGACAGCCGGAGAGGTCGCCAGTTTCTGTCCTGTAAGGGCGCGCATACTGACCAGCGCTACCAGATAAAAGGCAACGGCAACGAGTAAGGCTCGGCTAAAGCCGTATTGCAGTGCGAGCACCACTGAAAGCAGGGAGCCTACCACCGTCATGAAGGCATTGATCGCCCATGCCCATGGAATAAGCTCT
>JBBSFT010000020.1:0-31872 GCA_038254845.1 Gemmatimonadales bacterium | reverse complement strand
CGCGACCTGGAGCGACGTATAGAACGGGGTCGTGATGACGCTGGTCCCGGAGTCGGCTGTCAGGGCAGTTCGAATCTGACCGCCCCACGCGAGTGGTGCTCCATCCTGCGTGACGACCACGCCGATTGCGCGGTTGCCCGGTAGCTTCCGCAAGTAATCGAACGCACGCTCAGGATCGACCGGCGCGCTGAGCGCCGCACCGGCGACCTGGCGGAGGTGCGACTCGGTGACAGCAAGCTGCTGGCGCATCTCGCGCAACGCCGTCAGGCGTCGCAGATCGGGGCTGGCCGGCGACGAGTTGTTGGAAAAATCGCTGGCGCCCGGAGTTGCCCCCGCGTAAGGTAGAAGCGGGTTCCGGAGCCACCACGCAAGCATGACCACTGCAATGCCCGCCGCGATGAGAGCAAGGCGCGGCGCCCAACGACCTCTTGGTATCCTAATGGCCGCTCCCAACGCATGAACCGCACATCACCGCTGCAATCCCGCGCCGCAGACCACGAGACCGCGCCGCTTCCCGCCCCTCACGCGCCCATCGTCCCGCTTCCGGATAACGCGCCGCTTCGCATCAAGGAATTGCTGCCGATGCAGATCGAAGCGGTCATGGCGGGCGATCCGCGTCTCATCATCCCGGTCGGCACGTGCGAGCAACACGGGCCGCATCTTCCCCTCGGCACCGCGACGATCATCGCCGAGCACCTCGCCGACGACCTTTCCGCCGAATACGGAGTGCTTCGCGCGCCGACAGTCGAGTTCGGCGTCAACGTTGACACCGAGCGCGGCTTCATCGGTAACGCGTCGGTCAGAAAGAAGACGCTGCATCGGATGCTGAACGATCTGCTCGATTCATGGGAAGCGACGGGGTTCAAGGAATTCATTCTTCTCACGGCGCACGGGCACGATCCACACCAGGAAGCGCTCGCCACTGTCATCACGGCCGAAGCGCGCGTTCGCGTGGTCGACATCTACGCCGTCAATCTCTCGGAGCTGCTCGAAGGCCAGTCCGAAGCGATGCACGGCGACGAGGTGGACACGTCGATAATGCTTCATCTCGTACCGGAGATGGTACACCAGGAGCTCGCGCGTGACTATATGATGTCGCGCGAAGAGCTGCGGCGTTACCGCCGCGGCAGCCTCAAGGTTCCGAGCCAGAGCGCCGGCTCGATCGGGCGGCCGTCACTCGCGTCCGCTGAAAAGGGGCGCGTGCTTTACGAACGAATCAGATCCCGCATCAGCGACAGGATCTTTCTCGCCCCCGCGATGGCCGGCTAGCGAAAGGTCGTGAAACCCGTTCTCGAGCCCGGCCGTACGGGAACCTGACTCCACCCGCACCCAACAATGCAAATGCGTTACTGCCTGATATTGGCCCTCACGATTCCCGGAATGGTGACCGCTCAGACCGGAGTAACCGTTCGCTCCGATTCAATGGCGGCGACCCTGTCGTTATCGGACGCTCAGAATCTCGCCATTCATAACAACCCGGCGCACCTGTCCGCGGTGAACAATCGGCGCACGGCCGACGCCGCTGTTCGCGCCGCCAATGGCCAGCTGCTGCCAAGTGCCGACGCAAGTCTCAACGCGCAACGCCAGCAGGGCGGCCGCCAGATCTTCGGCGGCACCTCGCTCGGCGCCAGCTCCGACGTCAATCAGTCGCAGTACTCGGTCGGCATCGGTTATCGCATCAATCGCGCGACGTTCATCGCACCAAGGGTGCAACGCGCGAATCGCGATGCGGTCGAGGCCGACATCACCGGAAGCGCGGAGCGGCTCCGCTCGAACGTAACGCAGCAGTACTTGTCGGTTCTTCAGGCCCAGGATCGCGCGTCACTCCAGGATACGCTGCTCACCGCGGTCCAGAGCCAGCTGGTGCTCGCAAAGGCGCGGGCACTGGTCGGATCGGGCACTCAGCTCGACGTCAGCCGCGCCGAAGTGACCGTCGGCCAGAACCAGGTGCAGGTGATCCAGGCGCGAAACACCATCGAGATCGAGAAGCTGAGGCTGTTTCTGCTTCTGGGCGTGCAGCAGCCGTCGAACGTCGTACTGACCACCACCTTCGGCGATTTCGTTCAGCCGCCCCCGCTCGGCGAGCTGCTGAACTCAGCGCATGCCAATCCGACGATTCTTGCCTTCAAGGCGCGTGAAAAAGTTGCCGACCTGAATGTGAAGCGCACACGGAGCGAGTATTCGCCGACGCTCAGCATCAATACCGGGCTGTCCGGCTACACATACTCGTACGCAAACCCCGACTTCCTCGTTCAACAGGCAACCGCGTCGAGCGCGTCGTCACAGGCGGCGTGCATTCGCAGCGAAGAGGTTCGCGCTGCGTTGAACCTTCCGAACCAGCTCGCCGCCTGCCAGGCAATTACCTTCACCAGCGCGCAGGCCACTGCGCTGCGCAGCAGCAATCACCAGTTTCCGCTGAATTTTCAGAGCGCGCCGAAATCGATCTCGGCGACGCTTTCATTGCCGCTGTTCGACGGATTCGCACGGGAGCAGCGCGTTCAGGAAGCCCTCGCCTCGAGCGATGATGCGCGATTCAATGTCCGCGCGGCGGAGCTCGCGATGGTATCCGACGTAACTGGTGCATATCTCACGCTCACCACTGCGGCAAAAACAGCCGCGCTTCAGGCGCAGAATTCGGCGAAGGCGAAACTGGAGCTGAAGTTCGCACAGGACCGGTATCGCACAGGTTCCGTGACGCTCGTCGATGTCACCGACGCGCGCGCCGCCTACGAGCGTGCCGAGAGTGACAGGATTAACGCGATATTCGATTACCACAAGGCGTTCGCGGCGCTCGAAAGCGCAGTCGGCCGTCCATTCAGATAACGGAAAACACAAATGTCAAAGCGCACCAAATGGGGAGTTGGCGGTGGAATCCTTCTCGCGATCGTGCTGATCGGCGGGCTGAGCGCAGCGAAGGGCCGGAACAAGGCGACCGATGTTCGCATCGAGTCGGTCGAGCGCCGTGACCTCGTTGCGTCGGTGACGGCGAGCGGTCAGGTGCAGCCTCACACAAAGGTCGATCTCGCCTCCGACATCACCGGCCGGATCGTCCGCCTCGCGGTAAAGGAGGGCGATCTCGTGACGAAGGGACAATTCCTGCTCGAGATCGATCCATCCCAGTATCGCGCGTCGTCCGAACGGGCGGCGGCGGCCGTGGCGAGCGCGCGGTCGCAGGCAGCGACCGCGCGGCCGACCCTGCTTCAGGCGCGGCGCAACTACGATCGCCTGCTCGCCCTGAAGAAAGAAAATCCAACACTCGTATCGGACGAACAGGTTGAACAGCTCAAGACGCAGGTTGAGGTGGCAAAGGGTCAGCTTGGCGGAGCGACCAATGGCATTGCACAATCAGAAGCGTCACTGCGCGATGCGCAGAGCCAGCTTGCCAAGACGACGATCTTCGCGCCGATGACCGGCCGCATCACGCGCCTCAACGTACGCGAAGGCGAGACGGCGATTATGGGCACGCTGAACAAGGATGCGGCAACGCTGCTCACGATCAGCGACATGAGTCTTCTCGAGACAAAAGTGAAGGTTGACGAGACCGACGTTTCACGCATCGCGCTCGGCGACTCGACAGTGATTCAGATCGACGCGTTCCCGGACACAACTTTTGTCGGCAGAGTCTCAGAGATCTCCAACAGCTCGCTCAAGGCCGGCTCGAGCTCGACCGGCAATCCGTCCGATCAGGCAATCAACTACGAAGTCACCATCACGCTCGTCAATGCTCCGGCGACAACCCGGCCCGATTTCTCGGCGACCGCGAAGATTGTTACGGATACGCGCAAGAACGTCGTGTCGATTCCGATTATCGCGCTCACGGTGCGCGAGGATTCGGTCAAGCAGGATAGCGGTGGTGTAACGCTCGCGAAGGCCGCCCCGACCAGGCAGGTCGGCAAACGCGATGTCGAGGGCGTGTTCGCCGTCGGCGCCGACAACAAAGTGACATTCAAGCCCGTAAAGGTTGGTATAGCCGGCGAAAAGTATTTCGAGGTTATCAGTGGCCTGAAGCCAGGAGACAAGATCGTTGGCGGAACCTACCAGGCAATTCGTGAGCTCAAGGACGGAAGTCGCGTCAAGGCCATGAAAGCCGACGACAGGAAAAAGGCCGACGGGTCGAAATCGTAATGCAGACAACCGACGAACTACCGCTCAGCGTCACCGCTGAGCGAGCAGCTGTAACTCAGCAGGCAGGAAGGCCGCCCGAGAAGGATTGGGTCATCGTGACTCGCGGACTGAAGCGCGAGTACGACATGGGCGGAGAAATTGTTCGCGCTCTGCGCGGTGTGGATGTCGCAATTCGCCGCAATGAGTACGTGGCCATCATGGGCCCGTCCGGATCCGGCAAGTCCACTCTCATGAATCTCATCGGATGTCTCGATACTCCGGATGCCGGCGAATACTGGCTGAGCGGGGATCTCGTGTCGTCGATGGCCGACGACGAGCTCGCTCGCGTACGCAACCGTGAGATCGGTTTTGTGTTCCAGACATTCAACCTGCTTCCGCGCGCGTCAGCCCTTCACAACGTCGAGCTGCCGCTCGTGTACGCGGGCGTTCCGTCCGACGAGCGTCGCAGGCGCGCCGTTGCCGCACTCGAGCGCGTGCAGCTCGGCGACCGCATCTCGCACCGTCCCAATGAGCTCTCCGGCGGACAGCGACAGCGCGTCGCAATCGCGCGCGCGCTGGTGAACGAACCCTCGATTCTTCTCGCTGACGAGCCGACTGGAAACCTCGACTCGAGCACATCGGAAGAGATCATGCGTGTCTTCGAAGAGCTCGCGACCTCCGGCCAGACAGTCATCATGGTCACTCACGAGCCCGACATTGCCGCTCACGCAAAACGCGTCATCGTTCTTCGCGACGGGATGATCGAGAGCGACGACCGGCGCGAGAAGTTCGCCGAGAAGATGCAGATCCCGGGTCCGTCAATCCGTCACAGGTAGACTCATGCCATTCTTCGAGGCGATGCGACTCGCGCTGGCCCAGATCAGGGTCCAGAAGCTGAAGAGCTTCTTCACGCTTCTCGGCGTGACGATCGGCGTCATGTTTCTGATCGCAGTCGTCTCGATCGTCGAGGGAATGAGCAGTTACATGGAGCATGACTTCGTCGGCAAGCTGGTCGGCGTGAACACGATGACGCTGAGAAAGCAGCCGGAAATCGGCGCCGACATGAGTGAAGCGCAGTGGCGCGCGATGCAGCGCTGGCCCCGTGTTCTAATCACCGATGTCGAGCCGGTCATCGCCGCGCTGCCGCCCGGAACCCTCTGGTCAGCCGAGGGTTACGACAACGTCGGTATCGCATCGCAATGGGCGAAGCCGACGCAGCTCCAGGCGAGTGCAGTCGAGGGGGACTATTTCAAGATTCGCGAAATGAAGGTTGAGCGCGGCCGCGTTCTCACCACGCAGGAGATGGCGCTTGGGACCCCAGTCGTCGTCATCGGCCAGGAGATCGCAACCAGATTTTTTCCGAAACTCGATCCGATTAACCGGTCGCTCAAGTTGGCGGGACTTCCCTACACCGTCGTCGGTGTTGCCGAGTCTCAGGGCAGCGTGTTCGGGTTCTCGCTCGATCGCTTTGTGATTGCGCCGTACCGGTCGCCGCTTCGCCACGTTGTGAACCGGCCGCTCGTCATCGATGCGCTGAAGATCAAGGCGACGGGCGACGCTGACATGACCGAGATTCAGGAAACGATTCGCCAGGTGATGCGCGGCCGCCGTCACCTGCGCCCGTCGGAGCCTGACAACTTCACAATCGAGACGTCCGAGTCCGCACTAACCTTCTGGACAAGGATCAAGAGCAAGCTCGAGATCGCGGGAGTCGTGCTTCCCGCAATCGGTCTCGTCGTCGGTGCAATCGTCATCATGAACATCATGCTCGTCGCCGTTGCCGAGAGAACGCGCGAGATCGGCATTCGCAAGGCGCTTGGCGCGAAGCGGCGCGACATCATGTCACAGTTTCTGGTCGAGGCCGCAACGCTCAGCACCGTTGGCGCAATCATCGGCATCGTTCTCGGCATTCTCCTCGCCCAGTTGATCGCCGCCGTCTCGCCGCTTCCGGCGACAGTTGCGCCCTGGTCGATCGTTGCGGGCGTGATTGTCGGTGCGGGTGTGGGAATTATCTCCGGGATCTATCCGGCGAGCCGCGCGTCGCGCCTCGATCCGATTGCGGCATTGAGGGCCGAGTAGATGGGATTTTCGTCGTGGCTGTTCAATGTCACCGAGGGAATCGGCATCGCGTTTTCAGCGATTCGCGAAAACAAGGTGCGGGCGGCGCTGACGATTCTCGGTGTTGCTGTCGGCGTGTTTGTGGTCGTGACGCTGTCCGCGGCGGTTCACGGCATCAACGTGAGCGTGGCAAAGGACATGGAGTCGGCCGGCCCCACGAGCTTCTACGTGTACCGCCGCCCCATCAGCCTCGCGACAATCTGCGATGGTACCGACGACACGTGCCCATGGCGTCGCAATCCGCCGATCACGCTCGACGAGGCGAACAAGATCTCGAAACTTGCTGAAATTTCCGCCGTTACCAGTCACATCGGCGCCAATGCGAAGTACAAGTACAAGGACACGGAGGTCGGCCAGGGCGGCCTCGATGGATACAGCGCCGGCTGGCTTTCCGCGGATGGCGGCGACATTAATCAAGGCCGGGATTTCACCTATGCTGAGGCGACTACCGGCGCGAGCATCGTCATCATCAACGACGTGATGGCCGAGCGACTGTTCAAGGACTCGGACCCGCTCGACAAGTCGATCGAGATCAATGGGCACCCGTTCAAGGTGATCGGCCTCTACCACAACGTCGGCAGCTTTCTCGGCAAACCGTCATCCTCGTCGGCGGGGAACGATCCAAAAGCATTCATCCCGCTCGAGGCGGGGAGGCGTCAACTTGGCTTCCAGCTGAGACGCCTCGATCTCACGATCAAGCCTGTTGCCGGCGTGCCGCGCGATCAGGCGATCGACGCAGTCACGGCGACGATGAGAGGCCAGCGCGGGCTGAGGCCCAGTGCGCCGGACAATTTTGCGATCGTCACATCCGACGGACTGATGGCGATCTACAACGGATTCTTCGGTGTGTTCTTCGTGATCATGATCGCGCTGTCGGCCGTTGGATTGATGGTCGGTGGGGTTGGCGTGATCGCGATCATGATGATCAGCGTAACTGAGCGTACTCGCGAAATCGGGGTGCGGAAGGCACTCGGTGCCACGCGGAAGACGATTCTGTGGCAGTTTCTCGTCGAGGCAGCTACGTTGACGTGCATTGGAGCGACCATCGGCCTGGTGCTTGGATCGATTGTGGCCTATCTCGTCAACAAATTCACGCCGGTTCCGGCATCAACACCGCCAATGGCCATCGTGGCGGCACTTGGAGTCAGCGCTGTCACAGGCATCGTCTTTGGAATGCTGCCGGCCGCGCGAGCTTCCCGACTCGATCCCGTGGAAGCCCTGCGCTACGAGTAATTCTTTCCAGGCGTCCGCGACATGACATTCGCGGACGTCGTTTTCACGGCACTCCAGCAGCTCCGGGAAAACAAGCTTCGATCGTTCTTCACGTTGCTTGGAATCATCGTATCCGTGACGTTTCTTGTCGCAGTCGTCGCGATCATCCAGGGAATGAACGCGTACGTGTCGGAAAACCTGGCGAGCGCCTTGATCGGCGCGAACACATTTCAGGTTCGCCGCTCGCCGATTCAGATCGGGCTCTTCGACGACGAGCAATATCGCAGGATCGCGAAGCGCCCGATCATCAGCGACCTCGATGCGGCAGCCGTAATCACGGCCATCCCGCAGGCCGAGGCGGTCAGCATGCAGTCGGGTTTCCCGACCCCTATTGCCGACATTCAATCAGGTGACAAGACACTCGGCGACGTCTCGATTTTTGGCGTCACGGCGCCATACCAGATAGTCCAGGACTACTCGTTCACGAGCGGTCGGCCGCTGTCGGACGTGGACGTTGCCGAGCGGCGCGATGTCGCGGTCATTGGAGCCGATGTCGCGGACAAGCTGTTCGAGCACGTCGATCCAGTCGGAAAAGACCTGCGAATTCTCGGCAAGCACTTCTCGATCATTGGCGTTGTCGCGAAGAAAGCGAGCGTGCTTGGCCAGTCGTTCGACGGCTTCGTGCTGCTCCCTCTGCCAACGTTCGAGTCACTCTACGGCCGGCGGAAGACGACGACTGTCTCAGTAAAGATGTCGACGCCCGAACAGGTCGCCGAGGGAATGGCGGCGGCGGACGGGGCGATGCGCGCGTCGCATCACCTCAGGCCGAGCCAGGAGAGCGATTACAGCGTGGAGACGGCCGATGCGCTCGTCGATTTCTGGAAAAATCTCACGCGAATTCTGTTTGCTGTCGTGCCGGCGATCGTCGCAATCGGCATTGTCGTCGGCGGCATCGTCATCATGAACATCATGCTCATGTCGGTAAGTGAGCGAACGCGCGAGATCGGAGTGAGGAAAGCGATGGGCGCGAGGTCGCGCGATATCCGACGCCAGTTCCTCGCCGAGGCGGTTGTGCTCGCGACGGCGGGTGGGCTCATGGGTGTCGCGATTGGATGGGCGATGGCGTTTCTCATCGCGTTCGTGTCGCCGCTTCCGGCGAGAGTCACCGCGTGGTCGGTTGCAGTTGCGCTCGCGCTCGGCGCGGGAGTCGGCGTAATCTTCGGGGTCTACCCGGCATCACGGGCAGCGCAGCTCGACCCAATTGCTGCTTTGAGGCAGGAATAAATGCTGGCCGAGAATATTCGCAGCAACGTCGCGGTCGCGATCGATACCCTGAGAGCGAACAAGCTTCGCTCGGCGCTGACGATTCTGGGGGTCGTGATCGGTGTCTCGACAGTGATGATGATGGCCGCGATCGTTCAAGGCATCAAGGATCAGATTGTGCGCACCATCGAGATTGCGGGCCCAACGACGTTTTATGTGCTGAAGGCATCATCGCAGACACCCGTCAATCCCGACCGGCTTCCGAAATGGATCCGCATCAGGCCCAACCTGAACGATGTCGAAGCGCGGCGAATCGCGCAGCTTCCGGAAATTTCTTATGCCGCGATCTGGGGACAGACCGTCGGCCGCCTCGAATACAAGGGCCAGCGAACGCAGAACCTCGCTATCAATGGTGCGGACGACCGGTTCGTCGAAGTTCAGGGCGGCGATCTCGTGCAGGGCCGGTGGTTCACGAAGCCCGAGCTGATCAGTGCCGCGCCCGTAGTCGTGCTCGAGGAGAACGCAGCGCGGAAGGTCTTTGGCGCGGAGAGCATCGTCGACAAGCAGGTAAAGGTCGGCGGCCAGCCGATGACGGTGATCGGCGTCTACCAGAAGGCCGGCAACATCTTCGAGCCGCCGGGTCAATCGATCGGCGCGATCATTCCGTTCCTCACGCTCGATCACGAGTTCACGATCGACAAGACCAATGCCGTCTTCATTCCCGTCAAACCGCGCAAGGGCGTGAGAGCCGCCGACGCTCAGGAAGCGGTGACGATTGCGCTTCGCGAGATGCGGGGCCTGCGACCCGCCGACAAAAACAACTTCGATCTTATCACGCAGGATCAGATTCTCGACACGTTCAACAAGATTACGGGTGTGTTCTTCCTCGTGATGATCGTGCTGTCGAGTGTTGGCCTCATGGTTGGAGGAATTGGCGTGATGGCGATCATGATGGTCTCGGTCACGAACCGTACGCGCGAGATCGGTATTCGCAAGGCCCTCGGCGCGACGCAACGGGAGATTCTGCTTCAGTTTCTCGTCGAGGCCGCGACACTGACCGGAATCGGCGGAATTCTCGGAATCGTTGTCGGACTGACACTCGGCCGGCTCGTCACGATGTTCATGAACATCGAAGCTGGTGTGCCGGTGTTGTTGACGGCGATTGCCGTAACCGTGTCGGTTGGGATCGGCATTGTGTTCGGGATGGTACCGGCGCGGCGGGCGGCGCGGCTCGATCCGATCGAGGCACTTCGTTATGAGTGAGGGCGCGCGACATTGCATAAGTCCCGCGCCTATATTCGCCGCATGCAGAAAGTAGACATCCTCGCGATTGGGCCTCACCGGGACGACGTTGAGCTTAGCTGTGGCGGCACCCTTCTGGTTGCGGCCAGGCTGGGACGTACGACGGCAATCGTGGACCTGACTGCTGGCGAGCTCGGCACACGCGGGTCCGCTGCGCTGCGCGCTGAGGAGGCGTCACGCGCGGCGGCGGTACTTGGTGTCTCGGCTCGGGAAAATCTCGGCCTTCCCGACGGTGGGGTGGTGAACAATCCGGAAACCCGCGCAAAGCTCGCGGTTGTCATTCGCCGCTTCGCTCCAGCCGTCGTCATCGCGCCCTCGATGCAGGGGAAGCATCCTGATCATACCGTCAGCGCTCAGCTCATTCGCGACGCGTGCTTTGTTGCAGGACTTCGGAAAGTCGAGCCCGACGTCCCCGCCGTTCGGCCGCGAAAACTGATCCACTGCATCGCATATCGCGAAGATGCGCCGAAGCCGACGTTTGTCGTCGACATCACCCACGTCTTCGAGCAGAAGCTGGAAGCGATTCGCTGCTACTCATCGCAATTCGACGAGGCCATTCAGGCCGGCGAAGTATTTCCAAACGGCGAGCCGCTCTACGACATCATCCGCCATCAGGCGGCGCACTATGGATCACTTATTCGCACCCGCTACGGTGAGCCGTTCTTCACTCCCGAGACAATGCGCGCCGACGACGTTGCGGCGCTTGAGGTCGCCTCGTTTTGACCGGCCCTGAGCTGACATACGGAACCTATCTGGCGCTCGACGAGCTGCTGTCGCTACAGCATCCGCGATCGACGCCCGAACATCCCGATGAGCTTCTGTTCATTATCGTTCACCAGGCGAGCGAGCTGTGGTTCAAGCTGATTCTGCACGAGCTCGAGGCGCTGCATGTGCTGCTTGCCGACAACGATGCGCTTGGCGCGCTAGGCTCGTCAAAGCGCGTTAACGCACTCGTGCGCATCGTCACATCGCAGCTCAATGCGCTGGAAACGCTGCCGCCACAGCGTTTCGCGCAGTTTCGCGGATATCTCGGAACGTCGAGTGGGTCGCAAAGTGTGCAGTTCCGCGCGATAGAAGCGATGTCCGGATTGCGGGACCCGCACTTCATTCAGGTTCTTGAAGAGCACGGCGAGATTCCGGCGCTGATCAGGCAGGCGCTCGATCGCCATTCGCTTCAGGAAGAGTTCAACCGGCTTCTCGCGCACCACTCGGTGACGATCGAACAGATCTACAGCGATGAGCATCAGCGGCCGCTCCAGATGCTGGCCGAGAGTCTGCTCGAGTACGAGCAGGGGTTCGCGATGTGGCGATTTCTTCATGTGCAGCTCGTCGAGCGAATCATCGGGCCGAGCACTGGCGGAACCGGAGGGACACTCGGGTCTCGATACCTTCAGCAGACCGTATCGCAGAGGTTCTTTCCGGATTTGTGGGCGGTACGGAGTGAGTTTTACAAAGGGTGAGCGGTGGTTGGAACCCACTCAGTTGGAGAGTTTTGAGTTTACCGTTCGCAAGTTATCAGTTCCTCAGTTTTTACCATGGCGACTTGGCTCGACAATGTACATTCCAAAACTCAAAAACTGTTCACGCGAAAACTGTAACTCAAAACTCTCCAACTGAGTGGGTTTCAAAGGCGTCTACCCGTCCGATATTTTCGGCATCCCCCCCAGTCGTTACTTTTTGGTATGCCTTCCACCGCGCCGATTTACCTCGACCATGCCGCGACCACTCCCGTCCGGGAGGAGGTCTTCGAGGCCATGCGTCCGTTCTTCGGTCCGCGCTTCGGCAATCCATCCAGCACGCACCGCTGGGGCCGTGAGGCGCGCGCCGCCCTCGACGAAGCCCGCGAGCGCGTTGCCCGCTGTCTCGGCGCGCGAGCCGATGAGGTCTGCTTCACCTCCGGTGGCACTGAGGCAGACAATCTCGCCATTCTCGGAGCGTGGCGAGCCGCTCGCGGCGCAGGTCGCGCCGCCGTCGTCACGACGCCGATCGAGCACAAGGCAATCCTGGGCGCCGTTCATCAGGCCGCGGCAGAGGGTGCCGAAGAGCGCATGCTGGAGATCGATCGCAACGGAATGGTCGTCGACGCGTCGTTCGAGTTGCTCGTCAATGATTCTGCGGCAATCTGCTCGGTGATGTGGGTGAACAATGAGATCGGAACGATTCAGCCGATTCCCGAGATGTCGAGCAAGGCAACAAGTCGTGGCGTGCTGATGCATACCGATGCCGCTCAGGCATTTGGCAAAGTACACATCAATGCTGCATCGCAGACCTTCCACCTGCTCTCAATTTCAGGTCACAAGATCGGAGCCCCGAAGGGCATCGGCGCACTCTTCATCAGGCGAGGCACACGGCTCGAGCCGTTGATGCATGGAGGAAGTCAGGATCGCGGCCGCCGGCCCGGTACCGAGAATGTTGCATCGGCCGTTGGTCTCGCTGCGGCAGCCGAGCTGACAATCGCGGAACACGATGCGGAAGCAACGCGACTACGCGCACTGCGTGAGCGGCTCGAAGCGATGATCATGGAGCGCATTCCCGATGCGGTAATTCACGGCCGCGGTGCCGACCGTGCTCCGCACGTGCTCAACGTTTCCGTTCCGGGAACTGACAGCGAGTCGCTGCTGATGGCGCTCGACCTGAAGGGTATCGCCGCATCGGGCGGCTCTGCGTGCCAGAGCGGGAGCATCTCTCCATCGCACGTCCTGGTGGCGATGGGAGTGCCCGCCGACCTCGCCTCCTCCGCGATCAGGATGAGCCTTGGCTCGCTTACGAATGACGAGTGCATCGATCGTGTCGCCGAGGTTTTCCCCGCTTTGGTCAAGAAGGCCCGCGACCTGGCGAATACTGACTGACCGGGGCAATGAAAGAGCGGGTTATCGTCGCCATGTCCGGCGGAGTCGACTCCTCTGTCGCGGCAGCGCTGCTGGTCGAGCAGGGCTATGACGTTGTCGGCGCAACGATGAAGCTCTTCTGTCACGGCGACGATGTTCCCGACAGGCCGTGCTGCTCGCTCGATTCCGTCAACGATGCCCGGCGGGTCTGCGAGACGCTTGGCGTTCCGCATTACGTCATCAATCTCGAGAGCCGCTTTGGCCACGACGTCATCGACGATTTCGTTGACGAGTATTCGCGCGGACGCACGCCGATTCCCTGCGTCCGCTGCAATACGTTCACAAAGTTTCGCGACCTTGTGAAGAAGGCAGACTCGATCGACGCGCGCTGGATTGCGACCGGGCATTACGCCCGGGTGCAGAATGGATCGCTGCTGCGTGGATTGGACGACAACAAGGACCAGACCTATTTCCTCTGGGGCATCGATCGCAGTGTGCTGTCGCGCATGCTCCTTCCGGTTGGTGATTCGACCAAGCCCGAGACGCGCACTCTGGCCCGAAAGCTCCGATTGTCAGTCGTTGCCGAGAAGCCGGAAAGTCAGGAGATCTGTTTCGTTCCCGATGGGGACTACATGAAGATCCTCCGCGAGCGGCTGGCGCCAGACGCTCCGGCGCTGATTCCGGGTCCGATCGTGACATCGGCGGGCGATGTTGTCGGCGAGCACGACGGGTTTGCGCGTTATACGATCGGCCAGCGGCGTGGTGTGCCGGGGGGATTTCGCATTCCGATGTACGTCGTCGGCATCCGGCCTGGCGACCGGGCCGTGGTCATCGGGCCGCGCGACGAACTGCTGGGCCGCGGTGTCATTGCGCGTGAAGTGAACTGGCTCGCCGATGCGCCTGCCGTTGCCTCGCGCGTCAAGGTCCGGGTTCGGCACCGGGCGCCCCTTGCTGACGGTGAGTTGATCAGGTCGGACGCGGGCGAGATAGAGATTGCGCTCGACGAGCCGGTGGCGGCCATCACCCCGGGGCAATCGATCGTTCTCTATGACGGAGCGCGCGTTCTCGGCGGCGGCTTCATCGAGTCGGCGGCGCGGATGGGGCGAGACGCTCTGCCCATCCTCGCAGCGTGACCGGGCCTCCTCGCGATGAGCGGCGCGCTGGCGCCGGCGACCAACTTGCCGGCGCCGGCTCGTGCTACTTCGAGCGGTACACCAGAAAAGGATTGAGCGGCGTTCCCCTCCACCAATCCTTCATGTTGTCGTTGCGAGTGATGGCGAAGTGAAGATGCGGCGCAAGTGGATTCGCGTTCCCGGTTGATCCGACGAACCCGATGATGTCGCCGCGACGCAGCACATCGCCTTCCTTGATGCCGGGCTTGTAGCTGTCGAGGTGACCGTAC
This sequence comes from Gemmatimonadales bacterium, assembly GCA_038254845.1. GTDB lineage: Bacteria > Gemmatimonadota > Gemmatimonadetes > Gemmatimonadales > Gemmatimonadaceae > UBA4720. The sequence continues at coordinate 17,643 of JBBSFT010000020.1, read as the reverse complement.
ATGAGCGTGAAACGATTTGTCGGATCCGCGGCGTAGACCGTCAGGCCGCCCGCCCTGCTGTTGTGAAGCTTGAGGACAGTCCCCGACGTGGCGGATAGCACCGGAGTATTTCGCGCGGCCATGATGTCCATCGCGTTGTGACGGCGGACGCCGTCCCGCATCTCGTCAAAGTTGTCACTCAGATCAGCGGCCACCTTTCCGGCCACCGGTACAACGGGCGCCTGCGCTTTCAGCGAAACAATGTCGCCGGGAACTACGGCTGGATACGACGACCCAGCAGTTCCCGCTGGATTGACGGGGCCGGCCGGCGAAGGCGCGTCAACTGTGTCGTGTGGGTGCTCGCCCGGCCCGACGGCGACCACGGAGTCGGCGAGATGATGTGCCGAGTCGCTTGCCGCTCCGGTATCGACAACGATGGCGGTGTCACCCTTCCGCGAAAGGGTCACGGATGAGCTGGTGTTCGGCTTCGTCTCGTAAATCAGCGCGATTGCGAACGAGCCCAATAGTGTCGCGCCCCACGCGCGCCAGTCGGCCTTAATACTTCATTCCTCCAGCCGCCGCGAACTCCCTCATCATTCGCTCCTGCTCCTCGCTCAGTTTTTCAGGGGCCTCGATCTTCACTTCGACAATCAGATCGCCCGTCTGCGTTCCCTTGTGAATTCCCTGACTGCGCACGCGAAAGCGCTTTCCGGATGGAATGCCAGCCGGAATCTTGATGAGGACTTTCTTCCCATCGAGCGTCGTCACGCTTACTCTGGAGCCAAGAGTCGCCTGGGCAATATTGACGGGAATAGTTGCAATCACGTCCAGCCCCTCACGCCGATAAAACTTGTCCGGCAGCACGGTGAACGTGATCAGCAGATCGCCCGGCGGTCCGTTGGCGGAGCCTTTGCCCCCCTGGCCCTTGAGCCTGATCTTCGACCCCGTATCCGCTCCCGCCGGCACGTTGATCAGAACCTTTTTCCTGGTCCTGACTTCACCTGCGCCGTTGCACGTTGGACACGGCGTTGACGGCACCTGCCCGCGACCGAGACACACCGGGCACGGGCGGTTCACGGCAAACCCCCCTTGTCCAAACGAGACCACTCCGCGACCCGAGCACTCGGGGCAAACCTTCATTGTCGCGCCGGGGGCGCCACCAGTGCCGTGACACGTGCCACACTCTTCATTCACCTCGAGATCGACGGGCACCTTGCCGCCCCGCGCCGCAGTTCTGAACGGAATCTCCAGACTCGTTTCGATATTCTGTCCACGCTGAGGCCCGCTCGGCCGCGATTGCGCACGCCCCTGTCCTCCAAAGATCGAGCCGAACAGATCTCCGAGGCCGCCAAGACCGCCAATATCGAAATCCTGGAAGTTGACGTTCGGATTTCCGCCTGAAGAGCTCGTGCGTTGAGAATAACCGCCTCGCGGCGATGAGCTTGCGCCACCGAATCCGCCGAATGCTCCAAGACGCCGCATCTCATCGTACTGCTTTCGCTTTTCGACATCACCGAGGACGTTGTTCGCCTCGGAAATCTCCTTGAATTTCTCCGCGGCCTTCGGATCGTTGGCGTTTGCGTCGGGATGGTTCTTTTTTGCCAGCTTGCGGAACGCCTTCTTTATCTCGTCCGGCGTCGCGGTGGACGGAACGCCGAGCACCGCGTAGAAGTCCTTGGTCGGGGCCATGAACTCTGTTTGGCTGTGCTAGTCGCGATGCTGGCGAACGACAACACGCGCGGGACGAAGGAGCTGTCCCTTGAACGTGTATCCAAGCTGGTAGACCCGCGCCACCGTCCCATCGAGGTCCGGGCTGTCGGCGGTTTCAGTCCCCACCGCCTCGTGAAGAGCGGGGTCGAAGCGCTGATCGATCGGATTAACCGGCTCGAGGCCGGCGCTCTTGAGGGCCTTGTCCAGTTTCTTCTCGACCATCTCGACACCTTCGACAATGGTCTTCGATTCGGTGACAGCGGGATCGACGTGGGCGAAGCGCGCGATATCGTCGAGCGGATCGAGAATCATTCTCGCCAGCTCGGCCTGGCCGCGCTCGGCGGCTTCGAGTTTCTCTTTGAGGTTTCGCCGGCGGAAATTGTCGAATTCCGCCGCGAGCCTGAGGTGCTTGTCGCGCTCACTCGTCAACTCGCGCTGAAGCGACGATATCTGATCATCGTCCGGACCATCGGCCGTCTCGGCCGATCCATCCTCTGGCTGATCGCCGGAGTAATTTGCTTCATCCGCGATGCCCATCGCGTCCGCCATCGCGGCCGAACTCTCGTCCGGGACTCGAGAATCTTTCATTCCTTCCCAGCTCCTTTTCATTCGGTCAATCTAACTTGTTTCGAGTGCCCGACGGACCATGTCGAGCGCCGCCTGCGCCGCTCGCTGGCGGACTTCCTCTCGCGTTCCGAACAGTCGCAGACATCGGGCCTGCGCGCCAATTCCGTCGAGAGCTATCCACACCATACCGACAGGCTTCGCCGCAGTTCCACCACCCGGCCCTGCTACTCCGGTGATGGCAATCGCGATGTCCGCCTTCATTCGCGGTCTCACCGATCGGGCCATGGCGACCGCAACCTCTTCGCTCACCGCGCCATGCTCTTCCAGGTCATTGTCGGTTACCTCGAGCCAGTCGCGCTTGATTGAATTGTCATACGCGATGACACCGCCCACAAACACGTCACTCGATCCCGCCACCGCCGTCAGCCGTGCGCCGAGCAGACCTCCCGTGCAGCTCTCGGCCACGGCGAGCTTCACCCCGCGCCGCCGACAACCGTCGAGGACGATCTCGGCGAGGTCGTCACTTCCCTCTCCAAATACAAACCGTCCGGCGGTAGCGCGAAGTTTCAATGCGCCTGCCTCGAGCGCGGCGTCGGCATCGGCCGCGGAAAGCCCGCGCGAGGTCAATCTGAGATCGACACTGTCGGTCTGCGGCAGAAACGCGAGCGAGAGTCCATCGAACCCGCCAGCGAGTGCGCCGAGCTGATCGGCGAGCGCAGATTCCGCCACGCCCGTCGTCCGCAGCGTCCGGGAGCGAATGACCGTCACGCCTTCGCTGCCATCGCGTGTCATGCGCTCCGCGACTTTCGGAATCACTTCGTCGGCGAGCATCCCGCGCATTTCGCGCGGAACGCCCGGCAGCATCGCGACCCATCTGCCTGCATCGTCCTCGAGCCAGATCCCTGGTGCGCTGCCGTGCTGGTTCGAGAGGATCGTTGCGCCGGAGGGAATCATCGCCTGAGCGATGTTCGACTCCGGGAAAGGTCCGAGTCGTCGATAGCGTGCCCACCGCGCCTTCAGCGAGTCAACGATGGCTTCGTCACGAATCATCTGGCGGCCGAACATCGCCGCGATCGACGACTTGGTCATGTCATCGCTCGTCGGACCAAGGCCGCCCGTCGTAATCACCGCCCCGGACCGGTCAAGAGCGGCGCGCACCCCCGCTGCAATGTCAGCGGCATTATCGCCGACTGTCGTACGTTGTCCGATCTCAACACCGATCGCGGCGAGCTCGCGCGCGAGATGAGCCGCATTCGTGTCGATCGTGAAGCCGAGCAGAAGCTCGTCACCGATCGTGACGATCTCGATTCTCACGCTCAGCTCGAGAACACGCGGCCGTAGCGCTTCATGTACAACACGAGAGAATAGAGAGTGAGGAATACCGCTGCAGTCATCGTCACCGCACCCACCACGCCATTGAAATAGGCGAACGACGTCCAGGCCGAATTATCCCACGCTCGCTTCGCGGCGAGAGTAGCCGCGAAGAACCAGAAATACGCGGAGCCCACCCATACCGATTGAAACCCTGTCTTCCACTTCGCGGGGCCGATCGCCGAGATAACAACTCCACGCCGCGCCGCGAGCTGTCGAAAGATCGTCATGAACAGCTCGCGGCCGAGGACGATCGCCATGACCCACCACGGCAATCCGAGCGCACCCAACGGTGTCTGAAATCGGAGACTGTGCGCCGCGGCGAATGACGCGGTTGTCACGGAGACAGGATCGGCCGGCGGAGACATCAGCACGAACATCGGGATGAGCGTCGCGAACAGCAGCAGCTTGTCGGCGAGAGGATCGAGCAGGCGGCCGAGATCCGTGATCAGGTTACGCGTGCGTGCGAGCATTCCGTCGTAGTAGTCGGAGATCGCCGCAATGATGTAAATGACGAACGCCGCGAAGCGTGCAGTCGGGGAGTTGATGAATGGAAGCGCCGCGATGAGCGGCGCAACAAGTATTCTGCTGATCGTGATCGCGTTCGGAAGGTTCACCCGGGGTCTCGGTTCAGGCGAGTGCCTTGAGAACGAGTTTGCTGACGGCCTTCAGTGTGTCGAAAACCCCGTCACCAGCAACGGCAACGGCCTCGAAGTAGGGAACGCGCTCAACCCACTCGCCGCTCGAGAGCTGGTCGACCAGGTTCTGGCCCGCATGATACGGATCGGGCGTGACGCGCGCCTTTGCCGGCTCGGCGGGCTCCCATCCGGGATTGAGAGCAGCCTGGAGATCCTCGATCGACGCGCCGTTCGGGAGGTCACGCTTGTTGTACTGAATCACGAACGGCATGCGCGTGAGATCGTACCCGTACTCCGCCATGTTGTCGTAGAGGTTCTGCATCGATTCCAGGTTCGCTTCCATCCGCTCGATCTGTGAATCCGCGACGAACACGATCCCGTCGACGTTCTTGAGAATCAGCTTGCGACTCGCGTTGTAGTAAACCTGGCCGGGCACGGTGTAGAGATGGAATCGCGTATTGAATCCGCGAATGGTGCCGAGATCGATCGGGAGGAAATCGAAGAACAGCGTTCGCTCCGTTTCTGTCGCGAGCGAGATGAGCTTGCCGCGCGTGTCCGGTTTCACCTTGCCGTAGATGTGCTCGAGATTCGTCGTCTTTCCGCCGAGGCCCGGGCCGTAATAGACGATCTTGCAGTTGATCTCGCGCGCCGCGTAGTTGATCATCGACATCGCAGTTCTATCTCCTTACCAGTTGAACAGTTCGTCGATCTCGTCGCCGGCGCCCGCGAGGATGTTCGGCTGCGTCGTTCCGCGTTTTCGCGCGCGCGAGAACGCGCGGTCGAGATGTACCGTCAGCTCTTCCACCACCGGCTTCATCTTGAGACGCACGAGACCGATGGGTGTATGGTTGTCGAACAGTGTGACGAGGATGAGCCGGCGCGCCACATCGGCGACGTACATCGACTCTTTCTCGCCCTGGTGAAACAGCGTCGTGAAATCCGTTTCGCCGATCAGCCGCGCGAGCTGATCGTTCGCGCTGAAGTCGGCGGCCGTCAGCGTCGCGAAAACCATTGGGTCAAATGACAGCGGCCGTCCAATAGTGGCAACGAGCTGACCCGATCGGTCGGCGATGAGCGCCGAGTGCGCGCCTGTTTCGGTGAGGAAACGCGACACAGTGCGCGTCAGCGCGTTGAGGTCTTCTTCGTCAAAAGACCACGTTGCGGCACCGGGATTGGTCACGATGAAATCAGGCGAGCTGTGATTCGACGCGGCGCATGAGGGTAACGCCGCGCTGCCTCAGCAATGGCTTCTGCTCCCACGCGACATATTCGCGAAGCAATCGCACCGTTCCGACGGATGGGCGCGTGCGCAGATAGCTGAGCGCGGCAAAGCGACGCAGCGGATGACGGCTGAACAGGTCGCGCCGGTGCTGGCGCTGAAGATGACTCCACGCCAGCGCACCGCAGGCAGCGCCTCCCACAAATCCAAGTGCCGCCAGCTGGCGGGTCCGTCCGCTATTCACATCGCCCGCCGTGCTGAAAGTGCCTGCGCAATCGTAACTCCGTCCGCGTATTCAAGATCTCCGCCAACGGGTAGACCGCGCGCGATTCGCGTGACGGTCAGTTGGTGTGGCGAAAGCTTGCGCTGAACGTACAGCGCAGTGGCCTCTCCCTCAATGCTCGGGTTTGTCGCGAGGATCACCTCACGCACACCCCCGCCCGTGACTCGGCGCTCGAGCTCGGGGATGTTCAGGTCTTCCGGACCGATTCCGTCGAGAGGCGAGAGACGGCCACCGAGCACATGGTAGACTCCGCGAAACTCGCCTGCCCTCTCGATCGAGCCGATGTCCGAGGCGTCCTCGACAAGGCAGATCAAACCGGGGTCGCGACGCGGATCGCGACAGATCGCGCAGGTCTCCTCCTCGGTGAGGTTGAAGCACTGCGCGCACGGCTTGACTTTTTCAGCCAGTGTCACGAGAGCCTGCGCCAGCCGCTGGCTCTGCTCGGGCGGCTGTTTCAGAAGATGATACGTGAGACGCATCGCCGTCTTCCTGCCGATCCCCGGCAGACGGGAAAGCTCCCCTGCCAGTGTGTCGATCGCTGACACCCTAGAACGGAAGCTTGAACGGAAGCCCCATTCCGCCTGTGAGCTTTCCCATCTCCTGCTTTGCCAGATCGGTTGACTTCTGCTGTGCATCACGGAGCGCGACGAGTAGGAGATCCTCGAGCATCTCGACGTCAGATGCGTTCACAATAGACGGATCAACCCTCACCTTCGTAATCTGGCCCTTGCCATCGGCCTCGACCGTCACCATCCCGCCGCCGGCACTTCCGCTCACGGACATCCCGGACAGCTCTGACTGCACCTGTTCGAGACGGCCCTGCATCTGCTGAGCCTGCTCGAGAATTTTCGTGAAATCGGGCATCGTTTTTTTATTTCGTTGAATGAGTGTCAGTCGATCAGGTCGAGGTCGAGCTCCCGGACTGCCGCGTCGAGAACCGGATCCTGCCCGCGGAGGCGAGCCAGCCGCTCCTCGCGCACCGATTCGTCCGTCAGGCGCGAGCTCGCCGGATTCCGGGCTGACTCATCGAACTGAGCCTTCCAATCCGGCCCCGAGGCCGCACCCTCCTCACGCGAGTCGCGCGCCACGAATTCAGACTCGGCCACGCGGGGTGGACGTTGTGTCGCGTCAGGGTCGGATGCAGCCCGCGCCGACGTCTGCGGCGGGCGAGCCCGCGCAACCGGCCGATCAGCCGCCGCGCTTCCGCGCTGGAGACGGAGGGAAGGGGTGGCGGCACCAGGCGTGCCCAGACCATGAAGGACTTCCTCGAGCGTGATTGACCGGTCGAGCAACGCGAATCGAACCAGCAGCATCTCCACCAGCAGCTGCTGCTGGGAGCTTCGCCGGAACTGCGGCTCCATCCCGCTCAAAATCGACAGCATTCGCAACAGGTCGCCGGGAGAGAACTGATCGCGGTGCCTTGCGAGCTCAGCGAGAGCCTTCGGTGTCACGCCGTCAGCAGAGCCATTGAGTACGACGGCGAGCTGCGCTCGGAGCATGTCCGCCAGTCCCGCGAGGAAGACTCCGAAATCGACTCCACCATCCGCCAATTTTCCCATCGCGTCAAAAACTTCACCGGCCCGCCTCCCGGCGATGAGATCGATGAGGGCGAGGTATTCATCCTCCGCCACCAGGCCAAGGGCTTCGCGGACGCGTGTCGCTGTGATGCGGCCGTCGCCAAGCGAGATGACCTGGTCGGTTATACTGAGGGCGTCGCGCATCGAGCCGTCGGCCGCCCGCGCGATCATCGCGAGCGACTCCGGCTCGGCCGCGATCGCTTCGGAGTCGAGAACGGTTTCGAGCCGCTTGACAATCTCCGAGGCGCCGATCCGCTTAAGGTCGAAGCGCTGAAGGCGGCTGAGAACTGGCGCCGCGGTCTGAGCGATTTTTTGCGGCTCTGTCGTGGCGAATACGAACACCACGCGCGGGGGCGGTTCCTCGAGAATCTTGAGCAGCGCGTTCCACGCTTCGCGGGTGAGCATGTGCGCTTCGTCGACGATGTACACCTTGTAGCGATCGTCGCCTGACGGTGCGTACATCGCTCGCTCGCGCAGGTCGCGGGCATCGTCGACGCCGCGGTTTGATGCGGCATCGATCTCCACGACGTCCATGCTGGAGCTGCCGCTCCAGATGCGCGTGCATGACGTGCACTCGCCGCACGGTTCGCCGTCAGCACTCTTGTTCTCACAATTGAGCGCCATGGCGAGCACGCGGGCGAGAGTGGTTTTGCCAGTTCCTCGCGGGCCGCAGAGGAGATAGCCGTGCGCAACGCGTCCGCGGGCAATGGCGCCGCGAAGCGTGTCGGAAACGTGAGACTGGACCGCGACGCCGGCGAACGACTTCGGGCGGTATTTCCGGGCGAGTGCGAGCGACATTTTGGGAGGGGAAGAAATACCCCAGGCCTGACGGAGCAACGTAAGACACCGCATGCCGCTGCTACCTTCGGGGTCCTGACGGAGTTAGCGGGCTTTCGCCCTCCGGGACCTGGGGCACCCGAAATATAATAGGACAAGTCCTCACCGCGAAGAACGCGAAGCAGCGCGGAGACATGCGGAGACATGCGGAGACATGCGGAGAGGAGCAAAATTGGTTGGCAGAACAAGAAAAGCCCCCTGCCGCAAAGGACAGGGGGCTCCTGCACAACAGCGACTAGCGCTTCACCTTGATCGTGGGAACCTTGATGGTTGCGGAATCTTTTTTCACTTCAACCTTCGGTACCGCAACCTTTGTCGATTCAGACGAAACTTCGACGCTTGGTACGTTCAGCGTATCAGTTACCGTTCCGACCACAGGCTTTTCAACTTGGAGATCTCCATCTGCGGTCTTCTTGCAGGCGGTGATCGATACGGCCAGAATGGCCACTGCCAATAGCTTACGCACGAGCGCCTCCCAGGATGTAATTGCGCCGCTCTCTACGGCACGCGGAAGTCATTGCAACTTCCCTGCCGGAAAATTAGTCCTCAAAAGCCTCTCTTTGCAAGCGTCTAACTCTCCGTAACTCATATACTTGCGCAACTTCGCCGCCGAGTATGAAGATCATCGCCGCGTAATACAGCCAGATTACGAGGATGACCAATGCCGCAAGGGTTCCTGAATACAACGAGCCGGGATTGAATCTGCTCACGTAAACGCCGAACAGCCGCTTGGCAACCTCGAGCAGAATACTCGTGAACATCGACGCGATGAATGCCGTCTGCCATCTGATCTTCCGATTCGGCAGATACTTGTACAGCGAGAAAAACATGAGCGAGATAAACAGGAATGCGACGAACTGACCGAGGTTGTACTCGAGCGTCCCCATCACGTCCTTGCGCACTCCAATCTGGCCGAGCACAACCAGCCCTTTTGTCGTCGCCAGCGCCATGTAGGCGTTGAGCGCCGTGTAGGCGACGAGGAGAAGCGACGACACGACCGTGATCTGCACGTCAAAGATCTTGCCCGCGATAATGCCGCGATCCGAATCGATGTCGAAGATTGCGCACAGCACGCTTCTCAATGACCCGAAGAGTCGCGTGGAAAACCAGATGAACCCCACGATACTGTAAATCCCGATCGCCTGCCGCGACTTGATTATCTCCACCAGCACTTTCGCAAGCGGAGACGGTCCACTCGGGTGAGGCGGAAGAAACCGGTCGACGAGCGAGTTGATCTCGACTGACGACGCGTCAGCCGACTGATTCAGCAGATAGCCAAGGCCGGCCGCGAACAGTAGAATGAACGGCACGGCGGCCAGCAGGAGATTAAAGGCAATCCCGCCGGCCAGAAAGAAAACGTTGTCCTCACCGCTGTTATCCCAGACGCGAACGCCGTAATCGCGGAGCAGCCATCCGATCCGGAGATGAAGCGGCCGTTTCGGCACTAGCTCTCTTTATACGCTGCCTTCGTTTCGGCGATGCGCTGCTCGAGCTCGACGCGCGCCTGCTGCGCCGCGGCGCGGCCCGCATCGACCGCATTCGTCACCTGCCGCCGCTTCAGGTCAACCGCGTTGCGGGCGGAGTCGAACTGGTTCTCGACACTTTCCTTAGCGTCCTGAATCTTCTGACCGACGGACTCAGTCACCTCGGAAACGAAATCCTGGGCCTGGTTCCCGACTTTCCGCGCGCGTCGCTCGATGTCGCGGCGGGTCTCTTCACCGGAACGCGGCGCAAACAGCAGCGCAATCCCCGCACCGATCGCCAGTCCGGCGACGAACGTTCCAACACCAGGCTCACTCTTCTGGATGACGATCATCGGCTCGTCGTCATCATCCCACTCATAATTGGACATCGATTCTCCGTCGGGGTTTTAACGCTTTCTGGCCTTCGGCTTCGGGGCGCGCGCAGTGCGCGGTTTTGCGGTTTCGACCACTGCCGGAGCCGCCACCGGCTTTTCTGCGTGCGCCGTGCCATTCGTATGCAGCAACGCTGATATTTCCGCGCGGACATCGTCCGCCGAGATACCGACGATGGACGCGGTCTTGGCCGCGTCTCCGTTCGTCGTCGCAAACGTCCGCAGCACCAGCTGCTTTCGGGTGTCCGCGAGAGACGATCCGGCGGGCATCGTGAGTGCCGGCATCTCGCCGGTCACCCGCAGGTGTCGTGGCATGATGTCGTGCGATGTGATGATCTCACCGCGCGCCATGATCACCGCGCGCTCCACGGCATTTTTCAGCTCGCGCACATTGCCTGCCCAGTTATGCGAGAGAATCCACTCCCACGCGCCGGCCTCGAATCCCTTGATCTTCTTCGTGTTCTGACTGGAGAAGCGGGCAAGAAACTCATTCGCGAGCAGCTTGATGTCACCAGCGCGATCGCGAAGCGGCGGAAGAAAAATCTCGACAACCGCGACACGGTAATAGAGATCCTCGCGCAGCTCATTTTCGGCCAATGCCTTCTGCAGATCGCGATTCGTTGCGGCCACGATGCGGATGTCCACCGCGATCTCCTTCTTGCCGCCAAGCCTGCGGATCGTGCGCGTTTCGATCGCGCGCAGAAGCTTGACCTGAATGTCGGTCGCCATCTCCGCGACTTCGTCAAGAAAGATCGTGCCGCCATGCGCCATCTCGAACGCGCCGGCCTTCTCGTTGGTCGAGCCGGTGAAGGCACCCTTCTCATGCCCGAATAGCTCGTTCTCCAATATGTCTTTCGGCAGCGCCGCGCAGTTGAGAGCGAAAAACGGGCCCTTTGACCTGTCGCTCTTCGTGTGAAGCGCACGCGCGACAAGCTCCTTACCAGTGCCCGACTCGCCAAGAATCATCACGCTCGCCGTGGACGGCGCGACGGAATCGATGATCTGATAAACCGCGCGCATCTCTTCGGACTGGCCGGTGAGCTCGCCATAGTGCGTGAGCGTCTCGAGCTTCGATGAAAGCTCGCGGTTCCGCTCCTGCACATTGAACTTGTCGAGTGCTTTCGGAATCAGCGCCTTGAGCCGGTTGAGCTTTTCGGCATTGAGCGGCTTCTCGATATAATCGTAGGCGCCTTCGCGCATCGCCTGGACTGCTGAATCGACCGTGCCCTGGCCGGTCACAATGATGCATTCAGTTGGAATCGCCTGGCGCTGAAGCTCCTTGAGGAGGGCGAGGCCATCGAGCTTCGGCATCTTGAGATCGGCGAGCACAACTCCGAAATCATCCGAGCTCAACTGGTCCAATGCCTTTTTCCCATCCTGAGCGACGGCGACGTCGTACCCTTCACCGATGAGAATCGCGCTCAGCGCGTTCGTCATCGAAAGCTCGTCGTCGGCAATCAGGATCTTCGCTTTATTCATTCGTTAATTCGTTTTCAGGGCGATCGTCAGGAATCCGTAATATAACCGTCGGGCCGGTTTGCTCGACTGAAAACACACGGCGCGCCGCCAGGGGCCGAAGCCCGTTCGCAAGCCGCTCGGCGTCGCTGCCTCCGTCAATTTTCAGCGCGTTGTCGCCGACTGTTGAACACCGAAGCTCGCCGCCGGGCCCGACCGCACCTACCAGGAGCGTGAGCAACGCATTAGCCGACTCGGCGAGCCTCACAGATTCCTCGGACTGCTCGAGGGCCTGCGACATGAATGGCTCGACCGACACTCCGGACGCAGCGATTTGCGCCCGCACGACTTCAAGGTTTACCACCAGACCATTCAATGCGTTCCGCATCTCGTGACCCGACGCTCTCACCGCGCTCTGAAGCACGGCTTTCCACGACGGATCTGAGGGTGACGAGTCAGTCACTCAGATCGGCGTCATCGGGCGCCGCCGCAACCATCACCATTCCTTCATGCGGCTGCGGACGATGCTGGCGCACCGGCGTCACGTGCTTCGCCACGTCGGCAGTCGTATTCGAAATGCCCAACTGCGTGAACAGGAACTCGAACTTCTCGTCGTACCCTACCGCGAGCCGGCCCTTGGAGTCGTCGTCAAGATCCCAGAACCGCTCCTTGAACTGCCCAAGCGCCTTCTTGCGCGTCTTGTAAAAAAACTGCTCGTCCGAATCGGTTGCCTTTCGCTCGTCTTTCGCGTTCGTCGACAGCCAGTCATAGATCTCCGCGCGAAGTCCATCGGGAAGACGATCGTACAGCATCGTCTGAAAGTTCGTCGCCAGGTGGATCTCGGCCGTTTCTGTGCGAGGGAAATGGTTGAACGCGGTGTCGGGCAACGTTGACGCGCCGTGCTGAACGGCACCCGCAAGCCCATAGTCCTTGCGCGCAACGTCGGACAATAATCGTAGCGTCTCAAAGTCGATCTGAACATCCGCGATCGTTCCGTCCGGAAGGACGACACCTCCATGGGTCGTTCCCGACTGCACGCTGATTTTCGATAGCCCTTCGACGCCCGGTGCGCGCTGCTGAAGCGTTGCGTTGAACCCATCCATGTACGCGTGCAGCTCCTCAACGGTGCTGTTTTCCGTACCGACCTCGCCAATCTCGCCGCCGAGCGAGATGTTGATCGCCTCGGGCTGAAGGTGGCGCACGAACATCGCGATATCAGCAGCCTGCTCGTAATTGGCGCGCTGCTGTTCGTTGAGATTCGGCTTCGACAGATCGACGAGCGTCGATGTGTCGATGTCGATGTTGTAGAACCCGGCAGCTACCGCCTCGCGAGCGAGCTGCTTCACCGCATCGACTTCGGCGGTCGGATCGACCGCGAATTTCTTCGCGCTCACCTGAAAGTGGTCGCCCTGAATGAACAGCGGCCCCCGCCATCCTTCGCGGAGCGCGGCAGCCATGATGACTGCCACATATTCGGCGGGACGCTGGTCGGAATAGGCAATCTCCGATCGCGCGATCTCGAGAATGAACGCACCGGCGTTGAGCTTGAGCGCGGTCCGGAAGATCGATCGTGCCGTATCGTACGCCATGCCGCGCACGTTGATCGCCGGCACCGTGTAGCCACCTGTTTCGCCGCGCCCGCGAGCGAGATAGAGATCATGAATGGACGACGGGACGACTCCCACTTCCTGTCCTATCTCCCAGATGAGCCACCGCGCGTTGTCACGCTCGTCCCGGTCCCCGAAGACCGCCGTGCGAACCAGCGCGTCCATCTGCGCCGAGGCAACGCCGGCCTCATCATTGACCGATACCTTGCCGTCATCGACGGTGATGGAGCCCTTCATTAGTTGTTCGAGCATAGTTTGGTCAAACTCTCCTCTCTGTCGTGGCGTTGCAAGGGGTGTCAGACATCGAAAACCTCCCCGCGGCGAGCGCGGAGGTGCGCAGAGATAGCGGAGAAGGACAAACAAAAATCAGGTAAGGACTTCCGAACCGACTGAGCGCGATAGTTCCAACTTTCTCTCTCAGTCGAGGCGCACGGTCAGGCCGTCAAAGGCAGGCATGATCCCGCGAGGAAGCTCGGCCTCGAGGTCAGCGTGAAAGTTGTCGTGAGTCAGATGCGTCAGATATGTTCGCTCGGCACCGACGGCCTGAGCCGCGCGCACCGCTTCGGGAATGCTGAGGTGCGTTGGATGACCCGTCCGAAACAGTGCATTCAGCACGAGCACTTTTGCGCCGCGAAGAGCACCGATCACGTCGTCCGACAACGTCTTCGCGTCGGTAACATATGCGAGCGGGCCGATTCGGTAGCCGAACACAGAGACAGACCCGTGCGGCACGGCGATCGGAGTGACATCGATGCCGGCAATCTCCGTTGTCTCCCGATCGAGGAGCGGAATTGCGCGGCCCTCCGGTTTTGTCGTGCCGGGTAACGGACGCATACGATCGTCGAAGATATAGCTGAACCGTTGCGCCAGACGGGCGAGTGATTCGGCCGGGCCGTACATCTCGAGCGGCGCTTTCCGTCGCACCGAAAGAGCGCGGATGTCGTCGAGTCCGTGAGTGTGGTCGGCATGATCGTGCGTGAATAGCACGGCATCCACACGGTCGATACCAGCGGCGATCAATTGTAATCGAAGCTCAGGGGGAGTGTCGATCAGGAGCCGCCCCCCGGTGTCCGTTTCCACGATCGCGCCGACGCGGGTGCGCTTGTCCCGTGGATCAGGCGAATGGCACACCTTGCAACCGCACCCGACCTGCGGAACGCCGAAGCTCGTTCCCGTTCCGAGGAATGTGAGCTTCACGCGTGACCGCCCGCCCGCGCGCTCACACAGTTTCCACTTTCAGGAGATTTGTCGTACCGGGAACATCGAACGGAACACCGGCGGTGACGATGATCCGGTCCCCGCGTGACGCGAGCTCACGCGCAACGACGACTTCCTTGGCGCGCCGCATCATCTCATCGTAGTTCTCGCAGTGCGGCACGAGCTCGGGAATGACACCCCACACCATCGCGAGCTGGCGGAACGTTCGCGGCTGGTCGGTCAGCACGAGAATCGATACGTTCGGCCGGTGTGCGGCGACAATTCGCGCCGAGAATCCGCTCTTCGTGAACACGACAACAAGTGGGGCGCCAAGCATATCCACCGCGGCGGTTGTCGCCGCCGCAATGGCGACTTCGGTCGGCACACCGACACCAACGTCGCGATGAACTCCGCGCCGCGGGCGCCCACCAGGCGGATGCTTCTCTACTTCAGTGATGATTCGTCTCATCGCCTCGACCGCCAGCCGCGGATACGCACCCGCTGCCGTTTCGGCCGAGAGCATCACCGCATCGGTGCCATCGAGAATCGCGTTTGCGACGTCACTCGCCTCAGCCCGCGTTGGTCGCGGATTTTCGATCATCGACTCGAGCATCTGGGTCGCGGTGATGACAGGCCTGCCGAGTCTGTTGGCGAGCGCGATGATGCGCTTCTGCGCTCCCGGCACTTCCTCGAACGGGAGCTCGACACCGAGATCGCCGCGCGCGACCATCACGACGTCCGCCGCCTGGATGATGCTCTCGATGTTGTGAAGTGCTACGTCCTTTTCAATTTTCGCGACGATGAGCAGGCCTTTCGGAATCATCGCTCTCAACTGCTCGACATCCTGCGCGCGCCGCACAAAACTGAGCGCGAGATAGTCGAGGTCGCGCTCGACGGCGAAATGAATGTCGGCGATATCTTTTTCGGTGATCGACGGCGCCGACACGTGCACGCCCGGCAGGTTGAGGCCCTTGTGCGCCTTGATATCGCCGCCGTGTACGACTCGCGCGCGCACTCGCGGATCGGCCACTTCCATCGCCAGCAGCTCGATCAGGCCATCGTCGATCAGGATTCTGTCGCCGACGTGAACGTCCTTCGCGAGATGATCGTACGTGATCGGGATCTCGCCGAAAGAGTCGAGGCCTTCGTGGACGAGTGTAATGTCTTCACCCGTTGCCACCGTCCGTGGGGAAGTCAGGTCGCCGACGCGGATGCGGGGCCCTTGAAGATCGCCAAGGATGGCGACTGGCTGCTTCAGCTCGGCGGCGACTGTCCGGATGTTGTCGATGACTTCGGCATGCTGTGCGTGGGTGCCGTGCGAGAAATTAAGGCGGGCGACATTCATGCCCGCTTCGAATAGCGACCGAATGCCGTCAACATCTGAGGTCGCCGGCCCAATCGTGCAGACGACCTTCGTACGCGGAATGAACGCTAAGGTCACCTCGCTGACGTCAGCTGGCTCGTCTTCTTTTCGATTCCTGCGATCAGTGTATCGAATGACTTCTGGAAGCTTGCGAGACCGTCAGCAAGCAGCTTGTCGGTCACATCCCTGATCGAGATGCCAACTGCCTCGACTTCGCGAAGAAGGCCCTCGGCCGCACCGAGCCGCGTGTCAACTGAACGCTGCACGTCGCCATGATCCTCGAATGCGTCGATGAGCGCGGGCGGCATGGTGTTGACCGTGTGCGGACCGATCAGATCCTCGACGTACATGACGTCGCGGTATGCCGGGTTCTTGACTCCAGTGCTTGCCCATAGCGGCTGCTGAACGCGAGCACCGCGTTCCTCGAGGGCCTTCCACCGCGGCTCGCCAAACCGGCGCGTGAAGAGTCTGTAGGCCAGCTTCGCGTTGGCGACCGCTGTCCGTCCCTTCAACATCTTGAGACGATCGCGGTCTGTGGGGTTGGCGGTCTTCACCATCTCGTCGAGGCGCTTGTCTACTTCCGTGTCGACTCGGCTGACAAAAAAGCTGGCAACCGAGAAGACGTGATCGACCGGATTTCCGGCAGCGGCGCGGTCTTCGAGTCCAGACATGTAGGCGTCGATAACGTGATCGTGCGCATCGATCGAAAACAGGAGAGTGATGTTGACATTGATGCCGTCGGCGATCAGCTGGCGAACGGCCTTTGCGCCTTGTTCAGTTCCGGGAACTTTCACCATAACGTTCGGCCTGTCTACCGTTTTCCAAAGACGACGCGCTTCCTCGACCGTCGCGCCGACATCGTTCGCGACGCCAGGCGAAACTTCGATCGACACATAGCCGTCGCCGCCACGCGTGCTCGAGTAGACACCGGCGAACAGGTCGCAGGCTCGCTGCACATCGGTCGTTTCGACGAGCTCGAAGAGCTGCGGATGGGACAGCCCGGCATCGGCTCCGGAGAGCTGCTCGTCGTAGGCGGTGCCGTCGGCGAGTGCCTTCTCGAATATCGTCGGGTTCGACGTCATCCCCGTCAGCGAATCCTCAGCGATCCGCCGTTCGAGATCGCCATTGTACAGCATCTTCCGGTCAATATTGTCCAGCCAGATTGACTGTCCTTCATCATGAAGCTTTTCAAGCCTGTTCATCGTAATCCTCCGTCATTCAATTTTAACGGAGTTTACTCTGTCTGCCGAGGCTTCTACCGGGATTTGGTGAAGAGAAGGATCGCGCCCCCGGTATGATCCAGACCGTATCGGGTTGTTGCGGACGCCGCTGACAGATACTCCGCCTGCTCGATGATATCCGCGTTGATTCCCTTCATCGAGTCGAGAGTGCCGTACCTGGCGTTGTCGAGGTAAACAACCGCCGTCACGGGACCCGTACTGCTGAATGAGTTGGGTCCGCGGCTGCGCAAATACTCGGGCCTGAGGTGAGTGATCAGGTCGTAGGCGGACATTCCGGGCGTTCGATTGGTTTCTATCTCTGCCGGATACAGCACGTCGCGATGCCCGGGCGCCCCGGTCACGACTTGTGATGGGGCAAAGCCACACGCAGTCGCCACTGCGAGGGCGGCGATCGCCAAAAGTCTTCTCATGCTCTCACTCCAGAATTAGAAGTCGCGTTTCTTCATCTCGGCAAAGAACCGTTCGCTTTCCGCCAGTTTCTTGATTGTCGCCTCGTCCGTCGGATCGTCCGACAGATTCGAGTCGTACTTCTTGCCGAATCGTTTGGGAATCGACGATCCGCTCCCTGATTTTGCCGCATTCTTTCGGGCCAGAGCTTCGAGCTTTTTCCGATCCATTTGACACCCCGGGATTAATCCCTAACGGACTCACATTTCGCGAAGTTCCGCAAGGCTCAAACCGCGCTGGTTCAAACTTAGGATATGTCTGTCCGTCAAATCCAGACAGCGAATGCTGGCACGGCAT